>JAZKCP010000057.1:0-5381 GCA_040388035.1 Bacteroidota bacterium | reverse complement strand
AGCTATTTTTTCATTTTTAGCTTTCATTTGTTCGGCTTCCTTTTGCTTTTCTAAAGCATTTTTCTGAAGGTCAGCAGCCTGCTCGGGAGTGAGTGATGCCGGATTGCTTGCCGCGTTCAAATCAATATTAATTTGCTTTAAGGCAATTGAATCTGTTGTTTTGGAAATGGTATCCGTTACAGTTTGGGCCGATAATGCAATACCGGTAAATAAAAGTAATGATAAGAGTGTAAATTTTGTTTTCATAATTTAGTATTTTTTGTAATACCCTATTTACAAGAACTGTTCCGCTATTACCATTCATTCACTTTATTCGCATCCATTTTTAGAAAGATAAATAATAAGATGGTAAAACCCCACAAACCAGAACCACCATAAGAGAAGAATGGCAGCGGAACACCTATGGTTGGAAATATACCAGCTACCATGGCTATATTTACAAAAAAGTGGATAAACAAAATTCCTGCAACACAATATCCATAGACTCGGCTAAACTTAGTTTTTTGCCTTTCGGCCAAATAGATAATCCGCATTATCAAACAAAGGAAAAGCAAAATGACAAAAATACAGCCCAAAAACCCCCATTCTTCACCAACAGTGGTAAAAATATAATCTGTATGTTGTTCGGGTACAAAACCGCCTTTAGTTTGTGTCCCTTCAAGATATCCTTTACCAAACCAACCGCCAGAACCCAAAGCAATTTCAGATTGATTAGTGTTGTATCCAATCCCTTTCATATCGACTTCTTTTCCCAATAAGATATTGAATCGATCTCTGTGGTGTTGTTTAAAAACGTTTTCAAAAACATAATCTACTGAATAAACAAAGCCGCCAATTGTCACAAATATCATGGCGCTTAAAATCCAATTTCTGTTTATTATCCGACTTCTATAATATATAAAAAGGATTACGGCTAAAGCAATTCCGGTCAAGACTAAAGGTTTTACCATTAAGGCTAATACAAATAAAATCAATGCTATAAAGCCTGTCCAAACATACCATGAAGGCAATCCTTCCCGATATAACACCAATATGAAAACACTATAAATTAAGGCACTTCCAGGATCATGAGGAGCAATTAATAATATCGGCAGGAAAAGGATTCCCAATACTTGTATCTGCCTGTTCAAATCTTTTAAATTGACCTGAACGTCACTTAGATATTTTGCTAAAGCCAAAGCAGTTGCGGCTTTTACAAACTCGGATGGCTGTAAACCAAAGGCGCCAAATGAGTACCAGTTGGCTTGGCCTTTTACCGTTTTTCCAAAGACAAATAAACCAGCTAATGATAGTAATCCGACAACATAAATAACACTGGAAAATTTTTCATAAAACTTTCCGTCAACAGACAGCACGACAAATACCAGAGGAATTGTAAGTGTGATAAACATGAATTGCTTACCATAAATTTGGGTGAAGTCAAAAATCGAAGTTTCCTGCTCTATCGAAGATAATGAAGACGAATAGATATTCAGCCAACCCATTATCACCAGGACAATGTAGATAACGATACTTATCCAATCTAAATTATTTGTTACACTTTGATTTTTCATTTTCCGTTGGAATTAATTTGCTTCGCCAGTTCGCTTACGCTCGGGTTCTGATGTATCCTTTACTTTAATTTGTGGTTTTACAGCTTTAACCTCCGGTTTTACCATAATTGGTTTTGCAGGACCATCAATTTTTGATTTGATCAAAGTGTCCACAATTGGGTTTGCTAAATACTTATTGTATTCACCCTGAAGACTTCCTTCCAACATTCGTTTTTCTAAATCGGTTCTTGTAATTTTCCTTTTGATATATTTCTCAATCATCAAACTCGTAATTGGTCCGGCCCAACGTGCTCCCCAGTATCCGTTTTCCACAAAAACGGCAATAGCAATTTTTGGATTATCCTTTGGTGCAAAAGCGACGAAAATAGAGTGATCCTGAAGTTTTACTCTTTTGCCATTAATTTTCGCAAAATTTTCAGCGGTTCCTGTTTTTCCACAAATGTCAATGCCTTCCACATTTAAACCATGTGCGGTACCCAAATTATAAACGTCAAATAGTCCGTTAATCATAGGTTCGAAATATTTCTTATCGACCGTAGTTACATGCTTGGTTGTAAATTTCTTATCAATAGCATGTCCTTTGATTTTTTTGATGATGTGAGGTGTGTAATAATAACCGCGATTGGCAACGATGGCAATCATATTTGCCAATTGAATAGGAGTCATTAAGACCTCTCCCTGGCCAATGGCATTCGAAACGATTGTTTTACTGGACCAACCCCAACCCGGATACATTTTTTTGTATGTTTTTGAAGTGGGTAAATTGCCCTTTTTTCCTGTTGGTAAATCATAGCCCATAAACTGTCCTAAGCCAAAACTTTTCAAGTGATTACTCCATACATCAACACCTTTGGGAGGATTGTTATATTTATCAATAGTTTTCATATAAGAGCTCGAAAAGAACGTATTGCAGGATTCGTAAATTCCTCTGTGAAATTGGATAGAGCCTCCATGACAGTGGCATTTCATAAAACGTCCCGGTGCATAACTAAACCCGTGTCTGCAAACGAAAGCGGTGGTCTCATCAATTGCTCCTTCCTGCAAGGCGACTAAGCCTGTTAGGATTTTAAATGGCGAACCTGGCGTATATTCTGCCAATAATCCTCTGTCATATAGTGGTTTTGCAATGGAGTCTTTATATAAAGTAGTATAGTTTTTGGATCGTTGCCTGCCTACCAGAATTGCAGGGTCATAAGACGGAGCAGTTACTAAAGCTAAAATCTCTCCGGTTTTTGGTTCAATGGCTACAATTCCACCACGTTTATTGATCATCAATTCCTCTCCATATTTTTGAAGCTCAGCATCAATACTCAAATTTATATCGCTTCCCTGAACGGAAATAGTATCAAATTTGCCTTCCTTATAAGAACCAATGTCACGATTGTACTTATCCTTTTGAATATATTTTACACCTTTAACACCTCGCAAAAAATCCTCATAACTTTCTTCAACACCTTGTCTTCCAATTAAATCACCACTGTTATAATATTTGTTTTTTTCAATAATTTTATCATTCACCTGAGTGATAAACCCAAAAACATTGGCGCCAAAAGCAACCTGATAATCTCTTAAAGCACGTTTTTGAATGTAAAAACCAACAAATTTTCTTTGAATCTCCTGAAAAGCTGCATACTCTTTTTTATTGAGTTGCGATAGAAAAACAGACGGAAGCCTTGGACTATAAACCGTTGCTTTCGCTATTTTTTTTTCATAATCTTCTTTGGTGATTTTTAATAAGGAGCAAAATTCATTCACGTCGATGTTCTTAACCTCTCTAGGGATAACCATGATATCATAAGAAGGTTGATTAGCCACTAAAAGCTTGCCATATCTGTCATAAATATAGCCGCGTTCGGGATAATCATAAGCTATTTTAATGGCGTTATTATCCGATTTTAATTTGAGGGTATCATCAATTACCTGTAAATAAAAGAGACGTAAAACAAGTAAAATGGAGCAGATAAAAATTATTGTGGGCAACAAAACCTTTCTCATCGCTTACTTGGCTTAATAATATAAATAATAATAATACAAGTGATGATTGTAAAGATTGTGCTTAATACTGTCCTGACTAAAATATCCCAAAGGAAACTCACTTTGAAAACTTCCAAAACAAACAATATAAGGTGATGAAGTACCACGGCAATCAGTATAAATGAAAACCGTTCCGGCGTCAGAACATCGTTGAGTCTGACAGTTTGATATTCATAGCTCAAACCAAAAGAAAATTTAAAAATAGCAGGCCTATAATAAGCAAGTACCAAACAGGCCGCAGCATGGACTCCGCCGGAATTCCAAAACATATCCATGAGTAAACCTAAGAAAAAACTAGAAACCAACAACCCTGTTTTATTACCATTTACAGGGAATAGAATAATAAAAAGCACATAAGGAAACGGATTGATAAAGCCAAAAAGATCAATTCTGTTGAATATCAGAATCTGTGCTGCAAGCAACAAAATAAAACGCGCAATATTTCCTAACAAGGCACTATTCATCTTTCTTGCTTTGATTTTCTAAATTGATAATCTCCTCGGCATCTTTATTTTTGATAATGTAAACATGCCCTAAATTGGTCATGTCATTGAACAGCCTGATGTCTAACGTGTAATAATTGGTTTCGTTGTCAATGTAAACTTTGTCTATAGTTCCGATTCCAATATTTTCCGGGAATATGATAGATTGACCACCGGTTACAATGGTATCACCTTTGCGGACTCCGGCTAACCTAGGAACGTCTATCAACTGAACAAAACCTGTGCTTTTCCCATTCCAAACCAAAGAACCAAAGTGATTGGATTTTTTGATTTTGGCATTGATTTGCGATTTTACATTCAGAACACTGATGATAGTGGAGTAGTTTTTTGAGGTTTTATCTATAATCCCAACAATTCCGGCGCTGTTAATTACACCCATATTAGGTTTAATGCCTGAAGCCTGGCCATTGTTTATTGTAATATAATTTTCCAGAATGCTATAGGAATTGTGGATTACTTTGGAAACAATAATGTCTGTTTTCTTTACACCTTTGATGGAATCAATTTGCGGAAGCTTTGTGGTGTCTTTTTGATTGAATAACAGCGATTTCAATCTGGCATTTTCCTGAGCCAATTCTTCATTCTGCTCTCTTAAGCCAAAATACTCATCAACGTTATTTACCTTTTCATAAATCCCTCCGGTAAAGAAATTGGCCGAACTTATGATTTTACTTTTATGATAGGAATGCGACTGGATTGTGAGCAAAAACGATAATACCAAAAGCAGCAAAAACAGTAAGCGATTACTGTTTTTAAGTACAAAATTAAATATTTGCTGCATTTTTTTCTAGTGTTCAGTGTTCAGTAAAAAGTGTCCAGTGTCTCCACAAAAAGTACTATTTTATAAGTATGCTTCTGAATTTTGGGATGTTTTTAAGTGCCATTCCCGTTCCCCTAACAACAGCTCTTAGTGGATCTTCTGCAATATATACCGGTAAATCTGTTTTTTGGGAAATACGCTTATCCAATCCTCTCAACATCGAACCTCCACCGGCAAGATAAATACCTGTGTTGTAAATATCCGCAGCTAATTCCGGCGGTGTTTGCGATAAGGTTTCCATGATAGCATCTTCTATACGTTGTATTGATTTATCCAATGCTTTTGAAATTTCTCTATAAGAGACTTCAACCTGTTTTGGTTTACCAGTTAATAAATCTCGACCCTGAACTGACATATCATCTGGCGGTGTTTCTAAATCATCAGTAGCCGCTCCGATTGTAATTTTGATTTTTTCTGCAGTGCTTTCACCCACAAATAAATTGTGCTGTGTCCTCATGTAGTAAACGATAT
>JAZKCP010000056.1:0-5544 GCA_040388035.1 Bacteroidota bacterium | reverse complement strand
GAATTAACCGAAAGAGGCATTCCGCGTCACGATTATGAAATTGTGGATGCTGATGGCAATAATATCGGGATTGTGACTTCCGGAACGATGGCACCATCTTTGCAGAAAGGCATCGGAATGGGTTATGTAAAAACCGGATTTTCGGCCTTCGACAGTGAAATCTTTATTCAGATTCGCAACAATAAAGTCGCTGCCAAAGTGGTAAAAATGCCTTTCTACAAAAAATGATATTGCGTGAAAAATCTTTTGCCATTAGTGCTATTGTTTCCTCTTTTGACATTGGGTCAAATAGAGAAAAATCCTTGTGAAACCTTAACGAGCATCAATGCATTAATTCAGGAGAACCATTATCGTCCAAAACCAATTGACGATAGTTTATCTGTTTACGCCTTCAAAACATTTTTAAGTCGGCTGGATGAAGAAAATCGCTTATTCATTGCTCCTGAAATTAATGAGTTAAAGAAACATGAATATCAGATTGATGATCATATCAATTCACACGATTGCACTTTTCTTCACGATTTTTATACCGCTTACTCAAAAACAATTACACGTTATTCCGCTATTATTGCTGAATTAAAAAGCGAAGATTTTCCTTTTTCAAGCGAGGAAAAAGGAATGTTTTCCAGAAAACCTTTCCCTTATGCAGCCAATGAAGCCGAATTAAAACGCATTTATAAAAAGAGAATCCTATTCAATGTTTTGCGCGATGTGGCCGAATTGAGTACCAATAAAGATTCCCTGATTGCCAATTTTGATAAGCTTGCAACCGACAACAAACGTAAGGTTTTTGACAGGTACGAATGCAAAACGGAAAGCTACCAAATGTCAGAAGATGAATTTAATGCTGTTTTTTATTCTGTCTTTTGTTCTTATTTTGATCCACACACCGAATATTTTTCAGAAAACGATAAATCGGAATTTTTCTCAACGGTTAGTTCCGACAACCTGACTTTTGGGCTTTATGTATCAGTGTCGGATAAAGACGAAGTAATTGTTGATGATATCATGCCCGGAAGTTCTGCTTATTTTAGTGATAAAATAAGTGTTGGCGATCAGCTGCTAAAAATTAAGTATAAAGACGAAGAATATGAAATTGCCTGTGCTTCGATGAAAAAGGTTGATGAAATTATCACCTCCAAAGTTTATAAAACTGCCATTTTTACTTTCAGGAAAAAAAGCGGTGAAGTATATAGCGTCCGATTGGTGAAAAAAGTCTTGAAAGATTACCAAAACAATGTCTATAGTTTCAAGCTGAAATCAGACAATTCCACTTTTGGCTATATTAAAATCCCTAGCTTTTATTCAACATTTGAAAATGGAACATCCAGTATTACAAGTGATGTTGTCGATGAAATATACAAATTACAGGAAGATCAAATCGATGGATTAATCATTGATGTTGAGAACAATGGCGGCGGTTCAATGGAGGAAGCTGTGAACCTAACAGGTTTATTTATAAATGAAGGACCATTAGCTATAATGAATAATAATAAAAATAATAAAGAAATAATTCCTGATTCAATTCTTGGGACAATTTATAACGGCCCGATGATTATTATGATAAACGGATTTTCTGCTTCGGCCAGTGAGTTTTTTGCTAATGCGATGCAGGATTACAACCGGGCGATTATTGTTGGGAATAAGTCGTTGGGGAAAGCTACTATGCAACGGATACTTCCATTAAATTCAAACAATGATGAGTTTTTGAAATTAACCTTGGAAAAATTTTACCGCTTAACCGGGAAAAGCAATCAATATGATGGTATTACGCCTGATGTCGAAATCCCATTACTATTTGATAAACAAATGCCAAGAGAAAGCAGTATTGCCACAGCGATTAAGAATGACGAAATTCTTGGCTTGAAATACAATTACATCGAAAATCCTATTTATGGAAATGCAATTGCCGCCAGTAGAAAAAGAATAGCCGAAAGCAATGATGCCATTGATATAGAAAAACTTAATTCTAAAATAAATCCATTATATGATGCTGATTTGCCACCCGTAACGCTTCAGTTTAGTTATGTTTTTGATGATGTGAACAAGATTAATTCACTTTGGAAAGAAATAAAAAAAGAAACCGAAAAAGTATATCCGATTACAGTAGAATTAAACACTGCAGACGAAAAAGCACAAAGAAAAGATGACTTTATAAAGACCAACACTGTTGAAAGGATAAAAAACGTTAGGCAAAACTTTCATATTCTTGAAGCGGCACATATTTTATATGATGTAAATAATTTGAAACCCTAAAGCACTAATTTAGCTGATAAATGAATTATTTAATCATTTGCAATAACCGAATAATACCTTATTTTTGCAGCATTAAAAAATAGTCGCAGTAATGGGAAGAGCATTCGAATTTAGGAAAGGAAGAAAAATGAAACGTTGGTCAGCTATGGCCAAAGCGTTTACACGTATCGGAAAAGATATTGTAATGGCCGTGAAAGAAGGTGGACCAAATCCTGAAGCCAACTCACGTTTGCGTGCTGTTATCCAAAATGCAAAATCGGCAAACATGCCGAAGGAAAACGTTGAACGTGCGATTAAAAAAGCGACCGATAAAGATACGGCCAACTACAAAGAGCAGCTTTTTGAAGGCTATGCACCACATGGGATTGCGCTTTTAATTGAAACCGCTACCGATAACAACAACAGAACCGTGGCCAACATCAGAAGTTATTTCAACAAATGCAACGGCACAATGGGAACGCAGGGTTCGGTTGAATTTATGTTTGACCATACCTGTAATTTCCGTATCCCGAATAACAACATTGATATTGAAGAATTAGAATTGGAATTTATCGATTTTGGTGCCGAAGAAATCTTCGCTGACGAAGACGGAATCTTAATCTATGCGCCTTTCGGAAGTTTTGGAGCCATCCAAAAAGAATTGGAAAGCCGTGGCATTGAAATCTTATCTTCCGGTTTTGAAAGAATTCCACAAATAACAAAAAAACTGACCGAAGCTGAAATGGCTGACGTTGAAAAACTAATTGAAAAGATTGAGGAAGACGATGACGTGATGAATGTGTATCATACGATGGAGGAATAGATTGTTAGATTGTTAGATTGTTAGACTTCTTAGATTATTAGATTTATAGAGAATCCGTTTTGTGAAAGCAGAACGGATTTTTTTTATATTTGGGTAACTTAAGATTAAGTTGAGACTATTTATAAGTTATAGGCAATTTTAAACCCACAATTACTAAATAATTGACAAATGACAAACAAAAGTTTATTACGAATAGGAGTTTTTTATGACGGAAGTTATTTTACTTATGCACAACTTCATTATAATACTATAAAGGAAAATGGTTGGATTGTTTTTGAGCCATTACATGAATTGATCGAACAAATAATGGCGGAAAAAGAACAAGGCTTTAATTCTTATAAAGTTGTTTATGCATCGTGGTTTCAGGGATTAAAACACACAAAGCAAACTGAAACAAAACATCTTGAAGTAGAAAGGAATAGACATATAGATTTAATTGATGCCGGTGTTGAACTAAAATTCACTCATAACAATCACGAACAGAACGAAAAAGGAGTTGATGTAAAAATGGCTTTGGAAGTTTTACAAGTTGCATTAGACGATAAAATAGATATTGCTGTTTTAATAACTGGAGACGGTGATTTTATTCCACTTGTAAGATCACTAATGAAACAAGGTAAAAGAGTTTTACTATTTTATTTTGACTATGAAAATAAATACAACAAAAGTTTCGCAAATAAAAAACTTATCAATGCATGTAATTATGCAATAAATTTCACCGAAATAGAAGCTAATAAAACGTTTAAGCCATATTTTAAAAATTTATTTAGATAAAAAACTGCCTATAACAGCAGTTTCTAACAACCCACCATAGCGCAGATTTAAAATCTGTACTGTAAAAACCTAAAACTATGAAACACATAATTTATATAACAACACTCCTTCTAACAGCAACTACACTAACCGCACAGGAAATTAAATTAAAGAACGCAGTTGTTTATTCTGATGGTAACCCTGTTTTCAGCTATGCAAAAAAAGCGATGGGCAACGAATTGTATGTTTATAAACTAAACAGCAAAGAAGAATTGTTTAGTATGATTGTCGATAACAATAACACCGAAATCAAGCAGGATGACGGCAAGAAAATAACTTTTGCCAAGCAAAACACCACCATCCAAGCGAAAAACTTCCGCCAGCGAAAATGGGATTTCCTTATTGCCTTACTGATTGAGGAAAAAGTAATTGACATGAAAGGCGATATTAATCTCGATAACCTTAAACGGTTTAAGGCAAAATATGATGACAATGATGTGAACAAAACGATGCGATAAAACAAAAACCTCCGAGAATCTCGGAGGTTTTTTATATCTAAGTAGTCTAACTATCTAAAAATCTAAGCCGTCTATTTTATAAATTCTACTTTCTGAACTTCTTCAGCATTGATGCTGTCAAAGAACCCTTGCTCATTCATCCAGTCATCGCTAAATACTTTGCTCATATAGCGGGAACCATGATCAGGAAAAATTGCAATAACATTGCTTTCTTCTGTAAATTCCCCTTCTTCCGCATATTGTTTGATAGCCTGCATTACCGCACCTGAAGTATAACCTACAAACAATCCTTCCATTTTGGCAATATCTCTTGTAGTGTGGGCACTTTGCTCATCCGTAACTTTCATGAAATGATCAATCAAATCAAAGTCGGTTGCTGTAGGAATAAGGTTTTTACCCAATCCTTCTATTCTGTACGGATAGATTTCATCGGCATCAAACTCTTTGGTTTCGTGGTATTTTTTTAATACCGAACCAAAAGCATCTACTCCTAAAACCCTAATATTTGGATTTTTTTCTTTTAAATATTTGGCTGCGCCAGAAATTGTTCCTCCGGTTCCACTACACGCAATCAGGTGTGTAATTTTCCCGTTGGTTTGTTCCCAAATTTCCGGACCCGTTGATTTATAATGCGCATCTATATTCAATTGATTGAAATACTGATTGATGTAGATAGAGCCTTTAGTTTCTTCGTGCAAACGTTTGGCTACATTGTAATAGGAACGCTCATCATCAGCCGAAACATGTGCCGGGCAAACATACACTTTCGCACCTAAACTACGCAACATATCAATTTTATCTTTGGAAGATTTTGAACTAACCGCCAAGATACAGTTGTATCCTTTGATAATACTTACCATTGCCAAACTAAAACCGGTATTTCCGGACGTAGTTTCAATGATAGTATCACCTGGAGAAAGAATTCCTTGTCTTTCTGCTTCCTCTATAATATACAATGCAATTCTGTCTTTGGTGGAATGTCCCGGATTGAAAGCTTCAACCTTAGCATAAAAATTTCCTGGTAAAGATTCGGTGATTTTGTTAAGTCTAATTAGAGGAGTGTTCCCTATCAGGCTTAGTACATTATCGTGAGCTTTTATATCTTGTTTCATAAATAAACTAGTCAAGGCATATTATGAAGCCAAATTTACGGACTTCTAAACTTTGCAAATTTAATAAAATATTTTAAACTATCTTTTTATTCCTTCTAAATCT
>JAZKCP010000055.1:9771-12115 GCA_040388035.1 Bacteroidota bacterium | reverse complement strand
CCTGAATTCCGATTTCGGTAGCTTTTTCCAAAAACCATTCGTAGCGTTCATTCATTTTGGTTGGTGCAACCGCCAAATGCAAATGGAACTTTGGCACTTCCTGTTTTTCATACGATACTATTTTTACAGTGCATTTATTGTCTGATGCAATTGTTATTTGAGTTGTAAATAAAAAACCTAAACCATTTGTAACGTGAAGAATATCGTTTTCTTTTTTACGCAATACTTTAATGATATGTTTGCTTTCTTCCTTGTCAAAAACAAAGGAGGCCTGGCTTTCATTTATGGTTGGACTGTAGAATAATTGCATAGCTTCTAAAATTCTATTCGTGCTTTCGAAACCACTTTTGCATCCGAAAATTTATCGTGCAAATATTTTTGATATCCCACAATTCCAATCATTGCAGCCCATATTTTCCTTCAGCTTCTTTCAAGGTTTGACGAATGCCTGAGTTTGCAGAAACTCCGCCACCGATAGCAATCTGTTTGATACCTGTTTCGGCTACAGCCAATTTAAGTTTATCCATTAGGATTTCAATGATGGTATGTTGAACGGAAGCACAAATGTCGGCTTTGTTCTCTTCGACAAAGTTTGGGTTTTCAAGCACATTTTTCTGAACGAAATATAAGATCTGAGTTTTCAAACCGGAAAAACTAAAATTCAAACCCGGTATTTTTGGTTTGGTAAACGGATATTTTTTAGGATTGCCATCTTTGGCATATTGATCAATTAATGGTCCGCCCGGATAAGAAAATCCTAATATTTTAGCGGTTTTGTCAAAAGCTTCTCCAACAGCGTCATCAGTTGTTTCGCCAATTATTTCCATATTGAAAAAGTCATTGACTTTGACAATCTGCGTGTGTCCGCCCGAAATGGTCAAAGCCAAAAAAGGAAATATTGGTTTGTCATAACCTTCTTCATCAATAAAATGCGCCAAAATATGAGCATACATATGGTTAACAGCAATAAGCGGAATATCTAAGGCCAATGCCAACGATTTTGCAAAGGAAGCTCCGACTAAAAGCGATCCCATTAATCCCGGTCCTTGTGTAAACGCAATAGCGGAAAGCTGAGTCTTACTGATATTGGCTTTCTTCATCGCGACGTCAATTACAGGAACTATATTTTGTTGGTGTGCCCTCGAAGCCAACTCCGGAACTACACCACCATATTCCTCATGGATACTTTGCCTGGCAACCACATTTGAAAGTACAACATCATTTCTTAAAACTGCAGCTGCAGTATCGTCGCACGAACTTTCAATTGCCAGTATAAAAACTTCTTCAGGATGCATAAAACGCGCAAATTTTGATTTATATTTGACAGTCGATCTGAGAAAATCAAATGTAAAGATTTTTACAAAGGTAATTTTCTTTCCCAAGTCAAAAGAATAATTGGAGCAAATTAAAACAAATAACGGTTTTAAAAGATTTCGCAAAATATTTTTCCGCACTATTATTGCGCTGATATTACTATTGTTACTGCTCAGCGTTGCACTTTCAATGCCTTTTGTGCAAACCAAGATTGCCAATTACGCTACAAACAAACTCAACACGCAATACGGAACGGATATCAACATTGATGAAGTTGCGATAACTTTTTTTGGAGGTGTCAAACTCAAAAAGGTCCTTATTTTAGACAACCATAAAGACACCTTGATTTTTTCGGATAGAATCAGAACGAGTGTTTTAGATTTCAAACAATTGGTTGACGGACAGTTGCTTTTTGGCGATTTGTATTTGGATGATTTTTACCTTCAGATAAAGAATTATAAAGGCGACAAAGATACCAATCTCGATAAATTCATTGCGGCATTTGACGATGGGACAAAGGGAACCGGAAAGTTTTTAATGAAGTCAAATAACATTTATCTTAAGGACAGCCGTTTTGTAATGGTTGATCTAAATAGGCCGGATCCAAAGGATGTTGAGTTTACTAAACTTAACGCCCACTTAAAAGATTTTAAAATTAAAGGCCCAAATGTTTATACATTGATTAATTCCATGGCGTTCCATGATCACCGCGGTGTTGATGTTAAAAATTTAACTTCCGATTTTAGTTATACAAAAAAAGATATTACGCTGAACAAATTGGAGATGACGACAAAAGAATCCTATTTGAAAGGAAAAGTCATACTGAAATACAACAAAGACAATCACGATTTTGCCGATTTCAATAACAGGGTAAAATTTGATGTAACCATTGACAGCGCTACTTTTGCGACCAATGACATTCGTTATTTTTATAAAGAATTGGATAAAAATCAGAAGTTTTTCCTGAAGTCAAAAATCAAAGGAACACTAAATAACTTTTATGCTACCAATGTTGATTTAAAGGATTACA
>JAZKCP010000055.1:0-9761 GCA_040388035.1 Bacteroidota bacterium | reverse complement strand
AAATTTTCGACAATCCGAGGCGATGTTAATTTTAAAAACCTCTTTCCAAGAAGTCCTGGTAAGTTTTACATGAAAGGAAACTTCAAAAGAATTACTTCCAATTATGCTGATTTAATAAAGTTATTGCCAAATATCCTAGGGAAGAAATTGCCAACATCGCTGCAAAAACTAGGGCAATTTGCCTTTACCGGCGATGTGGAAGTTACCCAGCAATATATCAACTCCAATTTTGTAATGAATACGGCTTTAGGTATTATAGAATCGGATTTGCACATTTCTGATTTGAACAATATTGACAATGCAAAATACCACGGGAATATTATTTTGGACCGTTTTGATGTTGGTGCCATGATTAATGACAAAAGTATTGGTAAAGTAAGCTTAAACCTTGATGTCGATGGTAAAGGATTCAATCAGAAATATGTTAATACTTCTTTTGCCGGAGATGTTTTTGAGCTGAATTACAATGGCTATAATTATACCAGGATAATTGTGGACGGCAGCTTTAAACAGCCGATATTCAAAGGAGATTTCTACATAAACGATCCAAATTTGTTTATGGATTTCAGCGGGACGTTGGATTTATCCAAAAAGGAAAATGTTTACGATTTCCATTCCAAAATAGATTATGCCAATTTAGTAAAACTGAATTTAATTAAAGATTCCATTTCGGTTTTCAAAGGCGATATTCTTGTAAAAGCCACCGGAAATTCGCTTGACAACCTGCAGGGAAACCTATTACTTACAAACGCCTCTTACCAAAATAAAAAGGACTTATATTTTGTGGATTACCTGAATGTCAATTCGAGTTTCGATACCAACGGAGAAAGAGCCATTACCTTCGATTCTCCCGATGCCATTAAAGGTTCAGTAGTGGGAAAATATAAATTTAACCAATTGCAGAAAATGGTCGAGAATTCATTGGGAAGTTTTTATTCCAATTACAAACCCAACAAAGTCCTGCCCAATCAGTATCTGAAATTTGATTTTGATTTGAATAGTAAGCTTGTAGAAATATTCAATCCAGATATTTCCCTTGCCGAAAACACCAAATTAAAAGGAAACATCAGTTCGGAAAGCAAGAATTTCAAACTCGATTTTACTTCGCCAAAAGTTGTCGCCTATGACAATACCTTTGATAATATCCTCGTTCAGGTCGACAACCGAAATCCTTTGTACAACGCCTATGTGCAATTGGATTCGATAAAAACGAAACATTATAAAATCAGGGATTTTAGCATGATTAACACATTTTCGAATGATACCTTGCAATTTAGAACGGAATTTAAAGGAGGTAAATTGGGTAATGATTTTTACAACCTGAATTTCTATCACACCATTAATGATGATAACAATAACGTGGTTGGCTTTAATAAATCGGAGCTTCAATTCAAGGATTATTTGTGGTTTTTGAATGAAAAAGAAGATTCAGAAAAAAATAAAATTGTCTTTGATAAAAAGCTGAGCAATTTTTCCTTTAACGATTTGATTATTTCACACGGAAGTCAAAACATCAATTTTGGTGGCGTATGGAAAGGCCAGAAAGATAAAGATTTACAACTCACCTTTGATAATGTCAATCTGAATAAGGTCACTCCCGATGTGGAGAAATTCAAATTTGATGGAAACCTTAACGGAGTGGTTAATTTCAAGCAAAAAAACAACGTTTTCCCACCTACTTCCACATTGCGGATTGATAGCCTAAAAGTCAATGATATTGCGCTAGGGAAGATGAATCTTGATATTCAGGGAGATGAAACCTTGCGTAAATTTCATTTGAATTCCAATTTGGAGAATCAGAATGTAGAAGCTTTTAGTGCCATTGGAGATATTGAGGTTATAGACGGCAAAACCTTATTGGATGTTGATTTGAGCTTTGACAGATTTAATTTAGGTGTGTTAGGAAAAATAGGTGGAGACGTCATTACCAATATTAGAGGATTTGCTTCCGGTAATGCCAGGATTGATGGTGAAATCAATGATTTGGATTATAATGGAAGGTTGTTTATCAACGAAGCCGGGCTTACGATTCCCTATCTCAATACCGATTACGTATTTGATGCCAATTCAGTAGTTGATGTCACCGAAAACAAATTTATAATCAGGGAAACCAATATCAGCGATACTAAATTTAACACCAAAGGAAACTTAAGCGGATACATTAAACACAAGCAGTTTGGAGATTGGCAATTGGATTTATCCATTTATACCAAACGCCTTTTAGCTTTAAATACTGTAGATCAGGAAGATGCCGCTTATTATGGAACAGCTTTTATGAATGGTTCAGCAAGCATAAAGGGGCCAACAAACAGCCTGATGATAAAAGTTGATGCCGAATCTGCTCCAGGAACCGATATTAAAATCCCGATAAACGATGCCCAAGCAGTGGAAGACAGCAAGTATATTCATATCAAGACTCTGGAAGAAAAAAAGAAAAAGAAAGACGGTAAATCAGCTCAGCCTAAAAATTACAATGGACTTGAACTGGAATTTAATTTTGATATTACCGAAGTTGCCAACGTTGAAGTAATCCTCGACAGGGAAAGCGGACACGGTATGAGGGGTAAAGGAAACGGAACGCTTCTCTTTAGAATCAATACCTTAGGTAAATTTGAAATGTTTGGGGATTTCTCAGTAGTTTCTGGGTCTTACAGATTTAAATATGGCGGACTTATCGATAAGCCGTTTTCAGTAAAAAAAGGAGGTTCCATTACCTGGTCAGGAGATCCTTTAGCTGCACAGCTTAATTTAGAAGCGGTATATAAAACTACTGCAAATCCGGCAGTTTTAATTGATAATCCATCCTTTAATAAAAAAGTGGATGTAGAAGTTATCATTGGTGTTAAGGGAAATTTGACCAATCCTGAACCCGATTTTAATATTAATTTCCCAACCATAGGAAGTACACTAAAATCGGAACTCCAATACAAATTGGATGATAAGGACACAAGGCAGACACAGGCTTTATACCTGCTTTCTACAGGCAGCTTTCTGAGCCCGGAAGGCGTTAGTCAAAGCCAGTTATCCAATAACTTATTCGAAAAAGCCAGTAGTCTTTTTAGCGATATCTTTTCAGGTGATAATGATAAAATCTCCATTGCTCCCGAATATATTGTTGCTGATAGAACGCCGGGCCAGCAAACGGACGGACGTTTAGGGGTTACGGTTTCTTCTAGAATCAATGATAGAATTACGGTGAATGGAAAAGTCGGAGTTCCGGTCGGAGGAATTACCGAAACAGCCATTGTTGGTGATCTTGAAGTACAATATCGTGTGAACAGGGATGGTACACTTAACCTGAGAGTATTCAATAAGGAAAATGACATAACCTATATTGGTCAGGGAATTGGCTATACACAAGGAATTGGAATGTCGTACGAAGTTGATTTTGATACTTTTAGGGAATTGGTAAACAAGATTTTCAAAAAAGATGTAATAACTACTATTCCTCCTGATGTCAAAATTAAGGTCGATGATTCCATGCTTCCTGATGACATCGAAGAGCCTGTAGATAAAGAGAAGAAAAAAGATGACCTGCAGCCAAATCAGGAAGCCGTTCCTACTGATGATTAGAACAAGAAGCCTTCTTAAAAACTAATAACACAAAAACTTATCAACGAAAACGATTGAATTTTGCCTATTTTATTAATATAACAATAATATGGGTCAAACAATGGTTCTTGTTTGCTAATTTTACATTTTAATACTTAAAAAATGTCAAAAAACATAAAAAAAATAGGCGTACTGACTTCAGGAGGTGATTCTCCGGGAATGAACGCAGCCATTCGTTCCGTAGTTAGAACCTGTGCCTATCATAACATTGAATGTATTGGTATTTACAGAGGATATCAGGGAATGATTGAAGGCGACTTCAAGGAAATGGGAGCACGAAGCGTTAACAATATCGTTAATAAAGGCGGAACCATCCTAAAATCAGCGCGTTCAAAGGAATTCATGACCGTGGAAGGTAGAAAGAAAGCACATCAGAATTTAGTTAACGCCAAAATCGATGCCCTAGTGGTCATCGGCGGTGACGGTACTTTTACGGGTGCCGAAATCTTTAATAATGAATTTGGTTATCCCGTAATGGGAATTCCGGGTACAATTGATAATGATATTTTTGGCACAAGCCATACCTTAGGTTTTGACACAGCCTTAAATACTGTTGTTGAATGCATCGATAAAATCCGAGACACTGCCAGTTCGCACAATCGTTTGTTTCTTGTGGAAGTTATGGGACGGGACGCTGGCCATATAGCGCTGAATGGCGGAATTGGTGCCGGTGCCGAAGAAATCCTTATTCCGGAACAGGATTTAGGTTTGGAACGTTTGCTGGAATCACTTCGAAAAAGTAAGGCTTCCGGAAAATCATCAAGTATTGTGGTTATAGCCGAAGGTGATAAAATTGGAAAAAGCGTATTTGAGCTTAAGGATTATATCGAAGAGAATATGCCCGAATACGACATTCGTGTTTCAGTTTTGGGACATATGCAGCGCGGTGGCGCGCCATCCTGTTTCGACAGGGTTTTGGCATCGCGCCTTGGGGTTAAAGCCGTTGAATCCTTATTGGAAGGAAAATCAAATTTTATGGTGGGAATCTTAAATGATAGAATCGCACTTACACCATTGGAAAATGCCATCAAAGGCCATTCAGAAATTGACAAGGAATTATTGAGGGTTTCTGAAATCATGTCAACATAATCCAATATTAAAACAAAATTGCAAAAGAATAATAATAGAAAAAATATAAAATGTCAAAAGTAAAATTAGGAATAAACGGTTTCGGAAGGATTGGAAGAATTGTATTCAGGGAAACCTATAACAGGGATAATGTAGAAGTAACAGCCATCAACGATTTATTGGATGTAGATCATTTGGCTTATTTATTAAAATATGATTCGGTTCACGGACGTTTTGCAGGTAAAGTAGAAGTAAAGGATGGCAAGCTGTTTGTAAATGACAAACACATCAGGGTTACCGCTGAAAAAGATCCCAAAAACCTAAAATGGGATGAAGTTGGAGTAGACGTAGTGGCTGAATGTACAGGTATATTCACAACGTTGGAAACAGCTCAGGCGCACATTACCGGTGGAGCCAAAAAAGTGGTTATCTCAGCGCCATCTGCCGATGCACCAATGTTTGTAATGGGTGTTAACCATAATAAGGTAACAGCAGCTGATACCATTGTTTCAAATGCTTCGTGCACCACAAACTGCTTAGCGCCATTGGCTAAAGTAATCAATGACCACTTCGGAATTGTAGAAGGTTTAATGACCACGGTTCACGCTACAACAGCTACACAATTAACTGCTGACGGACCATCAAAAAAAGACTGGAGAGGTGGGCGTGCCGCCAGCGTAAATATTATTCCATCTTCTACCGGTGCTGCAAAAGCAGTTGGAAAAGTTATCCCTGAATTGAATGGGAAACTAACAGGTATGTCTTTCCGCGTTCCTACCGTTGACGTTTCTGTAGTCGATTTAACCGTAAAAGTAGCAAAGGAAACTTCCTATGACGAAATCATGGCTGTATTGAAAAAAGCTTCTGAAAATGAATTAAAAGGAATCCTTGGCTATACCGAAGATGACGTGGTTTCTCAGGATTTCGTTTCTGACACAAGAACTTCTATAATCGATGCCAAAGCAGGAATAGGATTGAACTCAACATTCTTCAAATTGGTTTCCTGGTATGATAATGAGTATGGTTATTCAAGCAAATTAATTGATTTATCTGTTCATATCGCTAATTTATAATAGTAAAAAGAATTAGTTTTACAGTTCGTAATTGCTAATTCGTAATTCGTAATTAAATATGAAATTATTAGTTGACAGCGGATCTACCAAAGCCGATTGGATTGCCATTGATGATAACGGAAAAGTACTTTTCACTACACAGACACTGGGTTTAAACCCTGAAGTTCTCGATAAAGCAGAAATTATCAATCGTTTGGATGATAAATTCGATATTTCACATAACAAAGACAAAGCCACCCATCTTTTCTTTTACGGGGCCGGTTGTGGAACCGAGAGGATGAAAAACTTTTTGACCATAGTGTTTAAGGAGTATTTCACTAAAGCTGTCGTTTCGGTTTATGAGGATACTTATGCCGCAGTTTACGCAACAACGCCTAAAGACGAAGAAGCTATAGTCTGTATCCTCGGAACTGGTTCAAACTGCAGTTATTTTGATGGTAAAGTACTGCACCAAAAAGTACAGTCATTAGGTTACATTGCCATGGATGATTGTTCGGGGAACCGTTTCGGAAGACATTTGCTAAGAGGCTATATGTTTAATAAAATGCCAAAGGAATTAGCAGCTGAATTTGAAGAAGAATACAATGTTGACCCTGATTACATCAAGAATAATCTATACAAAGAACCTAATCCAAATGCTTATCTGGCAACCTTTGCCAAGTTTCTGATTAAGCACAAGGACACCGATTTCTGCAAAAAATATATCTATTCCGAAATGGAGGATTTTGTAGAGAACTACATTATGCAATTTGAAAACCATAGAGAAGTGCCGGTACATTTTGTAGGTTCCATTGCGTTTTATTTAATAGATGAATTAACAGAAGTGTTGAACAAATATGATATCAAAATTGGAAACGTTCTCCGAAGACCAATTGATGGTTTGATTGCGTACCATATTTTGAATAAGTAGCGATCACTTGTCATTCCCGCATTTGATATTAAGAGGAGAATGTCCAGTCGACATTCGGTTTTAAGAATCCATAACATAAGGTCTGCTTTAATTGCTGGCCTTTTTTATTTTATATTTGTCAAAACACGTTACATGGAAATAGCCATAATTGCACATGATGGTAAGAAAGCTGAAATGGTTCAGTTCATCAATAAAAACAAACACTTACTGGAAAGAGAAAATATAAAACTCATCGCTACCGGAACTACAGGAAGCAAGGTAGAGGCTGTAGGTATTAAGGTAAAAAAAATGCTCTCGGGGCCACTAGGCGGCGACGCTCAGATTGCAGCCCGTGTCGCCGAAGGAAAAACCAAAATGGTATTGTTCTTTAAAGATCCAAACTCAAGCCACGCCCACGAACCGGACATTACGATGCTGATTAGAATCTGTGATGTGCATAATGTGCCTTTGGCTACCAATGAAGCTACGGCACAGCTTTTATTGTTGGGATTGGATGAGATAAAATAAATGTTAATTGCTCAACGAACTCAAAAAGTTATCCGTCATCAATTTTCCAATGTTTGGATTATTGTAGTTTATGTTTACGCTAAATAGATTGTCGTTTATAAAGCTATTGTACAAATCCTGAGTCAATAATAGCTCATTGGTTTTGGGGTCATATAATTTCGTTTGAATTTTATAGAAATCATAATTTCCTATTTTCATCGTTTCACTGCTCAATTCAAACTTTAGTGTTTCAATGTTGGAATAGGTATCATTAAGTAACTTAATCATGAAATTTTTGTGTTCTTCAAATGATGTTATCTTGGTTCCTTTTAAAGATTCAAAAGTAGAAGTAAATGTATTTCGCTTATCTACTCCAAAACCAATTAGGTGAGGGCTGTATTGTCGTACGGCCGTGCCATTTGGAAGCTCTTTTTTCATAGCTTCGTATCCTTTTTTTTCTAATTCCTCAATTCTTTTTACATCCGTTATATCATAGTTCATAGGAATTTTTATTTTCCAGTCAAACCTATAACAGGTATAAACATTGTTTTCTATTTTACCATTTTCAACCTCTTGGGAAAAAACACATTTGGATGATAGCAACAGTATAAGCAATATTAATTTTAGCTTCATTTTAATTTTAATTCTGAACCCCAAAAGTAAAAAAAAATCCACAAAAAAATATCCAAATGAACTACAACTATTAATTATATAAAACCCCTAAGATATTATATAACACATTTTCTGTAAGTTACACTAATTTTGGATTGAACCCTTAATACTTCACATCATGGCTATAATCGGCAGCTATCAAAAAATAACTCCCTGTCTCTGGTTTGATTCCAATGCCTGGGACGCTGTAACTTTTTACACCACTGTTTTTAATAATTCAGAGAAGGGAAAAATCTCCTATTATGGACCTGATATGCCATTGCCACAAGGCAGTGTGCTAACGGTTCAGTTCCAGATTGAAGGGCAGGAGTTCCTCGCGCTTAATGGTGGTCCCGAATTTAATTTTACGGAAGCCATCTCGTTTGTGATTAATTGTGACACGCAGGACGAAATCGATTATTATTGGAACAAGCTTACCGAAGATGGAGGTGAGGAAAGTGAATGCGGCTGGCTTAAGGATAAATTTGGCGTTTCATGGCAGGTAGTTCCAAGAATGCTTGGCGAAATGATTTCGGGCGCCGATGCCAAAAAGGTAAACAACGTAATGCAGGCACTAATGGGAATGAAGAAACTTGACATTGACCAATTAGTAGCAGCCAATAGTGACAGCCCCGATGTAATAAAAACCTAAATAAAAGATTGTATAATATTCAGTATCGTGAGATGCTGGAATAAACTCAGCATAAAATGGAAAAGATGAATCCCGTGGTGCATTTTGAAATGCCGGCAGAAGACCGAAACCGTATGGCCGTTTTTTATGCAAAGGCCTTTGGCTGGAAAACACAAATGCTTGGTGAAGACATGGGCAACTACGTTTTGGTGACCACGACCGAAACCGATGAAGACGGCATGATTAAAAATCCAGGTGCTATCAATGGCGGGTTCTATCCAAAGAATGACGAAACACCCGATCAATATCCGTCATTGGTAATTGGCGTTGATGATATGCGTAATGCGATGGACAATGTCATTGCGGCCGGTGGTAAAATAATCGGTGAACCTATGGAAATAAAGGGGTATGGAATGTATGTGTCCTTTTATGATTCCGAAGGAAACAGGGTAAGTGTTATGCAGCCTTTCATGAAAATGCAGTCTTCCGGAAAATGAAAAATTGTTTAGTCATAGTATCCTTGTTTTTTATATTCTCCTGCAGTCCAAAAGAGAGTATCAATACTGCCATTCAGGGTGGTAGTATCGATATTATTGCCAAGCCAAAGAAAATTACCGAGAATACAAATAGGAATACCCAAAACGATGATACCATAAGAATGGTAGTAGAAGATGGGAAAGGAATTTACAGAGCGGATGGAAAAATTGATTCCCGACATTCAAGGATTTATGTCATCTTTACCAATAAAGCTCCGGGCGATTTATATGCGGTTGTTACACCTGAAAAGGACGACGTAAACCTACGGTTTAACCAAATTCTGTTTCCGGATAAAACCGCTGATGGGCCTTTCGGGAAAGACTTAGCCATAAAACTCAATCAAATAGGTGAACACACGCTAATCATTGGACATTCGCAAATGGCTGAAAATCCATATCAGGGTAAATTCACAATTGATCTTCAGGTGGAGTAAGATTTTGTAATAAGATTTAAGATTTAGAATCTGTTTACTTCTCAGGATAATTCGGGACATTCAACCCTAATATGAAATCTTTTTCAGCAATTTGAATTTTGTCTTTCAAAACAATCTTCACAATGCCATTGCCACCCCAGTTTCCGGGTTTGTGTGTTTTTATATAAGGCAATAATAATTTATCATCTTCAAACATCAGGTCATCTGTCCAATATTCATTTTTCACATCGGGTTCCTTTATCAGCCAATGAATATGTGCCGGCTGATCGGTATTGGGATAGGGTGCCGGCCGGATGGTGTTAAGCGTATATTTTCCGCCCTTATCGGTTTTCATCCAGCCTCGAATATGCCCGTGCCTAG
>JAZKCP010000054.1:0-1985 GCA_040388035.1 Bacteroidota bacterium | reverse complement strand
ACTGAACACTTACAACTTATGCTTCAACAATCCTAAAAGATACTCACCATAACCTGACTTTTTCAAAGGGTCAGCCAATTCTTTAAGTTGTTGTTCCGAAATAAAACCTTGTCTCCAGGCGATTTCTTCGATACAACCTACTTTCAATCCTTGACGCTCTTCAATAACCTGTACAAATTGCCCGGCCTGCATTAAACTATTAAAAGTCCCTGTATCCAACCAAGCCGTTCCTCTGCTTAAAATACCCACTTTCAAAGCTCCTTTTTCCAAGTACACTTTGTTAACATCGGTAATTTCATATTCCCCACGAGCACTTGGCTTGATATTTTTGGCAATTTCGACTACCGAATTATCATAAAAATACAATCCGGGTACCGCATAATTTGATTTGGGTTCTAAAGGTTTTTCTTCAATCGAAAGTGCTTTAAAATTAGAATCAAACTCTACTACACCATAGCGCTCCGGGTCAGAAACGTGATACGCAAATACTACCCCACCGTCAGGATTGGTATTGGATTGCAACAACTCATCCATATTAGAACCAAAGAAAATATTATCCCCTAAGACTAAAGCTACACTGTCTTTTCCTATAAACTCTTCTCCAATAACAAAAGCTTGTGCCAAACCGTTTGGGATGGCCTGCTCTGCATAACTGAATTGACAACCTATTGCAGCGCCATCTCCTAATAACTTCTTGAAATTAGGTAAATCATGGGGCGTAGAAATAATTAATATTTCATTTATCCCAGCCATCATCAAAGTAGACAACGGATAATAAATCATGGGCTTGTCATAAACAGGCATCATTTGTTTACTCATCGCTAAAGTTAATGGATGCAAACGGGTTCCTGAGCCTCCTGCTAATATAATTCCCTTCATATTTTTTGACTTTTCGTCTTTCGACTTTAAACTTTTGACTAATTATACTGTTTTTCGTAATAAGTGGCATACTCCCCAGAAGTGATATTATTCAACCAGGTTTGATTTTCCAAATACCAATTTACAGTTTTTTCTAACCCCTGTTCAAAAGTAACCGATGGCTTCCATCCGAGCTCTTTATTTATCTTAGAGGCATCAATGGCATAGCGCAAATCATGCCCGGGACGGTCTTTTACATAAGCGATCAATTGCTCAGAGGTACCGGAAGGTCTTCCTAATTTTTCATCCATTATTTTGCAAAGCAACTTCACTAAATCAATGTTTTGCCATTCATTAAAACCGCCAATATTATAGGTGTCGTGGTTGACACCTTCATGAAACACTAAATCAATCGCCACGGCATGATCTTCAACAAAAAGCCAATCACGCGTGTATTTCCCATCACCATAAACGGGTAATGGTTTGTTTTGAATAATATTATTAATAAACAAAGGAATTAATTTTTCCGGAAAATGGTAAGGCCCATAATTATTGGAACAATTCGTCAATACATAAGGCAAACCATACGTTTCCCCATACGCTCTTACAAAATGATCCGAACTCGCTTTAGAAGCAGAGTAAGGAGAATTAGGGTCATAAGCTGTCGTTTCAGTGAATAATCCTTCAGCACCCAAACTTCCATAAACCTCATCGGTACTGATATGGTAAAAACGTTTTCCTTCATAATTACCTTGCCAAATAGTTTTAGCAGCGTTTAACAGATTCATCGTTCCTATAACATTTGTTTTCACAAAAGATAACGGATCAGTTATAGAACGATCAACATGAGATTCGGCAGCTAAATGCAAAACCCCATCAAATTGATGCTCAGCAAATAATTGATCTATAAATGTAGCATCAACGATATCTCCTTTTATGAAAGTATAATTGGGCTCTTTTTCTATATCAACAATATTTTCCAGATTCCCGGCATAGGTAAGTGCATCCAAATTAAAAATTTGATATTGAGGATATTTCTTCACAAAAAGCCGCACCACATGCGACCCAATAAAACCGGCTCCACCGGTAATTAGTATTTTTTTCATTATTATTTCTATATTTTAATA
>JAZKCP010000053.1:0-12973 GCA_040388035.1 Bacteroidota bacterium | reverse complement strand
GATCGATGACGAGCATATTCGGCCCTTCGCGAAAGCAGTCGACCGGGCACACATGGGAAGTTTTCTATATGGATATGTCAAAAATTCCAACGGAATAACCTACGATTGGGGTAGATTTATCGATATTTCGGAACTGAATTACGGCAACCTTTGTAGAGCCAATTTATTCAGAAAAACCGTTATCTTTGCTTTTATTTCCCTCAATTACCTATAATTGCGGACATTAGCGAAATAAAACTAACTTTTTCAAATATCAATATGAAAACAGCAAACGCAGCCAGTGTGGGTTTCTATAAAAAATTTATTTATTGCCTGTTTGCCTTTGTAGGTTTTCCTTTTTTGACTGTGATCAGTTCTCTTGCATTTATTGATGTCAATAAAGCCGACAATGCCACAGAAGTGCAGATTCTTAGCACCATTATTAATGTATCGTATATCATTTTTCCTGTTATCATTGTACTTTCAACACTTATTTGGCATTTTCGGGATAAAAGGAGAACGGATGATTCAAACGATAATAAAGTAATCATATACTATTGCATTGCGTTATGTCGCTATTTGCTGGCCGCCATCATCATGTTTTACGGGTTCTCAAAATTGATGGTTGATCAACTGAGTATGTCTTATTATTGGTATGGCGATGAATTGGGAAAACTGTCCGGCCTGCAGCTAACCTGGTCTTTCTTTGGCTATTCGAAAATATACAGCAGCATAATTGCCATCGCCCAAATTTTGGCGGGCTCGCTCTTAATGTTCAGACGGACTACCCTGTTAGGCGCGCTTTTCCTATTGCCGATACTTGTTAATATTACCTTGATTGATTACAATTATGATATCCCGGCTAAAGATATTATTACCGTGTTACTGCTTATGACAATCTTCATTATCAGTCTTTCGCTCAAACCACTTTTGTCCTTTTTTATCGGACATAAAACGGTGGACGGAAGCACTATTGTAAGCAATTATGCCACTAACGCAAAAAAGCCAAAATTGCTAAAACCACTATTGGTTATTGGGATGTTACTGTTTGCTTTCCTGACAAATTTCAATCAAATGAAAACCGATAACAATTCCCCATTTGAAGGCGCCTGGGAGGCAACATCGGTAAAAAATTATTCGGATTCCATTCCCGAAAAGAATGAAAAGCTAACGCTAAGGCTTTTTGTATCCGGAAACACAGCAACAGTAAAAAAAACTTATCAATATGAAGATTTTTCACTTTCCTATGACTCGCCAAAGAAAAACTTTATTTCCCTGCAAAAAGCCTCAGACAGCCTGCATCTGAAAGACATTAGCGGAAGCTATAAACTGATAGGCAATGACAAACTGCTTTTTACCGGAAAAGATGGTCAGGATAGTATTCGCTGGATTCTCAAAAAAACCTCAAAATAGCAAACAAGTAAATAAAACTTACTATCAGGTAATTATTTATTCTCTTGCTTTCTTCTTGCGGCAATATAATCGGTCAATCTTTTACCATACATTGATTTGGCAATCTTTGGTGTCATCGATTTTTGGATAGTATCCATATATTTCAGATTGATGTCATAAATCTCAGCCAATGCCACATAAGGAGCAACCTCGTAATCGGCATGATTGACTGCGAAATTGGTAGTGTAAAGATATTTTCTTTTTAAAATTCCTTTTTGCTGTTCTTCAATCTTAACAACTTCTTCAGCCTTATTTGCTTTTTGAGCGTTGAATCTTTTTTCAAACAAAGACAAATCCTGGTCAAGATACCTTGACATCACTTTTTTGTATTCGTCATAAAGCTCTTGGTTTTTGGAGCCTGTGATTTTAACATCGGCAGTAAAAAAATCTAATGAAGTTTCAATATTCATATTTCCCTTTTCGGCAAAGAAAGCAATGTTGTTATCCAGCGAATTGGTTACACCACGATCTAAAAACAAGTACAGCATTTCGGGTGATTGCAAATCAAACTCGCTGGTGAAATGAGAATCGCCGTCAATTTTTATAGTATCGATTGGAACTAAAATCGTGTCTTTAATTCTTTGAATATATAAAGTTCCACTTTTTAATCCTTTGATATTTCCGTTTAAGACAAAGTCTTTGGTCGATTTCTTTTCCGTACAGGATATTAAGACAAGGATTGAAAATAGGGCAATAATCGATTTACGCATGTTTTAAATTTTTGGCAATAATACTAAAAAAAATCCTCAATCTGATGAACAAATTGAGGATTTGAAAATGATGTTTTTTAATTATCCTTTTAACCATGAATTATTTAATTTGGATTTGGATTCGTCTGTAAACATATAGCCTTCCTCTTCATCAAAATCCAGTTTTACCTTTCCTGTAAGAGTTTGCTCTACTCCTTTTCTTTTTATCTTAACGCTGATGGCGTCGTCTGTTTGCCAGCTTTGGCTTACCATTATCAGGTCATAGATATTATCAAGATTATAGGCTTTACCATTAAACTCCGCAAGAATGTCTCCGCCTTTTAATCCCAAAGTATTCATAAAACTATTCAATGGTGTACCCGGAACAACAATAATCTCTTTTGTCGTAGGATTAACAGTTATGAATGGTACTTTCTGGTCTTTCAAAAAAGGATTTGCCGGAACCTGCACCTTGGCTTTAGTTACACCCATTTTAGCAAAATACTCATCATAATTAATTGGTGTTTTTCCGGCAACATAAGTATTTAAAAACGCTCCGACTTCCGGGTAGGTTAACTTAGTTATCTGAGCAAAAAGTTCCTCGTCATCAAAAGCTTTATCTATGCCGTACATGTTTGATAAATCTTTCATCAGGCTTAAAATTCCTCTTTCCCCATTGCTTTTTTCGCGAATGATGATATCGATACACATTCCGATTAAAGCTCCTTTTTCGTATACATTCAAGTATTGATCCTTATATGGCGCACCCAATACATTAGCACTCATTTCGGTGAATGGCATTGTATCGTTTAAGGTTGCAGCATGGTCTATTTTATCAGTCATTCTTTGATAAAATTCGTCAGCGGTAATCAATCCTTGGTTTACCTGGAATAAATTGGCAAAATATTCGGTCACACCTTCATACATCCATAAATGTTTTGACATTTTTGGGTTGCTGTAATCAAAATACTGAATCTCTTTGGAATGAATAGTCAATGGTGTTACCGTATGGAAAAATTCATGCGACACTACATCTTTCAATTGTTCCCCCAATCCTTCGACATCCATCATCTCAGGGAAAACTACGGTAGTTGAAGTGTGGTGTTCCAAAGCTCCGAAACCTTTTGCATCGTTTTTCTCAACGTCTGACAAATACAATAAAATCGTATATCTTTTGTTGGAATTGATAGAACCCAGAAAAGCTTTTTGAGCACGCATTGTTTTCTCTATGGCAGGCAACAATCCCTTTGCTGTATGCACTCCGTTTGGGGAATAAACGCTAAAGACAATTTCCATTCCGTCTACCATGAACGTTTCATAATCCGCTTTAGCATACATAATCGGATTATCGGTCAAATCAAAATAACGGCTTGCCATAAAGGTATCTTCCGTATCGCTCTTGTTAGTATCTATCAAAGAAGTAGCACCGGTAAGGTCTTTTGGATGAAGGATTGTAAGCTTATAAGGGATTTCAGTTAATTGCGTTTTGTCTTCGAAATAACCCACAAAACCATGGTTATTCACCATAAAGTTTTTTCCTTCCAGAATGTTTGTCCCGGCCGGAGAGAATATATCTTCCTTCATAAAACCTTTACCTACTTCGGAATCATAGGTATCATTTACATTGTAGGTTATCTTTGCTAACGATTTGGCATTGGAGATTTTCCATGAATTATCATCAGTTTTAGAAGTAACCAATTCTTTCCCATTTTTATCAAATGCTTTGAAATCGTCTATTAGTTTTCCATAGTTATCGGTAGAATAAGTTCCCGGAACCGTCTTTGGAATGTGGAAAACAATTTCGTTTGAGGAAAATTGTGGCGGTGTAATAGTTACGCCAACCTTATCATTCTTAACTTTGGTTAAATCAATGACGGCATTTACCTGATTTAAATTTACATTCGTTTTTACTTGTTCCTTGACAGGTAATTTTGGAGTAGCTTTTTTTTGCGCTGTGGCAGTATAACTAAATACAGACAAAGTAAAAATGGCACTCAGAAGTAGTTTTTTCATTACTGAAGTTTTATATTTTTAAAAAATAAGTCCTCAAAATTAACCATTAGTTACAGAGGTTTTCAATTTTTTAGATATGATTAACTAAAACTATGCCGCTACGTTTCTGAATTAAATAAAAAAAAAACTCTTGCCCGGCAAGAGTTTTTTTTTAATCAAATTTATTTTTGATGTAGTATTTACTGTCTAAATCATCAAAGTCGTCGATGATAGGTTTTGGTTTTGGCTTACTTCCGCAAGCTTTCTTTTTCCAAAGCTCAAATTTATCTTTTGATAATCGCTTACGCATCAATTCGGTAACTTCGTTTTCTGTAAGTCCAAATTCTTCCTTAAGTACTTCAAAAGGTTTTCTTTCCTCCTGTGCCATGCTGAAAACTCTTTCTAGTTCTTCGCTGTCAAGTTCAACTAGTCTACTTTTTTTCATTTCTGTAAAAGCATTTTAAATGATAAGAATGTTAATGGTTAATTCGTATTTCAATATTAATAAAAAAAATAATTAGTTTCAAGCATGACTATGTATTTTTTTTAATCTTAACGATCCGGAGAACGTTTTTTTTGAAAAGGAATAGCCAGCAGATTAGAAAGCTTATTGTTTTCCTCAGGTTTCATATGGGTGTCAACTCCGTATATCAATTTTTCCCTGTCTAGAGTTTTAAAAGTACCGAACAGCCTATCCCATACCGAAAAAATATTGCCGTAATTACTGTCTGTATAAGGCAAAACATAATGATGATGCACCTTGTGCATATCGGGAGAAACAATAACATAACTTAAAATCCTGTCAAACTTTTTGGGTAGAACAATATTAGCGTGAGTGAATTGCGTTGCCACAACAGACAAGGTTTGGTATAAAAAAACCATCCACATTGGAGCGCCCACAATCAGAACACCGAGCGTTGTGAAAATAAACCGCAGCACGCTTTCTCCGGGATGATGCCTGTTTGCTGAAGTGGTGTCAATCCAAGTATCGGTATGGTGTACCAAATGAAAGCGCCAAAGGAATTTTACTTTATGCTCTACCAAGTGCGCTAAATAAGCTCCAATCAAATCCAATAGTAATAAGCCGACAATGGTATTAATCCAGATATTAAATTTTGGAAGCCAATTCAACAATCCAAAGTCATTTTTGATAGTCCATTCTGCAGTATTCAATAAAATAAACGCCAGGCAAAAGTTGACAATAATGGTCGTAACCGTGAAAAAGATGTTGATTCCCGCGTGCTGCCATTTTCTATATTCAAATTTTATAAACGGAACCGCGCTTTCAATCAACCAGAACATGGCAATTCCACCAGCCAAAATTAAAGCACGATGTGAAGACGGAATCGCAGAAAAATAATTGATTATTTCGTTCATGGCTACTGTATTTACTTCAAATATAGCAAAACAACTATTTGATAATCCTAAAAGTGAGATTTATTCTTGGTCCGATAGGTTTAGCCGTTTTCGGAATCTGATGCTTCCAGAAATGCTGCGTGGCGCCTTTCATAATAAGCAAACTTCCGTGTTCCAGCTTTATTTTCAGTTTCTGTTCCTTGATCGTATTGTGCTGCAAATGAAACATTCTTTCGGCACCAAAACTCACAGAAGCAATAACAGGATTTCGCCCCAATTCTTTTTCATTATCGGCGTGCCAGCCGTTGCTGTCTTTTCCGTCGCGGTAGTAATTAAGCAAAACTGTGGTGAAATTCTCAAGGCAGATTTCCTCAATTTCATTTTTAATGAACATCAATAATGGATTCCAATGATGCGGCTGCATTACAATATTCGAATAGCTGTAGGGCTTTCCTTCATTGCCAAAAAGAGCTGTTAACCTTGGTTGTGGATACGTTTTCCCAAAAACCGTAATACTGTCCTGTTGCCACGGAATTTCGTTTCTCAATTTCTCAAAAAGTTCGTCCGCACGATTGCTGTCGAAAAAATTGGGATAATATTCAATTTCAGCATCGGGAACATCGAAAGTGATTTTTTCTTTGGGGAACAATGAATTCATATACCAAAAGTAAAAAAATAGTTTGGAAGTTTAGGAGCACAACGAATACTGTTCTAAAGAAATACTGTCCCGCTATCCGCGCTACATGATTTGATATTAAGAGGAGAATGTCCGGTGGACATTCGGTAATTTAGTTTCTAATAGCACAGCCACAGCTGTCGTCTGGGATGTATCTTCCCGCTATCCATTATATCTTTTTCTTTTGCAAAGAAAAAGGATGCCATTCCTATCGGGGCTAGTGACAACTTTTATTCATTTCTCAGAATTAAAAAAAACGATGGCTTAGCACCATCGTTTTTTTATGAAATATATTTTATAAACTATTCTGGATTGTGCTTATGCAATAATTTTTTATAGACAATTCCACCAACCAATGCGCCTGCAATTGGCGCTGCCCAAAACAGCCAAACCTGGGTTAAAGGCGTTCCGCCTGCAAAAAACGCCTGTGATAATGAACGGGCAGGATTCACAGAGGTATTCGTAATTGGAATACTGATTAAGTGGATTAAGGTTAGCGCCAAACCAATAGCAATTCCAGCGAATTTAACATGAGAGAATTTCCCCGTTGCTCCAAGGATTACAAGCAAAAAGAACATGGTCAAAATGAACTCAGCAGCAAAACAAGATACCATTGAATAGCCATCGGGAGAAAAGCCATCATAACCATTTGAAGCAAATGCTCCTGCTTTGGTGTTATCGATGATATTCCCTGCTTTTCCTGACCAAATAAAGAAAAGTGTTCCTCCTGCAGCAACGGCTCCAATACATTGGGAAACTATGTAAGGCAGTAAATTTTTTGCTTCAAATCTTCCGCCTGCCCAAAGTCCAATAGAAACCGCAGGGTTAAAATGACCACCGGAAATATGGCCAACAGCATAAGCCATGGTTAATACAGTTAGTCCAAAAGCCAGGGAAACGCCAACGAATCCAATGCCTACGTTCGGGATTCCAGCGGCAAACAACGCGCTTCCGCAGCCGCCAAAGACGAGCCAGTAAGTACCAAAAAATTCGGCTAATAGTTTTTTCATACGTTTAGTTTTAAATCATGAAGTATCACGATTGGTTAGTAAACTAAAATTACAAGGAAATCAAAGGCAGCCAATTCTGTCAAAAGCAAACTTATTAACAAGGTTCTGAACCTTTGATATTAAGAGAAGGAAGCCAAGTGGGCTTCAGGTACTCAAAAGCATAGTTTTGAGAAAATTGGAAATTGTTGAAAAGCCCTTAACCACCAATGGCTATCATGCTTCTGTTTTGGGAAAACAGTTCCGGATTTTGGAATTTCAGGTCGTCATCCATGCCGGCGCGCACTGCTTTTTTGGAAAGCAGGTTTTGTTCAATCAACGGAAGGATAGATTCACCGGCACGCATAGTTTCCAATAACGGTGTTTCGGAATTGGAAAACAGGCAGTTTTTTAGTTTCCCATCTGCTGTCAACCGAATGCGATTGCAGGTGCTGCAAAAAGGATTGGTAACCGAACTGATAATGGCAAAGCTACCCAAATGGGAATTGATCTTAAAGTTTTTGGCGGTATCGTTTGGAGAATCCTGCAAACGTTCAATCTGGCTAAGCTTATATTCGGACTGCACAGTTTCCATAATTTCGGGATAGGATACCAATTTTGATTTGTCCCATTGGTTGCCGCTAAAAGGCATAAACTCAATAAAACGAACCTGAATATTTTTGCTTTTTGTCAACGAAACAAAATCCAGTATTTCACTGTTATTAAATGACTTAATCAAAACTACGTTAAGTTTAACATTAAAATTTTCTTTCAACAACAAATTAATGTTTTTCTGAACAATATCAAAATATTCGCGTCTGGTTATTTGGTTAAATTTATCTTTTACTAAACTGTCAATGCTGATGTTTACGGTTTCAATTCCGGCTTCCTTGAATGTTTCAATAAAGTCGGAAACTAAAATTCCGTTGGTCGTGATAGTCAGATTTATTCCCAATTTTCCCAATCTCAATATAACTTCTTTGGCATCTTTCCTGACTAACGGTTCGCCACCGGTCAATCTGATTTTTGTTACGCCAAGATTTACAAAGGTCTGAGCAATCGATACAATTTCATCCGTTGTCATTAAATGTGGCTTTGGCGTAAGCTTTATTCCGTTTTCGGGCATGCAATAAGTACATCTCAAATTACAGTGTTCTGTAATCGAAATACGCAAATAGTCGTGTTTACGACCAAATTCATCTTGTAACAGCCTGTTATTTTCCATGATCAAACCCGTTCAATAATTGAAATAAATGCAATATAGACGGAAAAACGGCGTCTATCGATTCTGCCGCGCCATTGGCTGAGCCTGGTAAAGCCATCAGTAAGGTTTCACCTTTAAAACCGACAACACTTCGCGACAACATGGCAAATGGAGTTCGTTCCTGTCCGTAGGAACGAATAGCTTCTTCAATTCCAGGAATTCTCCTGTCTATCAACGGAATGATTGCTTCCGGAGTTATGTCTCTTTTAGACAAACCCGTTCCGCCAGTCAAAATAATCAAATTTGCTTTCTTGTCGCAGAGTTGATTTATGCTATTTTGAATTTCTGTTATTTCATCCGGAAGGATGTCGTAGTCAGAAATTGTTAGCCCTAGTTTTTCAAGTTTTTCAGCAATGATTTTCCCTGCACTGTCTTTCTTTTTGCCTGAAGCAACGCTATCAGAACAAACCAGAACAGCAACAGTTAAGTTTAGGTTTTGTTTTATAGCATAATCTGATTTTCCGCCTTTTTTATGAAGCAATTTTACGGTTGAGATTTCAACATTTTTATCGATTGGTTTCAACATATCGTAGATTGTAAGAGCGACGATAGATGCGCCATGCATGGCCTCAACCTCAACACCGGTTTTATAAATCGCCTTAACCGTAACTTCAATTTTGATGCTGTCTTCAAGACATTCAAACTGAATTCCGGTATATTCAATCGGTATTGGATGGCAGTCTGGAATTGCGTTTGTCGTGTTTTTTACTGCAAATAAGCCCGCAGTCCTCGAAACTTCCAACACATCGCCTTTTGGAACCTTTTTATCCAAAATTGCCTGAATGGTTTCTGTCGAACCGACCTTTACAATAGCTTGTGCCACGGCGGTTCTTAGCGTGGCGATTTTATGTGTAATGTCTACCATTTTATGTGTTTTTCTTCCATGTATAGGTTTCGTCCTCAAAAATTTCCTTGCCAAATACCGGGACTTTTTGTTTTATTTCCTCTACTAAAAATTCTATGGCTTCAAAAACCACTTTTCTTCGTGGTGCAGAAACAAAGACAAACAAACAAATTTCGCCCGTTTTTACAATTCCTAAGCTGTGATAAACATGCATACAAGTTAAGTCATATTTGGCAAAAGCCGCTTCCCTAATCTCGTAAATACTCTTTTCTGCCATTTCCTCGTAAGCTGAATACTCGATGGCAACAACCGTTTTACCATCAATGTCATCGGCCCGAACCTGTCCAAGGAAAATATTATGCGCTCCAATTGTCGTCTTGCTTTGGTGCTTCGCGATGGAATTTCCAATGAATTCAGAAGAAATTGCGCCTTGAATGAAGCCTGTCCTTTTTGGCTTATCAGTTGTCATTGTTTATTGTCTCTAACGATTCTATTCCGTTTTGCAAATGGGAGGCTTTTGTAAATCCTTTTTTAAGAAGATAATCAACCGCCAGTTCACTTCTGTATCCGTGTTGGCAAAGCAAAATAATCTTTTGGTTTTTATCAATATCTTTTAGGAAATTATCCAACTCCGACAAAGGTATGTTTTTGATATTTTCTAAATCCAATTTTGGCGCTTCATAATCTTCCCTTATGTCAATTACTAAGGCGTTCTCATCGGTTAAAAAATCAGTTTCAGAAATGCTTCGATTTTCAATTTTTGCTTTATTTATAAAATCTTTATGTTTTTGAATTTTAGTAGTTTGAAAGCTATTATCTAAACTATCATACAATAATAATTTGTCACTCAAAACCTGGCCAATCCCCAGAATAATCTTTAGCACTTCGTTTGCCTGCATTGTTCCCAAAACATTTGGCAACACACCTATAACTCCAGAATGATTGCAATTCGGAATGGTTTCCAATCTTTCATTTTCCGGAAACAGACAACGGTATGTTGGTCCGTTTTTATAATTAAAAACGGATAGTTGTCCTTCAAATTTATGGATTGATGCATACACCATCGGAATTCCTTTTGCCACAGCCACATCATTAACTAAGTAACGTGTTGGTATATTATCAGTGCAATCCACAATGATATGATAATCAGATACAATATCAAAACAGTTTTGCTTTGTGAAATAATTCAGATATTGAATTATTACTACTTCGGGATTTTGCTTTGAAGCAATTTCTGAGGCTACTTCCACTTTATTTCTTCCACAATCATTCAAAGTGTATAGAAACTGGCGATGCAGATTGGTTTCATCGACAACGTCACCATCAACAAGTCCGATAGTGCCAACTCCGGCGCCAACAAGATTCTGCAAAACAGGACAACCTAAACCGCCAATTCCTATTATCAGAACCTTGGCTTTAGCGAGTTTTTGTTGACCGGAAATTCCGATTTCAGGCAAGGCAATTTGTCGTTCGTAACGTTTCATTTTATTCACATTTTTTTATCCTCCGGCAAACGGAGGTAAAAGTGCTATTATATCATTATTTTTTAGCAAAATATCATTTTGTAAGAATTTTTCATTCAAGGCAATTGAATAATTAGTAACCAGTATTTTAGGATATTTTATTTCAATTATCGATTGTAGTTTTTTTACTGAATTTGACTCGTCGTCAATAAAAAACACTTCTTCTTTTTTCCGCGCAATATCGGCTATAATTCCGAAATATTTTACTGTAATTTCCATTAGGTTGTATACAATTTAAAGATAGCAATCAATAACACAAAAGCCAAAACATTTCGAAGTACAAGCGTATTCATTTTTTTGCTTCCAAAATAGCCGCCGAGGATTCCGCCAATCAAAACTACAGCTATCAAAGATACTGACGATATCGGCAAAATCCCACCTTTTGACAGAAATCCGAAAAGTCCTGAAATTGAATTTACAAAGATAAATAATGCTGAAACTGCTGCCGTTTTTTTTATATCTCCCCAGCCCAAAAGCAGTATTACCGGACCCAAAATAATTCCGCCACCAATACCTATCAACCCAGATAAAAAGCCAATTATGGCTCCAATAAATAAAGCTAACAGAATATTGACTGACTTTAATTCTCCATTTTGTTTTCCGAATAATCCCAGCAGTCTTGCTACCGCAAATAGAAGAAGAGTCGCTAAGATTATTTTGTAGATTTGAGCTTCAATCGTAATGATTCCGCCTAAAAAGGAAAACGGAATCGATGTTATTGCAAACGGATAAAACAACTTCCAATCAAATTTTTTCTCACGATAATAAAAGCAAAACGAAATACCGGACACTACGATATTCAAGACCAAAGCTGTTGGTTTCATAAAGGTAACCGGGAACGCAAACAAACTCATCAAAGCCAGATAACCACTGGCACCACCGTGACCCACACTGGCATACAAAAATGCAACAACCAACAATAAAATGAGTAATAACGGAGACTGAATGAGTTCGCCTGAAAGCATATTTCTAAAATTAACGAACCGTAAATATAATGACAATTATGATTTTAAATAAGATACACCGAAACTTTATCTTCTCTTACTAATTGGTATTTTCCTTCGTGAACATAAATCAAGGCATTGGCAAGCGCAAAGGAATCGAGCATGCCCGAATCCTGATGCGAAAGTACGGTAACTTCATTTCCGGAGACTGTAGCTTTCAAAAACTGGCTACGCGGATTATCAACATCAAAATCATGTGATAAATTCTTCTTTAGTCCTGACCCGTATCTAAAGTCCTTTCCTGAGCGGTTTTGCAATGTTGGCAATACATAGATATAAAAACACACCAGACTGGCTGCGGGATTTCCCGGCAAGGCAAAAATTAACTTGTCATCTTGCTTTCCAACAAACAAAGGTTTTCCGGGTTTTTGATTGACTTTATAAAACAACGTTTCAACGTTTAGACTTTCCAACGCTTTGCCAACAAGATCATAATCGCCGACAGAAATTCCGCCCGAAACTAACACAACATCGTTTTCTTTAATGGCTTTTTCAAGAGCGGTTTTAGTGTTTTCAAAATCGTCGTTGACTTTGTAAAGCGAAACAGTGTTAAAATTTGCATTAAATAAAGCCGTTTGCAGCATTATTGCATTGCTTTCGTATACTTTTCCGTCTGGCAGATTTTCTCCTGCTGAAATAAGCTCATTTCCGGTTACTACAATTCCAACCAATGGTTTTTGATAAACGCTCACTTTTGTAAATCCCAATCCCGTCAAGAATCCAATCGCTGCCGGATTCAAAAATGTTCCTTCTTCGAAAGCAATTGCGTCTCTGGTAATCTGTGCACCGAGTTGACGGACGTTGGTTTCGGGTTTTATTGTTTCAAGAAGAAACAAATCAGAATCAACAATTTTTACTTTTTCAATCTGGATTACCGCCTGTGTTGAATTAGGAACCGCAGCTCCGGTGTATATTTTTAAGGCCTGACCGGGTTTTAACTCTTTTGTATAGAAATCTCCGGCTTTGACTTCACCCACTATCTCATACTGCAATGAATCCTGCAAAGCAATAGCAAAGCCATCCATAGTTGCTTGCCTGAATGGCGGCATGTTGATAGAGGAATGTACTGTTTCTGCCAAGATATGATTGCGAGCTTCCAAAAGCGGAAGTTCCACCGTTCTTTTGGGATCACTTAGATTATCAAGTATTGCGAACGCTTCTGCAACTGAAATCATCGGTTTTGATTTTTAACACGAATTAGCTGTGCT
>JAZKCP010000052.1:35638-40705 GCA_040388035.1 Bacteroidota bacterium | reverse complement strand
CTACTTTATTAGGGGTGTTGGAATGGCATCAGGAATAAGCGATTTACAGAATGTAGTAATCAAAAACAGAAATGGTTCTCCTGTCTTGGTTCGTGATGTTGCAACCGTTCGTGAAGGCGTTGCTTTGCGTTATGGTGCATCAACAAAAGATGGAAAAGGCGAAATAGTTTGTGGATTGGTGCTGATGCTCAAAGGTGAAAACTCAAGTGCAGTAGTTGAGCGAGTTAAGGAGCGAATGGTACAAATTAATAAAAGTTTACCTGAAGGAGTGATTGCAGAACCATTCATTGACAGAGGTAAATTGGTTTCTAATGCTATTGGAACTGTTACCACAAACCTCATCGAAGGAGCATTAATAGTAATCTTTGTTTTGATTCTGTTTCTTGGAAACCTTCGTGCCGGATTAATTGTCGCTTCAGTAATTCCACTATCAATGCTTTTTGCCGTTATCCTGATGAATTACTTCGGTGTAAGCGGTAACCTAATGAGTTTAGGGGCTATTGATTTCGGAATTATTGTAGATGGTGCAGTAATCATTGTTGAAGCCACAATGCACCATTTAGCAAACCTCAAACGAAAGAAGGAATTAACACAGGCTGAAATGGATAGCGAAGTTTATCAATCAGCTTCTAAAATCAGAAACAGTGCTGCCTTTGGTGAAATCATCATTCTGATCGTGTATCTGCCAATCTTGGCATTAGTGGGAACTGAAGGTAAAATGTTTAAACCAATGGCTATGACAGTTGGTTTTGCTGTTATTGGAGCTTTCATTTTGTCTTTAACTTATGTTCCTATGATGAGTGCAATGTTCCTATCTAAAAACACGGAACACAAAGCCAATTTCAGCGACAGGATGATGGCTTGGTTTGAGCGCAAATACACTCCGCTGTTGAACAAGGCACTGGAAATGAAAAAAGCAGTTATAGTCATTTCTATCGGCTTATTTGCATTGGCTTTATTCACTTTTCAAAATATGGGTGGTGAATTTATCCCAACAATCGAAGAAGGCGATTTAGCACTTAATGTAACCATAATGACAGGAAGCTCATTAAGCCAAACGGTGGAAACCACAACCAAATATGAAAAGCTTCTAAAAGCAAAATTCCCTGAAATAAAAACTATTGTTGCCAAAATTGGTAGCGGTGAAATACCAACTGATCCAATGCCTATCGAAAGTGCAGATTTGATTATAGTGCTGAAGGATAAAGATGAATGGACTTCAGCTGATAATTGGGAAGATTTAGCCAATTTGATGAAAGAAGAAATGGAAGCAATTCCAGGAGCGAACATCGAAGTTTCACAACCGATTCAAATGCGCTTTAATGAGCTAATGACAGGAAGCCGGAGCGATATAGCCATTAAGATATTTGGTGATGATTTAGAGGTATTGGACAATAAAGCCAAAGAGTTAATATCAAAGATTAAATCTATTGAAGGTATTGGTGATTTGAAAGCTGATAAGGTTGCTGGATTGCCACAAATCACTGTGAAGTATGACTATAACAAAATAGCTTTATACGGATTAAATATCAGCGATATTAATCAAATTATTCGTTCCTCATTCGCAGGAGAAAGTGCCGGTAAAATTTATGAAGAAAACAAACGCTTTGATGTAGTAGTAAGACTAAACAAAGATAACAGGGCAGATATTTCAGATGTTAGCAATTTATTCATTCCGTTACCAAATGGGCAGCAAATCCCACTTTCTCAGGTAGCATCAATAAGCTATGAGCAGGGTGCAGTTCAGGTGGTAAGGGAAGATGGAAAACGAAGGATAACTGTGGGGTTAAATGTTCGTGGAAGGGATGTTAAAAGCGTAGTTGAAGAAATTCAATCTAAGCTGGATGGTAAGTTTAAACTTCCTGCCGGTTACTACATTACCTATGGTGGACAATTTGAAAACCTCATCGAAGCCAATAAAAGATTATCTGTTGCGCTTCCTATTGCTTTAGGATTAATATTGGTATTACTATACTTTACATTCAACAGCATTAAACAATCCTTATTGATTTTTACTGCAATTCCACTTTCTGCCATTGGCGGTGTATTTGCCTTGTGGTTAAGAGGTATGCCCTTCAGCATTTCAGCCGGAATAGGATTTATAGCCTTGTTTGGTATTGCCGTTTTGAATGGCATTGTGCTTATATCCTATTTCAATCAACTAAAGGCAGAAGGTATCACCGATCCATTACAAAGGGTTCTGATTGGAACTAAAACAAGGTTACGACCTGTTTTAATGACTGCTGCTGTGGCTTCATTAGGATTTATGCCAATGGCATTATCTACCAGCGGTGGTGCTGAGGTTCAGAAACCATTGGCAACAGTAGTAATTGGTGGTTTACTTTCAGCAACATTATTAACGCTTATTGTATTGCCTATACTTTATTTATTATTTGAAAAAGGAATTAAAAGAAGAAACAATATGAAAACTTCAGTTATTACAGCGGTGATTTTGCTATTGAGTACATTCTCTTTTGCTCAGAATAATCAGCCGGTTTCATTAGAACAAGCAGTTGAATTAGCCAACAAGAATAATGCAACATTGAAAATTGCCGATAAGGAAATTGAAAAGCAAAAAGCCCTGAAAAAAGGAGCTTTTCAGGCTGATCCGTTACAGATTCAATATCAGGGTGGACAATTTAACAGTGATGCCTATGACCACAATGTATCTGTTCAGCAGTATTTTCCAATCGGGAAAATCACTAAGGCTAACAGGCAGTTACAGGAAGAATTGGCAAAGTTGGCTGAAAAGAAAAAAGCAATGTCTGAATATGAAATTGAAAAAGCCGTAACATTAGCCTATTATCAATATTTGTATGGCGTTGAGGTGCAAAAACTGAACAACGAATTGAATGTCATTTACACTAAGTTTCTTAAAAATGCAGAGCTGCGATTTCAAACAGGCGAAAGCGGAAACATTGAAGTCATCAGTGCCAAAGCTAAAGTAAAGGAAATTGAAACCATAAAGGCACAGATTGAATATGATTTGGTTATTTATCAGAAGCAGTTGCAATACTTTGTACAGAGTGACAATGCCATTATTCCTTATGCCTCTTCTATATTGATGTACAAAGGCACTTTAGATGTTGACGGCTCAAAAATAGATGGCTTAGTAAATGACTATTATTCTCAACAGATATTAGTTAATCAAAAAGAAACCAGCGTTTTTAAGGCACAGAGAACACCAAAATTAGGTTTAGGCTATTTTGCCCAAACCATTGATACAAAATCGCTATTTCAGGGCTTTACAGCCGGTTTACAACTACCGCTTTTTGGTGGAGCAAATACCGCTAAAGCCAAAGCATCGGAAATCAATACTGCCCAATCTCAAATGATGTTGGACAGAAACAAACTAACACTAACACTGAAAAAAGAGGAATTGCAAAATGAATTTGACAAACAAAAAAAGGCTCTCGATTATTATCAAAACGAAGGTTTGGAATATGCCAATCAAATCATTAATTCAGCCCAAAAGAGCTATGAAAATGGTGATATGAGCTATTGGTCTTATATCAGTTTCTTAAATCAGGCTATTGATATAAAGAAACAAAATGCTGAAGCGATTAATCTATATAACCAAAGTGCAATTCAGTTGCAGTTTCCATCAATCTCTAACAATTAACATTAAGTAAAATGAAAAATATAATCATTAATAAATCATCCTTATTTATACTTTCAATTTCACTTTTCCTGCTGGTTTCCTGTGGTAAAAAGGAAGCCACAGAAGAACACGAAGAAGAAAAATCAGAAACGGAAGTAGCATTAACAGAGATACAAGCCAAAACAATCGGCATTGAAACCGGAAGTATTGAAATGAAGAACCTCAACACCATTATCAAAGCCAATGGTTATACAGCCGTACCACCACAAAACAGGGCTGATGTTTCTACGCTGATTGGTGGCGTTGTAAAGGATATTTTTGTTTTAGAGGGAACATTTGTAACCAAAGGCAAAACATTGGCTACAATCCAAAATCTTGAGGTTTCTGAAATGCAGGAAGAATATCAATCCGCTGTTGCCAATATTGAATATTTAGAGCTGGAATTTAAACGCCAAAAAACTTTGAGCGATGAGAATGTTAATCCACGAAAAACATTTCAGGAAGTAAAGTCAAAATTGGCAGGAGAAAGAGCCAAAGCTCAGGCAGCCAAAAACAAATTACAGGCTTTGCACGTTAGCCCGAACGGCAGCACTTCATTAGTTCCGATTGTTGCCCCTATTAGTGGCTATGTTGGTAAAATAAGTATCACTAAAGGAGCATTTGCAGAAACAGGCGTGACCCTCTTTGAAGTTGTCGATAATAGTCAGATGCACCTTGACCTGAATGTTTTTGAAAAAGATATGGGCAAAATCTCAGTTGGTCAGGAAGTTGATTTTGTTCTAACAAACCAATCCAATAAATCCATCAAAGGGAAAATATTCGGTATCAATAAATCATTCTCTAATGATAGTAAGACTGTGGCTGTACACGCTAAAATTAACCCAAGCGATGCCAAAGACTTAATCTCAGGAATGTATGTTGCAGCCAACATCAATATTTCAAATCAAACCGTTCAGGCATTGCCTAGAGATGCTATTGTTAGGAACGGTGATAAGTATTTTATCTACATTCAGGATGATAATCACAAGGAAGCCCCTGCAAAGGAATCAGAAGAACATGAACACAAAGAAGGTGAAGAACATAAGGAAGGTGAAGAACAGCACAAAGAAATCCATTTCAAAGCTGTTGAGGTTATAACCGGAACAACCGATTTAGGCTATACTGAAGTAAAGCTCACTGAAGAAATCCCTTCTGATGCCAAAATTGTAATTAAGGGTGCTTATTATCTATTGGCACAATCAAAAGGCGGTGGCGAACACGAACATTAATAAATTTAATTATGAAACATCAACACAAATACGATGCTCAAGGCAAACAGCTTTGTTGCACTCAGGAAGAAAAAATCTATGCCAAAGCTGGCGCAAAAAATTTGATTAAGGATGATAACTGTTGCACTGTTAAAAGTAAAAAGCATCAGGAACATTCAGATGAGGATGGTCACGATCACAGCCACAATGCAAATGAAA
>JAZKCP010000052.1:27259-35628 GCA_040388035.1 Bacteroidota bacterium | reverse complement strand
TATTATCTATTGGCACAATCAAAAGGCGGTGGCGAACACGAACATTAATAAATTAACTATATAAATATACACTATGAGAACTACAATTTTAAAATCAATTTTTTGTTTAGCACTGATGCTATTTGTTTCAAACTCAGCAATGGCTCAAAAAAGCAACCAAAAGGCAATAATAAAAACTATGTTACATTGTGACCACTGCAAACAATGTGAAACCTGTGGGTTAAAATTCAATACCGAAATGCTTAAAATAAAAGGTGTTAAAATGTATGAGCTGGATGATAAGGCGCAAACCTTTACCATCTATTACAATCCAAAGAAAACTACTTTATTGGAAATTAAAAAAAGCATTGCCAAATTAGGTTATGATGCTGATGAGGTAAAAGCAACTGAAGAAGGTTTGGCTTCCTTAGATGGATGCTGTAAAGCTTAGAAAAAATGAAGAAACATCAGCACAAATACGATGCTCAGGGAAAACAGCTTTGCTGTACTCAGGAAGAAAAGATTTACACCAAAGCCGGTGCAAAAGATTTGATTCAGGATGATAGCTGCTGTACAGTTAAAAACAAAAAGCATCAGGAACATTCAGAGGATGATGGTCACGACCACGATCACAGCCACAATGCAAATGAAAGTACATTTCAGATGTTTTTGCCTTCCATCATTTCTTTGGCATTACTATTAACAGCCATCAGTTTTGACTACTATTTTAAGCCTGTATGGTTTACAGGGTGGATAAGAATTGTGTGGTACGTTGTAGCCTATATACCTGTTGGTTTCCCTGTCATAAAAGAAGCATTTGAAAGCATAGAAGAAGGGGAAATATTTTCCGAATTTCTTTTGATGGTTATTGCTACTGTGGGTGCATTTGCCATTGGTGAATATCCCGAAGCTGTCGCTGTAATGCTGTTTTATTCTGTTGGAGAAGTTTTCCAAACATTAGCAGTAACAAGAGCCAAAGCCAATATCAAATCTTTATTAGATCAAAGACCTGATGAGGTAACTATCTTAGTTAAATCTGAAGCACAAACTATCAAAGCTGCCGATGCCAAAATTGGTGATATAATTCAATTGAAAGCCGGTGAAAAGTTAGGTTTAGATGGTGAGCTGCTTTCCGATTCGGCTTCATTCAATACAGCTGCCTTAACAGGCGAAAGCAAACCCGATACAAAAGCCAAAGGAGATACTGTTTTAGCCGGAATGATAAACTTAACCAAAGTTTCACAGGTTAAAGTCACCACAGCTTATACAGATAGTAAGCTTTCTAAAATATTGGAATTGGTGCAAAATGCCACAGCGCAAAAAGCACCTACCGAATTATTCATCAGGAAGTTTGCCAAAATCTATACTCCTATTGTAGTTTTATTGGCTGTCTTAATAGCGTTTGTGCCTTACTTCTTTGTTGAGAATTACGTCTTTTCAAATTGGCTGTACAGAGCTTTGATATTTTTGGTTATTTCCTGCCCTTGTGCCTTAGTTATCTCTATTCCTTTAGGCTATTTTGGCGGAATTGGAGCAGCAAGTAAAAATGGCATATTGTTCAAAGGAAGTAATTTCCTTGATGTGATTGCTTCAGTTCAGCACGTTGTAATGGATAAAACCGGCACAATGACTGAAGGCGTTTTCAAAGTACAGGAAGTTGTATTTGATAAGCAGTTTAAGCAAAAGGAAATATTGCAAATGGTCAATGCTTTAGAAAGCCAAAGCACTCATCCCGTAGCGACTGCCATTCACGAATTTGTTGGAAAAGTTAATACTTCTATTAAGCTTGGCAAGGTTGAGGAAATAGCCGGTCACGGTTTAAAGGCTACTGTTGACGGTAAGAGCTTGTTAGTCGGTAATTTTAAGATGATGGACAAACATTCTATTCCATACGATATTGATCCAAATTCAATCGTTTACACGCTTATTGCCGTTGCCTATGATAAAAAGTTTGTTGGTTATATCACAATAGCCGATGTTATAAAAAAAGATGCTCAGGAAACAATTAACAGGCTCAAAGCCTTAAACGTAAAAACCACAATGTTAAGTGGTGATAAAAGCACTGTTGTCAAATTTGTAGCAGATAGATTAGGCATTATTAATGCTTTTGGTGATTTATTGCCTGAAGATAAAGTAAACAAGGTTAAGGAAATCAAAGCTAAAAACGCAACTGTTGCCTTTGTTGGTGATGGTGTTAACGATGCACCGGTAGTTGCTTTGAGTGATGTAGGTATTGCAATGGGCGGTTTAGGTAGTGATGCCACTATTGAAACCGCTGATGTTGTCATTCAGGATGATAAACCAAGTAAAATTGCAATGGCTATAAATATTGGTAAACAAACCAAAAGAATTGTTTGGCAAAACATCACATTGGCATTCGTAGTAAAAGGAATAGTGCTTATTCTCGGTGCTGGTGGTTTAGCTACAATGTGGGAAGCTGTCTTTGCTGATGTTGGGGTAGCATTATTAGCTATCTTAAATGCTGTGAGAATCCAAAGAATGAAATTTTAATTCGCAAATATGACACTATGACACAACTGTAAAGCCTTACAAACGTTAAGTTAAAGGATTATCAATTTCAAATAAAAAACTAAAAAACAATATTAATTATATAAAATATGCCAGCTTGGCATATTTTTTTTTCAATAAATATCAAAATTGTTTGAAGGCATGATAATTGACTGAATTATGCTAAACCAAACTTTATGAGCAAAACATTTAAAATTCTTTCCATCGACGGAGGTGGTATTAAAGGCTTGTATTCTTCAACAATACTTGCTGAGTTTGAAGAAAAATATAATTGCCAAATATCAGATTATTTCGATATGATTTGTGGCACATCGACAGGGGGATTGATAGCATTAGCTTTGTCTTTAAAAATTCCTGCATCTGAGATTTGCTCGTTTTATGAAACGGAAGGTTCTAAAATATTTCCTTCTTTTAGGAAAGTTAAATTCAGAAATACTAAAATTAGTAGGGGATTGTTAAACCAAATGTTTTGGGGTGGTAAATTTTCAGATAAAGAATTAAAAAAATCTTTAGAGAAAATTTTTGGAGAGGCAAAAATAGGGGATAGTAACAATTTACTTTGCATACCGAGTTATACAATAACAGAAGCTAGACCGTTCATTTTTAAGTTTGACCATAAAGAAGGAAACCTAGACCGTGATAATGGGGCAAAAATGGTTGATGTTGCATTGGCTACCTCAGCTGCGCCTACCTATTTCCCAATGGCGGAAATTCCTTATTACAACAATAAACAATTTATTGATGGAGGTGTATGGGGTAATAATCCAACCCTTGTTGGGTTATTGGAAGCACTTGACTATTTTGTTGGTAAGGACAAAGAATTTGACAAGCTCAAAATTTTATCAATTAGTAGTTTATCCTTATCAGGAGGTAAACCTACAGGGTTAAAGCGTAATCGTTCATTTCTTGATTGGAAGTCTGATTTGTTTGAAACTTCACTAACTGGTCAAAGTTTTTTCACTCATTTTTTCATGGAAAAAATAAAGCTGATTTCTGACATATCAATTGATTATGTTAGAGTTCCGACTTCTGATGTTTCAAGTGAACAGGAAGATTTAGTCCAGTTGGATGTAGCAACCAAACCTGCGCTCGATTTAATAAAAGGAAAAGGAAAGGATAAGGCTGATATTTATAAGAAGAAACAGGAAATATCTTCCTTTTTTGAAAACAAAAAAGAATATTTAATTAACAAACCAACAAAATAGAAAAACATGGCAAATTTAAATGACACATTTTTAGAATTTAATGGGTGTATAGCTTTAAGCGCTAACAAAAAGAACGATCTTAGAGTTTCAAGAAATGCAATTCGAGATGATATTGTGGCATATTTTTTAAAGAACCGTACTAAACATACTGTTAAGTTTAAAGGGCAAGGTTCATTTTCGATGAATACGACAATACTTCCTATAAGTGGAGAATACGATGTCGATGATGGTGTTTATATTTTTGGTACTGAAGAAGACAGACCAGCAGTTCAAACGGCACATAACTGGATTTATGATGCAGTAAAAGATCGAACTAATCAAGAGACAATCGATAAAAACACCTGTATTAGAGTACAGTATGCCAAAAATTATCATGTTGATTTGCCAATTTATTATAAGACAACTGATAATACCAGTGAAACATTCTATGATAGTGTAGATGTACCGAAATTAGCTCATAAAGTTAAAGGCTGGATAGAAAGTGATCCATACGCTTTTAAATTATGGTTTGATGAAAAAACGAAAGGTAAGGATCAACTCAAAAGAATTGTGAGGTATCTTAAAGCGTGGACTGATTATAAACATCACTTGAACTTACCGAGTGGTTTAGTTATGACCATTTTGGCAGTTAACTATTATGTTCCGAAAGGAAATGATGATGAAGCATTTTTAGAAACTATAAAAGCAATTCAGAATGGTATTGACGATACTCGTTTTACTTTTGCACAATATGTTTGCAAAAGACCTACCATTGATAAAACTGAAAATCTATTAGATAAATATTCAGCAAGTACACGCAAAACAGCTTTTCTTGACGCTTTAAATAATATGATTGTTTCCGGTTCACAGGCAATAGAAACCAAAAGTAAAAAAGATGCTTGCGCAAAATGGCAAAGACATTTAGGAGATAGATTCCCTTGCTCAAATATCCAAGAAGATGATGCAGAACTGGCACGTTCTTGGAATGTTCAAGATACAGTTCGTGAAAATAAATCTGCCTAATGATTGACTTTGATTCATTATTGAAAGATGTAGTTAAGGTAGAAACATGTAGTGTAATCAGCTATGATGATGCTGTGCTTCTGCCTTATAATTTTCATAAAAACGGAATTGTTTGGGAAATCCAAACGGAGGTATTTTCAAAAGGAAAAAATCGGGATGTACGATTTTATTTGAGCCTACCGCTTGATTTGCCAGATGATTTTCCGATTATTTTTATTAATGAAGATGACTATAATGAAATCAAATACATTCCTCACATTGACGAAAATCACCTGATTTGTATATTCGACAAAGGCAGAAATCTTGTAATGCAAAAAGATAATCTATCTGATTTCATTTTATTCATCATAAGTAAAGCAAAAAAATTAATTAATGATGCGGAAGATGAAAATTACAAAGCACAAGAGTTTCAACGGGAGTTTAAAGCATATTGGGAATTAAGATACTCAAAGGATGACATCATTTCTTCTTCGGGGCTTCAATCCATATCAGGAAACGCAGATATAAAAGCGGTACATTTTAGTCAACCTTTAATCGGCTATGAATACTTCCTTTATGACGATGAGAATGACCTAAAGAAAATAAAACAGTTTGCAACTTCACTCGGGATTAAATGTGAAGAAGCAGGAGTTGTTCTAATTGATAAGAAATTTGAGGAGCCTCCTTTTGATGTTAATTTCTTAGAATCCTTTGAGCTAATTAAGAAAACTGAGAGTGCTTATGAGGAATTTAAAAAGCTAATTTCAACTTATCCGCCTGATTCTGTTATTGTAGTTTTTCGCAATACAGTAGGGAATACTCAGGAATATTATGGCTGGACTTACAAGAACGCTAAAATGCTACCTCGCAAACTAAGTGGAATCCGCGCAAACTCTCAATTGGAATATCTAAAAAACCCTTTAGTTGCAAGTAGCAATGTACTTCGCTTAACGTTTGAAAATTTAAACCTTGAGAGGCTGCAAATAAGAACTTCAGGATATATAGAAACCCAAAAAAGCATAGTACTGTCAGGCGTAGGGAGTATTGGCTCTAACTTATTATTTTGGTTAAAAAATCTGCCTATAAATAAATTTCATTTCATTGATGATGAAAGTCTGTCAATTGAAAATATAAAAAGGCATTTTTTGGGATTTAGTATGATAGCGCAAAAAAAAGCTGAAGCTGCTGCAACTCAAATGGTTTATGATTTTCCATTAGCGGATGTTGCAGTTAAAATCGAATCAGTGAAAGACGTAGTCAATAATTCTGTGGAATTTATAAATGAGTGCGATTATCATATTGTTGCCATCGGTTCAAGTATGATTGAAGAATTTATATTAAACAATTTAATTTCCGGAAAACTCACAAAGCCAACAATAATTTTTTGGGTTGAACCATATCTTGCTAGTGGTCAAATGCTTTTTATCAAACCGGAAGATGCGGAGAAGGCACTAAAACTTATCCAAGCAGAGAACTATCCCTTTTCTGTGCTGAAGAATACATCTGAGCAAAGCGACAAAGCCTATTTGATTGAAGGTAGCTGTCAAACAGGATATTTTCCTTATTCATCTTCAAATGTTGTGCATTTTCTATCAGCTATCTTTCCAATTTTGAAAGAATATATATTGGGTAAAAAAGATGCTTCTGCTGTTTATTCGTGGATTGGTGATAAAGATTTGATAAATGACAGACAGCTATTAATAAGTACATTTGCAGAGCAAAATGAATCTTTTTCGTTAATTGAAAATAATATTAAATGACAGTTGCATTAGGTGAAATTAATTTGAAAATTTCTGAGGAAGTTTTATTGAAAATTTCTGAATATGTTCAAAATGACGATATAAAACCTGAGTCAGGGGGAATGTTAATTGGATATTATTTACAGAATGGAGATTTCTCCATAACAGATATTACAGTGCCAGGAAAAGGGGATCGCCAAAGTCGTTATAGATTTATCAGATCAGCTAAAAGAGCGCTAAACCTTTTGACTTTTCATTTTAACAACAGCAAAGGAAAGAAAATCTATCTCGGAGAATGGCACACTCATCCTGAAAATAACCCAACTCCTTCTTCAATTGACAATAGCTCTATTTTGGAAAGGATCAGGCGTGACAAGATAAACTCTGATACTATATTTACTATAATCTGTGGGATAGAAAGAATATATATTCAGCGGGTTAAAAAATCGGGATTAAAAGAGTATGTCTATGTTTCTTTAGAAGATATTGCAAAATAAACTACAAAAAAAGCTAACTTTTAACTTGTTATTTTGCTTTTTTGTTGCAACATTTGAACTTTATAAAATACTTATTTTATCAATAATGACAAGGCTTTAAGAGTCTAAACTTACAAGTGTATGTTGCAACAAAATTTTGAAATTTTATCAATATTTTGTTGCATTGCCAAAATATGGTGACAGATATTTCATTTTGGAGCGCAACCCATTGCAAAATTCCACTTCTTTTAGGTTTACAGTACCTTTTTTGTATTGTTGTCTATTCTTTATAATCCGGTGTGTTCATAAAAACAAAATCTTGTTTACCCGCAACAAATCCCATCATCTCACGTCCGTTTTTAAAACTAACGTTTATCTTTTCCCCTTCGTCGGTTGTATAGAGATAGGAATCTAAGCCGTTGATTGTACCTAAATCCACTTTGTTTTTTAGATAGTATTCAAAAGTTTTGCCGTTAGGCATATCAACAGTTACTTGTAGTTCATCATTTTTACCCTCTACAAAAAGTACATTGGTTTCTGCTTCAATTACATTGCCTTTTGAATAAATGTAGTGATACACTTCAAAGAGTTCATCGGTTGTATGTCCATCAATAGTTGATTCAGGAGCATTATCGATTGCATTATCATAGTTTGTCTCTTTTTCTGTAATTGGTTTGTTTTCGATAGGTTTTGATTCACTACAAGAACATTTAAATATTAAAAAGAGGAACAGTAAAAAAACACAGAAAATAATTGCGCCTTTTGGAGTCACTGGTTGCTTTATCTCACTCATCATTTTAGGTTTTAGCTTCCACCCAAACCCAAAGTGAAGTTATTAGAAATGACAAGCGTGGGTTAGTAACAATACCTCGCATCCGTGGTTCTGGACAAACCCAACGCCAAGATAAGCTACGCCCACGCCATAGCATGAGCATTGAACTTATTATCTTGAGGCGTTAATTGAAATTGTCCAGATTTCGGATGCCACGATAATAGCTAACGCTATAATATTTTCGATAAAGAACAAATATAAAAACGATTATCTAATTAAGCACTATTGTTTGGCTTTTAGAATAAGTATTTATAATATTTAACTCTATACTTGAATGGTTAATTATTACACACTTTTCTTTTTTGTCTAATTCAAATAGTTGGTTAATCATTACACACTTTTCGATAATTTCTGTTTTTATCTGTTGATGTAAATTCATTGAAAAATCTAATATTAAACTATTCAATTTCTTTTTATGTCTATCCCTGTGGTTGGGTTTTAAATCTTCAATCCAATAACGAGAGTTTGAATAGTTCTTTAGTAGTTCTAAATTTCGTTTTGAAAGTTGACTTTTGTTTATTGTATAGTCGTATTGCACTATTTCATCAAATCTTTTCAATAGTAATACCTGTGCTTTTTCAAGCGTGACTAACCCAATATCAGCAAATGTCTTTATGCCAAAAGGCTT
>JAZKCP010000052.1:4658-27249 GCA_040388035.1 Bacteroidota bacterium | reverse complement strand
AAATTTTCAGTTCTACTCTCAAAATATTTTCTGTCATAGCGTACTGATTAGATTTGTTGTAAATTTTTAAAATAAATCGATTGTGAATTGCCTTTGCGAAGTTATCGTTATGTTGAAATTCAAATTTTTTATCTTTATGATATAACAACCCTTTTGAGAAAAAAATGGGATTAAATGAAAGCTCTGAGTTTACCCCAAGTTCAATATTTTGAAATATCATTTGAGATGCCTTGCAGTCAAATAACTTTTCTAAACGAGTTCTAACCTCAACAATGTTATTCAGTTTAAATAGATTTCCGTTAAACCCCTTGTAGGTTATGCTTTCATCAAAATTTGGTGCTTTTATATTGTTGAGGTCGTTCCATAATTTGTGTATGCTGCCTGTAAATAAAACATGTGGCTTTTCAGACTTTGCATTTTTAATTGTTATTGAACAAAAATGATATTTAGCAATTAGAGTATCTTCTGAAATTTCTCCGGTAGTTTTTGAAACGAGACTATTAAAATCTAACTCCGTATTGAATACCAATCTTTTGATATTAATGTCTTTAAGATATATTTTTACATAGTCAATCATTTGCTATCTTTGTGTTATGTTTGCGATGCCTATTGAAAACATACGTTTGAACAACGTTAAAAAGTGCGACCTGAACAATCGCACTTTTTTTATTGCTTTATAATTACCAAATTGAATTTTCGTGATTTTAAATGTTCAAAGGTGTAAGGCTTTGTTCAATTTCAGAACGTAGAAAGTAAACTCTTGCACCAATGCCAAGCGGATTGAGTTTTTTAGATTTGCACCAGTTGTGGATTGTTGACAGATCAACGTTAAATATTGCTGCCACCTCTTGACGAGTCAAATATTCGTTGGGCTGTTTAGGCGTGTAATGTTTTAAGAACTCCTCCAATTGGATTTTAACTCCAGCGGTTATTTCGCTTTTGAGTTCTTCAGGTGATGTCTGTATAAATTGTATTGTTGCCATAACTATAAGATTTTGTTATGGTGCGAATTTCGTTTTAGCGTTGTACTGTGGAAAGTACAAAATTGTACTTTTTACGGTACATTACTAAGAATTTGCTTTAAACCAATCTAATGAGTCTGAATAGTACTTATCTCTATTAGGGTTTTTTAGTTCGATAGGAGTCTTTAATTTTCCGATGTCCTCATTGTCATTGTTGTCAAAAAACCATCGCTTAAATGTCTCCGGTCTTTGATGTATATATTGCGGTTTGCTATGGTGCATTTTCCAATAATAATCTGCTATATCACTAAAGCGTCCTCTCTTGTCTTTCGGTCTTACATATTTATTTAAGATATAATCAAACAATACATAACCATTATTTGAAAATATTTCTGAATGCTGATTTAGAATGTGGTTTTGGTCTGAGTTTTTAAGATCCTGACTTTTATGTGTTTTATAATTTGGGAATAATTCTAGCCTATCCTCTAAATACTCAACAATTAGAAGCCTTGAAGTGTATAATTTTTCCAATTCGATTTTTTTAAATATAAAACCTTCCTTCTTGATATGTTCGTCTCCATAGGTTTTATAATGTTTAATCGAAAGTTCGATAAACATCTTTTCTGTATTATCAATATATTCCGATAAATACTTAGAAAGTAGTTGTGGATATACTTTTTTGAACCTTTCTAATGAAGGAAAATCTATTTCACCATTTTGCACTATAATACTCATTTTAATATGGATTTAAACTAAACAACTTTCAGCTGAGGCTCTTTATCTTTGTTTATAGTTTCGTAGAACTTCATAAATAAATCTGCGTTTGCGTCTTTATCTTCTCTTTTGTTAATATAAGTCAAAAACAAACTCTCTTTTGAATGTCCGGTTATAGTAATTAGAATTGCAGTTGGGACAATTTTATAATAGTTTGTAGCAAATGATCGTCTAAAGCAATGTGAAGCGATTAAGTCATATTTAGGGTATAAGCCATCTTCTTTTCTATTAGTTTCGACATTTAATTTTGTTCCTTCTACTATTGTATCAATTCCAGCCATTTTGCAAATCACCTTCGCATAATCATTGAGTTTTTGATCTTGTATTTTCTTTGGGAATTGACTTTCTAAAATCTCTATAACGTGGGGAGCAATAATTGGAACGGTAACATTTTTATTAGTTTTTTGTTGAATAAGGTCTAAATAAATACCCGTTTTTTTATATCTGATATTTTCACTAGAAATATCTAATAAGTCACCTCCACGTTGACCAATTTCACAACCTACTAGAATCCAATTTCGTGCATTGTTTAGCTTTTCAGGCGTTATTGAAATGTTTTTTGTCAGTTCAGGATTTGCCTTTTTGAATTCCTTTAAATGTTCAATATCAGAGAAATCTGTATTTCTAATTTGAGTAAGTTCATCGAAAGATAATGTTTGAATATATCGATCCTCATCACTTTCCCTAAAGTGCTGGATTGTTTTTGAATACGGCGTAACCGGAATATCATGTTTTCCGGCATCAATACAAACAGTTTTCAGAAACTCTAAATGCTTTCCTGAATAATTAGCAGAAAAGTTTTTGGTGTCAACTAACCATTTTTTGAATTTTTCAACAAACTGATTCGTAATCTCTAAAAATTGAATTTGTTTCTTAATTGTGTTTTGGTATTCTAAAATAATTTTCTTGAATGAGGTGTAGTTTTTAATCGTACTCGCACTTAAACCTATTTTAACCTTTCCGCTCCTTTTTACTGTGCGAGTATTAGCATTATCTATAATAAATTGTATGTGGTTCACTAATAAGCCATCATCTGTTTTAACTATTCTGCTAAAACATTCATTTATTTTGCTTTCAAGCCAATAACTATCAATGAGTGTGTTACTGGATAAGTCTTTGTTGAGGTTGTTTAAAACAAATGTTTCTAAAGTTTTGAGGTTATAACTCAACTGTTTGTTTTCAGGGTTGTTTTGTTTAGGGAGATTAATTGCCAGACTCCAATCTTTTGGATTAATAAAGAATCCGGTATTTAATTCTAGCCCCAAGCTGCGTCCATTGGAAACACGAATTTTTATTGAAACATTTTTGTTTGCTTTGCTTCTTAATCTAAATTGAACTGATGCCATTGTATTTTATTTTGAACGTTTGAACAAAGCAAAGTTATACAATTTTAAAAAATTGCCCAACCATTGCCCAACATTTTTAAAATCTGTTTAGATTTGATTCAATTTAATTAAATAGAAATTGATTTTTAAAATCCATGTTAAGTATTGAAATTATTGGCTATGAAGCCAATTTTTGCAATAAAATTACTAGTTTGTAAAAATCATCAAATAGAATAGGTTGGCGTGTAGGTTCGAGTCCTATTACCCGCACAGAAAAAGCTCTAACTTTTGTTAGGGCTTTTTTTTGTTATGAATTGGTTAATAATAATGTTTACAGTTTATTAATATTGAGTGTTTTAAATTTTGAAAAATCCTTTATTTTTACAGCATAAAAAATCTTTTGATTTAAATTTACAATCCTAATGAAAGGTAAAAAGCTTATGATAACCGCGGTTTTAGCATTTTTCGGTTTTATTTTACTCGCGTTTTCTGTATACCTGCTTTATAAGAACACAAGTAGTTCCATTTCTGCACAAAAGCAGAAAGAATTAGACGAAGCTATTAAACAAATCGAAGTACTACATGCCGAAATTGTTGAGAAAGATAAAATTGTTGAAGAAGCGGAACAAAGAACAAAAAGACTGGAATCAAGTTCTTTTACTCAATCTTTTGGCCAAAATTTACCAATTATAGAAATTGTTGACAATGACTTAAGTGACGGCAATACTGCCAGTGAAAACGGAAAGAAAGTCCATAAATTGATGTATCACCATCAATTGCGATTCTATTTATTAAACGTAGGGAAAAACTCATTGAAAGATGTCATTTTTTCAATAAAAGATATCTATAACGATCCAAAAGAGAAAAACAAAAAAGGCAAATCCGCAGGGAAATATGATTATATGGGGCATTCCGTTGACGGGGATGAAATCGGAACTTATGAAAACATAGAATTGCAGACACTTAACCTCAAATCAAAAAAATTAATTTATACCAGTAATTTGCCGGGTAGTTTTGGAGCCGGAGATTACTCATATAATGTTGTGGTAGAGTGGAATCAAGGTTTTTATCAAATGAAAATTGACATTGATGAAGTTGATGGCAAACTCAGCTATAAGTATGATTTTTATGACGTCAGTGGCAATCCAATAGATTATAAAAGCCTGGAGTTGAATGTTAAAAATTAAAAAAGTCCCGTAAAATCGGGACTTTTTCTTTTAAATTATTTACCGGTTTCTATCCAGTTGTTTATTTTCTTTTCTAAAAGTGCTAGAGGCAACACACCGGATTCCAATACTTTTTGATGGAAAACTTTGATGTCAAATTTGTCTTTCATCTTATCCTGCGCTTTTTTACGCAATTCTAAAATTTTCATTTGACCCATCTTATAGGATAATGCTTGTCCCGGGATTGCCATGTAACGCTCAATTTCGGCAGTAATTCCTGCTTCGCTTTCGGCTTCATTCTCTAATGAATATTTGATAGCCTGCTCACGCGTCCATCCCAAATTATGAATTCCTGTATCAACTACTAATCTGACGGCTCTGTGCATTTCATTACCTAACATTCCGAAGTATTGATATGGATCGGTATATAAACCCAATTCTTTTCCTAAGCTTTCGGTGTATAGAGCCCAGCCTTCGCCATAAGCTCCAAACCAATTATATTTTCTGAAATCCGGCAATTCGTTGTTTTCCTGTTGCAATGAAATTTGGAAATGATGTCCCGGAATTGCTTCATGCAGGAACAAATCTTCATCACCATAATAGTTGTATGTTTTCACATCGGGAATTGGCACATAAAAAGTTCCCGGTCTTGTACCGTCTGCTGACCCTTGACTGTATTCGGCACTAGCAGATTTTTCTCTAAATGCTTCTGTTCTCTTGATTTGAAAAGGAGATTTGGGCTGCAATGAAAATAGCTTGTCCACATTAGGCTTGATAATTTTATGGATTCTTTCAAAGTTGGCTATAACCTCTTCTGGTGTTTTAAAATTCATTAATTCGGGTTTTGTCCTAACATGCTCAAAAAATTCGTTAATGGTTCCTTTGAAACCCACCTGGTCTTTTACTTTTTCCATTTCGGACTTTATCCTGGCTACTTCCTTTAGTCCAAGTGCATGGATTTCTTCAGGAGTTTTGGTTGTGGTTGTCCATTGTTTAGCATAGACTTTATACAATTCTTTCCCATTCGGGAAACTGCCTATTCCGCTTGTAGCTCTAGAAGCCGAAAGGTATTCGTTTTTCAAAAACGCAGTCATTTTCTTGAATTGTGGCTCTAATTTTTCCTTGATTGTTGCTGTATATTCTTTTTTCAGAGCATCCTGTTGGTCGGTTGTAATTTCCTTTGGAAACGATTTTATTGCTGAATAAAACAGATTGTCTTCTACATTTGGCGTAACCATGCTTTCAAACTGTGGAATAACTTTTACAGTCAATGATTTTGGTAAAACCATTCCTTTATCAATTCCTTTTTTCATATAAACCATCGCCGAATCCATCCAAACCGAAAACAAATCCATTCGCTTCAGGAAGTTTCTATAATCTTTCTCTGTTTTGAAAGGCTGAGCGCTTGAACCACTCGCAAATTGTCCCAGGGTTAGGTTTGTTCCCCAAAACTGTTGTACAGGCATTAAATTGGTGTCATACTTTAATAAATCCTTGCCAATTGAAACTTCCCATTTGATAATGTCATAGCTGGTTTTTTCTTCTGCTGATAAAGCAGTTGTGTCAACAGTCGCCAACTCATTATCAAATTTATCAAAAAAGGTGGCTTGCTTTTTTCGATACGAATCAGTCATTTCAAATACCAATTTGTCATTGTATTCGTTTTGCCCATTTTGTGTTGCGCCAAGTGGATCTAATTCATTTTTACCGTCGAAATAAGCATCGGTAATCGCTTTGAAGTTTTGTTCTTTCTTTTCTGATTTACAGTTTGCTACCAATAATGATACTAAAATTATCATCGGCAACGTCTTTAAGTTTTTCATGTTTAATGGTTTAGATTGTAAAACTATTAGTTTATTTTTTAAGAATTTGTTACTAAAATCATAAAATAAATCAGCCGTGGTATACCCGCGATGAAATGATTCTGTTTTCCTTTATTTCCAATACTTCAGCTACCAGCATAGCTTCTTCATTTTCAACATTTCTGATGTACTCCATAAAAACCCTGTCCGCATTTGATGTCAGCGAAGTTACTTTATAATGTAAGCTCGGCAATCGGTCAAAGGCATCTTTCCACCAGGTTCCAAGTGCTTGTTTTCCGGTAACCAAACCATTGGTTTCAGGATGTCGGATTTTTAATTTTGGACTGAAATGCTGTGCGTCGTCATCATATAACGACAATAATTTTTCCAGGTTGTGAGCATTAAACGCTTCAAACCAAAGCATTGCGATAGATAAGTTTTTTTCTGCTGACATAGTTTTGTTAAATGAAAAAACCCAATATTAAATGGGCTTGATGTTAGTTGCGTTAAAAAAGTTGCCACGAATGCACGAATATTTTTTTAATAATATTTTGAAAATCATTCGTGTATTCGTGGCATTTATTTTTATGAATTTTTCAGATTGATAATTTCCTGTTCGGTCAGGAAACGCCAATTACCACGAGGCAGATTCTTTTTGGTTAAACCAGCAAAAGCAACCCTGTCAATTCGTAAGACATCATAATCCAAATGCTCAAAAATACTACGAACCACTTTTACATTTGGCGATTTTATTTGTAAACCGATTTCGCTTTTTGGCTCGTTTTCAATATAGCTTACTTCCTGCACTGTTACTTTGTGTCCGTCAATTGTAAGCCCTTTGCTGATTTTTTCCAAGTCGTCAAACTTCAGGTTTTTGTCTAATGAAACTTGGTAAATTTTCGATGATTTCTGATTAGGCAAAGTAAATTTTCTAATCATATCGGTATCGTTTGTAAACAATAAAAGACCTGTCGTATTTTTATCCATTCTGCCAACAGCGCCTATTTTTGCCGTTGTTGAACCTTTAACCAATTCCAAAACATTGCGATATTCCTGCCCTTCGTCCAGTGAAGTGGTAAAATTTTTAGGTTTATTCAGCAAGATGTATTCTTTCTTTTCCGGAGTTAAAGTCGCCCCATCAAAGTTAACAACATCTCCAGGTTTTACCATATAACCCATTTCGGTAACCGGAATTCCATTTACTTTCACATTTCCCGATTGGATATAGATATCGGCATCACGACGCGAACACGCACCTGAATTGGAGATGTATTTATTCAAACGGATTTCGTCAGCTGCTTTTGGTCTTTTCGGAGCCTGATTTGGTTTTTTCTCAACTTTATTCGGTGCTGCTGCTTCTGCTTTTGCATTTGGCTTGACTTTTTTAGGGCCTTGGGCACGCTTAGCCATAGCTGGTTTTGGCTTGTTCGAACTTGGTCTCGAACTATTTGGACGTGAGCCACTTCGCTTATTATTGCCTTCCTTGTTATTCATAATTCTGTAATTTGGTGCAAAGATACACTTTTAAGAAGTACAAAGCTATGGATTGTTTTTAGCCCTGACAGTAGCAAACTACCATGTAGTGCGAATGGCCGGAAAATGGTTTAGCAATTGTAACTGACTTTCGCTTCAGAAAAACTAAAAGTGTAACAATCTTTTGCCGTGAACCAGCACTTCGGGATTAATTAAAATAATGCAAAAAACACCCGCAACTACCAATAGTTTTAAGATATTGTGAAGTATTAAATAATCTGGTTTGGAGTCGGATTTCCAAAGTTTTTGCAGGAAGAAAATCAAGACAATTAAGCTCAGATAAAAGTAAATATCCATATAGCCCACTTCAAATACTTGTACCAGGAAGTAAATTGGAAGTATTGTCAAAACAGTTAACAGCGTTATGATTTTTTTTGAAAACTGTTCGCCATACACAGCTGGAATTGTTTGATAGGCATTGGCAATATCGCCTTTGATGTTTTCCAAATCTTTTATCATTTCGCGAATTAACAGTAAAAGGAAAAGAAAAGTAGCATGTGCAAAAATTTGCGGATAAACAGTTTTGTAATACAGTAAAATGGCAAAAAATGGTAAAACTGCCAGAAATGCTGCGGTCAAATTCCCGATGATCAGGATTTTCTTAAGCTTATGGGAATAAAACCAAATGAGGAAAATATAAGCGGAGAAGAATAAAACAGCACGAATCGAAACAAAAAATGATAACAGGAAAACAATAAAATTGACGGTAAAATATACTTTCAACTTTGTTTTTTGACTCACCAGCCGGTCGAGCTGTGATTTGTTTGGCCGATTGATTAAATCTTTTTCGCTGTCGTAAAAATTATTGATAATATACCCGGAAGCAATTGTTAAACTGGAAACAATTACTATCATGAATAAATTAAAATCAAGGAGAATATCGAGCGCGCGTTTTTTTTCAGGAGCTAAAATAAAAATAGCGGATAAATATTGTGCCAAAACAATGATGGCAATGTTATAGCCGCGAACCACAGAAAGCATACTGACAATTTTCAGAAGTAAATGTTTGGTTTTCCGGCTTAACATTTTTGTTGTTGTTTATTGAATTTCAAACCAAAAATACATAATTTACCCTTCGTTATGGTACGGTAGTGTTATTATAAATTTGCTTCCAATTTTAATTTCAGATTCTACCGAAATCGTTCCTTTCATCATTTCAACAGATTCCTTAACGATATAAAGGCCAAGCCCTGTTCCTTTGTTTTTGTTGGTTACAAAAAACATATCAAAAATGCGACTTTGGACTTCCTTGTTAATTCCAATTCCGTTATCTTTAACTTCAATCGTAAAAGTGCCGATTGACCGGAAAGTCGAAATTGAGATAAAGGGTTTTTCTTTGCTGAAATCGGCATATTTTATAGCATTCGACAATAAATTGTTGATTATAATTTTCAGTCTTAAATCATCACTGTAAAGCCTATCAACTGCTAAGTGTTTTTCAATGTCGATTGTTTTTACATTATCAATATATTGAAGCGTTGCAACGGCATCATCAATAATTTGTTTTAAGCTAACCGGTTCCAGAATACTTTCTGTTCTTTTATTTCTGGAATAATCAATAATGTCTCTAATGAATTGATCTTGTTTGTCAAGGACAATATCCATCAGTTCTAAATAATTTTGTATTTCTTCCGGATCATCTTCGGTTTTTAAAATATCCACCAAGCCTTTTAACGAACTTATTGGCGATCGTAAGTCATGTGAAGCGCTGTATACAAACCTATCGAGTTCTCTGTTTACAATGGTTAGATCGTTGTTTTTAGTTTCTATTTCTTGTTTGGACTGCGTTAGTTTTTTAACCATTGCGGCATAATACATAGTGACACTGCAGATAATAATTAAAATAAAAAAGATATTCGCATAAATGAGATAGCCTTTAATTTCCCGGGTTGCTTTGCCTAAAGTGTTGGAGAAATTCCTTTCGTTTACAGTAAGTTTATCACTAATGCTGCTTATTTGCGTTAGGAATTTCTGTTTTGTATTTTCATCTAATTGGGATGTTTGAATTTGGTCATCGATTTCGTAACCAACGAAGCTAAGCTTATCAATCAGCGCATCTCCTTTTTCCCATTCATTAATGGCTTTTTCGAAAAAAGAAATCGTCCCGAAATTTTGGAAAAGCCAAATCATATCATCCAAATCGTCCTCGTGATTACGGCCTGCGCGCAATCCATTCTTAATGGTTTCAATTTCACTATTGGTAATTAAGCCATTCCTGGCTGCTCCATCGCCTTCGGGCACACTTAATTCTTCTTTAAATAATTTCCAATGATTACGGTCTTCAGTATAGAGATAGGTGATAAGATGACGAACAGCATCTTTCTGGCCTTTGGAATAATGAGATTCGCCATTAACATAAGCCCTGGTAGAAGATAAGATTTTAATGGTAAAATAATTGATAAAGATCAGGAAGGTGCATGATAAAATGATGACACTCAAAAGAATCAAAACATTGGGCAGTCTTAACTTCTCGAGAGTTGAATCTTTAGTCATAAAATTTGATTAAAAACTTTGTAAGACTAAATCTAGTAATTTTTTTTTAGAATTGAGAAATTGGAAGCTTTAATTTATAAACTAAAACTGGTAAACTACTTCCAGTTTGTAATCTTTAAGGGATTTTTTGGCTTTTTCTAAGTCTTCTGTAAATCCTAGAATATAACCGCCACCACCAGAACCACAAAGTTTTAAGTAGTAATCGTTGGTGTCAATACCATGCTGCCAAACACCGTGAAATGCTTCGGGAATCATTGGTTTGAAGTTATTCAAAACCACTTTTGATAATTGTTTGGTATTGGCGAAAAGTGATTTCATATCGCCACCGAGGAAATTTTCTACGCAGGCATCGGTATATTTTACAAACTGTGTTTTCAGCATTTTACGGAAGCCCTGATCTTTAAGGTTTTCCATGAAAATCGTTACCATTGGCGCCGTTTCACCTACAATTCCTGAGTCTAACAAAAACACGGCACCTTTTCCGGTTGTGCTTTGTGAAGGAATTCCGGTTGCTTCAATATTATCTTTAGAATTGATAAGTATTGGAATACTCAAATAACTGTTTAATGGATCAAGCCCTGAACTCTTACCGTGGAAAAACGATTCCATCTGAGAAAAAATGCTTTTTAGCTGTAATAATTTTTCCCTTGTCAGGTTTTCTAGAACAGTGATCTTATTGTTGGCATATTTGTCATAAATCGCCGCGACTAATGCGCCGCTACTTCCAACACCATAGCCTTGCGGAATACTGGAGTCGAAATACATTCCACGTTCAACATCCGTTTTTAAAGCTTCTAAATTGAAGGTTACCAATTCGGATTGCTCATTTTGTAGCTGCTCAAGATAGGTCACAAATTTTTTCAAACTTGCATTCGATTTAATGGCTTCCTGCGATGGATTTTCATCCACTTTAAGAGCGCCATTATAAAAATTATACGGAATAGATAAACCTTTAGAATCTTTTATTATTCCGTATTCTCCGAAGAGAAGGATTTTTGAGTAAAATAATGGTCCTTTCATATTTTAATTGCTCCTGTTCCAATTTCATCACAAATATACTGACCATTTTGACAATAGCCAACTAATTCAGCTGTAATAAATTGCAAAACGCTTTCTCTAACGTTTTCGGGATACAAAACATGTACGTTTGCTCCTGCATCTAAGGTAAAGCAAACTGGGATTTGAGTTTCATTCCTGAATTTCCAAATCTTATTTATGATTTCCAAAGTGTTCGGTTTCATCAGTATAAAATATGGCTGTGAAGTCATCATCATCGCATGTAGCGTCAAGGCTTCGCTTTCAACAATTTTGATAAATTCGTTTAAATCTCCGTTTTCCAAAACAGTTTTCATTAGAGAAAGATTCTGATGTGCCTGTTCAAATCGTTGTTCAGCAAATGGATGATTGTGCATCAAATCGTGACCAACGGTCGAGGACACTTGTTTTTCGCCTTTGTCAACTAACAAAATTGTATCCTGATAATTATTGAAATTCGGATGAATAGTCGAAGGAAATTCTACTCCAAATAAATCGGAGCTATCTTTAATCTCAGCATGTTCTCCCCAAACGACTATATTCCCTTTTACGCTTCTGCAGGCACTTCCCGAACCCAATCGCGCCAGGAAAGATGCTTTTTGATAAAAGTAGTCTTCGGTCATATTTGGATTTAATGCTTTTTCCAAACTCATAATGTTCATTGACAATGCTGCCATTCCCGAAGCGGAAGAAGCAATGCCTGAGCTATGCGGAAACGTATTTTCGGTATTAATTGTAAAATGATAATCTTTCAGATAAGGGCAATAAATTTCGATACGCTCCAGAAATTTTTGAATTTTTGGTTTGAATTCTTTTTTGGCCTTGCCTTCAAATAGTAAATCAAATGAAAAGTTACTTTTTGTCACACTGAGCGCAGTCGAAGTGTCTTTTTTGGCGAAAGCCAATTTGGTATTTGTTTTGCAGTTGTTAAGTGTAAAGCTGATGGAGGGATTGGCCGGTATCTGATTCTCTTTTTTGCCCCAATATTTCACCAAGGCAATATTACTTGGCGCGCTCCATTGAAAACTTCCGTCTTGGATTGTGGATGAAAATGGTTTTGAAATAAAATCCTTTTCGGACAGCATAGATTTGAAATTTAAGCAAAGATACTTTTTTTATAAAAACAACTGATTTTGGTTTAGTATATTTGAAATTATAAAAAACACCTAATATGCAAAAGATTTTAAAAATAATTTTGGTCGCTGCCGTATGTGCAACCCTTGGTTATCTATCAGGAATGGTAACAAGAGATAGTATTACAACTTGGTATCCAACTTTGGAAAAGCCTATTTTTAATCCGCCGAACTGGATTTTTGCACCTGTCTGGACTTTGCTATATATCATGATGGGAATTGCGGCTGGTTTGGTTTGGACAAAAGGTTCGGATAAGCAAACAACTAAAAAGGCACTTGGTTATTTTGCTGTTCAGTTTGGTTTGAATGCGCTTTGGTCATACTTATTCTTTGGTCTGCATAATCCTTTTTTAGCCTTAAGTGAAATTATCCTGCTTTGGCTAATGATTCTGGAAACTTATAATATCTTCAAAAGGATTGATAAAACAGCCGGGCTTTTACTGCTTCCTTATTTGGCTTGGGTAAGTTTTGCCATAATACTCAATGCAAGCATTTGGTGGTTGAATAAATAGAAAAGTCCCATCTTTACAGAAAACGGGACGGGACTTTTTATTAAGTGACAAAGCTATTGAATAATAAGTTTTTTGGTTAGTTTCAGATAATTATCTAAACCTATTTCTACCAGGTAAACTCCTTTTGCCAAATCAGAAATGTCAACGGTTACGCTTTCGGTAGCGATAGTTGAAACTGTTTTAATTATTTTTCCTAAGACATCATAAAAAACAACCTTGCTGATTTGTTCATTAGTGTTGATTAATCCAATTTGAACAATATTTTTTGCAGGGTTTGGATATAAAACTAAACTGTTGGCATCAAAACCAACAACACTTAACGGTACTGTAAATTTACTTGAGAAAGTATTGGTTACAATTGCCGGGTTGCTGTCGAAAAATATTGATGCATTATTTGGGATTATATCACCAGCCTGGAAGCCGGGATTGAGTTGAACCTTGAACTGAAGATAACCCATGCTGCCATTTAGATTTACACTTGAGGGTGTCAGATGAATATTTTTGAAATCCCAAACAAGTTGGTTATTCACTCTCTTCATTGTATAATTATGGCTTGAACTTACCATTCTGACAGTTTCGTAATCAATCTGAGAATTGAGTAAATCTTCAATTCTGACGTCAATAGCATTGGCAGTTCCATTGTTTTGAAATCTAATGGTATAAAAGAAATAATCATCTTGCGCGAACGAACTAAACGGGATGTTTTTACCACGAGCTTCCATTTTGTCATTGGGGTCAAAAGAATTAACCACAATTTGAGAATTGGTATTTGAATTGTTTGTCAAATCGATATCATTGGCAGGAGCCGAAATAGAAACACTGTCGGTAAGCAAATCACCTAAATTTACCGTTGGGACATTTGGAACCGTCATGGTAACGTAGAAGATTCTGGTTTCATTTGGCAAAAGATTGGTAAACGCATAAGTAAAACCTGTTCCGTTAGTTACTATTGCGGTTTGTGTAGAAGTAAGAAGCGTAATTTCCGGCGGTCTAACAAAAGTTATTGTTCCGTTAGCAGTTGCAACTCCTTGGTTTTTATATGTGATTTTATTTGAATAAGTAAGCCCCGGTCTTGGTGCAGTCATTGGTGCAATCGAAATGGTTACATCATTATAAGGGTTTGTCAGTGTAATTGGAAAATATAAAAATTGTGTACCGCTTGCCACAGCAATACTTATATTATTAAAAGTTGTTGTTCCCGAATCATAATAGCTAACATATTCCGGTTGGATCTGATAACTAAAAGCATAAGTGTTTACCGGATTAGTATCATATAAAGCAAATTGACCCGTTGGAGAATAACCATTTACATTTATTCCATCACTGTTTTGTTGGTAAATAAACGAGCCATTCGGAAATAAAGGTTCTCCTGTATCTTTAACACCATTACTATTTTGATCCACAAAAGCAACTAAAACTACTTTATCCGCATCAGGCGCACAGGTAACATTCGCGACCCAACCAGCACTGTTAACGGTTGTATCGCTTCTAAACCTGAAAGTCAGGCAGCCATCCGGACTGGTTGATGTAAACGGACCGGGAACTGTATTTCCCCAATATCCTCCCGCTAATCCTCCGGGAACATTTGCTGCAGCATTCATGCTAGCGATTTGTGGCGCGGTGAGTGAGCTTCCGTCAAAAACATATAAAGCGTCCCAGGTGGCTTCAATATTAAATGTACTAAATACTACTGTAACTAGTTCGCCAGGGATTGTGGGACAAATGGTATATATATTATCTGAATTATTAGCGTAATTTGCGGCTACTCCACCATTATCCACAAACTGTCCACCACAAACAGGTGGAGCAGGAGCTGTTGTGACCATAGGGAAGCCGCACCACGGAGTAAGATCATCGCATATCGCTCTGATATAGATATCATAACAGGTATTTGAAACTAATCCAGTTAAAACAAAAGGATTTGTGTTGGCAGTAATAACCCCTGTCGAAGCTGTGCTTGGTACAGGCGAACCACAAGGAAGTGCAAGGATTTCCCAATTTGTGGCGATAGATGAATCAGGGTTTGAAGGTTGTGACCAGTTGAGTATTACAGAGTTAAAAGTAACAGAGCTAACTGTTAGCGCTGTTGGAGAACTACATGCCAGCGGTGGTGCACAAGTAACGTTGGCAACCCATCCAGATCTAGTAACAGAACCATCGCTCTTAAATCTGAAAGTCAAACACCCGTCAGGGCTGGTTGAAATAAATGGCCCGGGAATACTAGTGCCCCAATATCCACCAGGTATGTTAGCAGGGCCATTTCCTGCGGGATTTGAACTTGCGATTTGTGGTGCAGCTATTGAATTTCCATTAAAAACATATAAAGCATCCCAAGTAGTTTCGGTATCAAATGAAGTAAAAGTTACCGTTACTACGTCACCTGGATTTGTCGGACAGATAGTAACTGTATAATCACTATTATTCGCATAATTGACTGTGGGACCTGCGGGATCCGTAAATGTACCACCACATTCCTGTGAATGAACAACGGATAATGTTCCTAAAAAAAGGAATAGCGTTAGGAGTAAAGTTTTCTTCATGTTTGTTTAGTTTTTTGACATTAAAATATAGCAAACTATTCCAATAATAGCTTCTTAGTAATTTTAATATTGTCCTCAGAAGTTAATTCTACTAAGTACAATCCTCTGGCAAAATTGGAAACATCTACGCTGATAGAGCTAAGTTTATTGTTAGTTAAAGCATAAATTTGTTTTCCTGATATTTCATAAATCACCAGATTCGCTATTTTATCATTTGCATTAGAATTTGAAATGGAAACTAATTCACTTGTTGGATTTGGATACAAAGAAATAGTATTGTCGTTGAAAGTTGGATTACCCAGTGCCAGTACGAATTCGGTGTTGAATGTGTTTGTCACTATTGCCGGATTTGAATCAAAATAGATTGATGCAGTACCCAAAATAATGTCTCCAATAACAAAGCCCGGTTTGAGTTTTACTTTGTATTGAACATATCCCTGACTTTGAGAATCATTGGTTACTGCAGGTGTTAATGTAATATTGTTAAAATTCCACACCAGATTGTTGTTGGTTCTTTGCAGCATATAATTGTGAGAGGAATTTACCATACTCAGAGTTGATTCGTCAATCTTACTGTCAAGTATGTTTTGAACTCTAACAGTTGAGGTATTGGCGTTTCCTGTATTTTGAAAGTGGATGGTATAATATAAATATTCATTTTGGCTAAATTGATCAAACTGTATTTTATTTCCATGTGATTCACTAATTACATTTGGGTCATAAGATGCAACTACAGCCTGACTTGCATTAAATAAATTATTTGCAGAAAAAGTATCGGCACCACTTATGAAAAGGCTTGCATTACTATGCAAAACATCACCAATATTTACGATTGGTATCGGTGGAATATTAGTATTTATAGTAAGGCCAATTCCGTTATCGGGACTTAGATTTGAAAATGTATAAGTAAAACCAGTAGGAGTCAGTGTTACATTTGTTGCAGGATCTACAGAAAAAATTGTTGTATTTGTGTCTTTTGTATAGGTGACTACTCCAGAAGAAGAATTAGAGTGGCTATAGTTTATCAGATATAAATAATCGATATCCACATTTCCTGCTTTTGGAGGAGTATAGGAATTGATAAAAACTCCGGTATCTGAATAATCCTGTGTTTGTATTATTGGGAAATTAAGAATTTGGGTCTGATTAATATCTGGAGTTGGAATATCATCAAAATTGAATGTTCCTAGAGCAAAATAGGGAGTATAATCGGAATCAATCTGATAATTAAAGTCATAGGTAGCCAATGGTACCGGAAGCGTAATATCTAAATGACCATCATTTGAGGCATAATAAGTTGTAGGACCTGTATTGTCCATTACTGATGTGAAATTTCCATGTTCAAAAGAGCGTTCTCCTGAATCCCAGATCCCATTATTATTGGTATTCACGAAAGTGTGTAATATGAATTTGCCATTCACAGGAAGTGTTGGCGTTATATCATACCAATCACTCATACCACCACTTGGGCAGAGAGTCCTGATATAAGCGGCATAGCAGGTATCGGGAGTCAAACCGGTAAAAATAAAAGAATTAGTATTTACAACAGTACCCGCGTCTGTTGAAGTAGGATAAGGCGAAGAACAAGGCAAAACCAATACTTCCCATGAAGAACTTGCTTCACTATTCCAGGTAAAGTTTAATGTTGTATAACTGGTATAATCGGCATGCATATTCAAAGGGCGGTTACATCCCGTTACAGATTCTACGCTAACATTGTCTATTATCCATCGATCACCATTAAAATCCACTGTAGGTTGTTGAAATATCCTTTCAAAAGCAATATATACGTCGATTCCTGCAAAGGCTGACAAATCCACTACTTTTTCCTCATAAACGTTAAAGGTGGTGTTTAAATTGGTTTCCGTCCACTCAACAAGAGGAGTATACGTAGCAGGATTTGTTTGTAAACCAGTAATTCCCGGAGCAACCAATATCCTAAAAATAGTTCCCTGATTTCCTGCAGTAAATGTCCTGGTAAAAAAACGCAGCCTACTTTGTGTTATCGGAATGTGAACCATTGGCATCGCCAAATAATCTTCGGAAGTATTTCCCATTCCGATATTTTCCCTGCTTACAGATGCACAATTAGTTCCCTGATATTGACGACCGGTAGCAAATGCATTAATACCCCAGCTTTGACTAGTTCCAATGGTTGCAGGTGTATTCCTTTCGAATACAGCCCAATTACCGCTAGATAAAGGCCATGTGGCGGGAAGCGGGCCTGTTATTCCTGTAGCGCTTTCAAAACCCTCAACAAGCTGCGAAAACCCTGAAATACTATAAAAGGAAATCAATACCAGCAGTAAGTGTCTTTTCATTGGTTGGTTTATTGAGTGATTAGTTTTTTTGTCTGCTTTATATTGTTTTCGGCGGTTATTTCCACAAAGTAAATTCCTTTGGCAAGAGCCGTAATATCGATATTCGTTTGGACAGCATTTACATTCGAAATGCTTTTTATTGTTTTACCAGTCACATCATAAAATTGTATATTTTCAATCATTTCATTACCATTTTGAGAAATGTATACATTGCCGTTCGCCGGATTTGGATATAAATTAAATTCATTGCTGCTAAACGAAGGATTATCCAATTCCATTACAAATTCGGTGTCAAACTGATTAGTTACTATCGCAGGATTATAATCAAAATAGATTGATGCCGTGTTTGGAATAATATCTCCAATAGCATAACCTGTTTTTGGTTTGATTTTGAAAGAAACATAACCATGGCTTCCACTAGGGTTTGATGAAGTAGGAGGCAAATCGATATTGTAAAAATGCCATGTCAATTGATTTCCTAGCCGCTTGGTATCCACATTATGGCTTGCGGAAAGCATTTCAAAAGTGTTTTCGTCTAATTGACTGTTTAAAGCATCTTCAACTCTTATGAACTCGGCATTGGCACTTCCGGTGTTTTCAAACTGAATAGTGTAATATAAATAATCATTGGATGTAAAAGTGCTGTGGACAATTTTTCCGCCATGTGATTCCATTTTATCATTTGGATCATACGAGCCGACTACGGTTTGGGTTATTGAAGAGCTATTGTTAGCAAGATTTATGTCGTTACCAATTTGAACAGTAACATTGTTGGTTATCAAATCACCCAAATTAACAGTGGGAATGGTTGGCACAGCTAAGTTTACCTGTATGTGCCTGACTTCAAAAGGCGCCAAATTAGTAAAGTCATAAGTAAATCCTGTAGCTGTGGCCGTAGTTCCCGTTTGGGAAACAGAAGCGATGCTTATACTTGGGTGTTTAGTGAATGTCAAGGTTCCATTCGGAATAGTTTGCGATCCATTATTTCGATAATGAATAATACTGCTATAAATAAACCCCGGTCGTGGCTGGCCTATTGGGTCAAGATTTACCTGAGCATCCACATGAGGAACCGGATTAGCGATAGGGAAATACAAATAATTTGCTCCGCTTCCGGAAGGAAGAGTGATATTATTGTGCGAAACAGCAGAAGTGTAATAAGTACTAAAATCAGCATTTACAGCAAAGCTGATATCATAGGAATTACTTGGATTGGCATCAAAAATATAATACGAACCGTCATTGCTGTTCCCAAATAGATTGTAGCCGGAATCATTAACCTGATAGACAAAATTTCCCTGATTGAAATCGATTTCCCCTGTGTCTTTCACACCATTGTTATTGCTGTCTAAAAAAGCATTTAGCACAAGTAATTCAGAACAGGCACCGCTTTCAGCACAATTAGGCAGACAGATATTTAGAGGTTCTGACCAATTGCTGCCAGTAGATATGGCATTACAAAGTGATCTTACATATACTGAATAACATGTGTTTGGACTTAAGCCCGGTATAACAAAAGAAGCAGTTGCCGTTGCTATAAACCCTGTGGCATTTTGAGTTGGCGCAGGTGACCCTTGAGGTAATAGTAAAACATTGAAATAGAGTATTCCCATCCAACCAGGTGGGTTTGTCCAATTAAGGGTGAATGTGGTATCGGTTACTGCGGTTGCTGCCAAATCTGTTGGAGTAGGGCAAGCCTCGCCACAATTATGGGTATTCAAAGTTAAAGTAGTAATGCTAAAACACCCTGTTGTCGTATCCTGAACTCTTGCAAATAAAACTTGAGAACCGGGATTTATTAATGGAATATACGTTGGGCCAAGTGGATTCACACCGGCTTGTGCATCAGTTAAGGTTTGATAATAAGTGACTGTAGCTCCCCCAAGTCCTGGTATAATTTGATTGGTTGCTGAAGTCAGGTCATAAATTGCCAACTCCGTCGTGTCGCAAAAAGTCATAGTGGCGGGATTGCCTATTGGAGCTGGAAGTGCCGTTAAATCAATACTCGAAAAATAAACTTGACTGTTTGTAGTGTCTGCAACACGAATGTATATAGTTTGAACAAATGGATTAATGTTAAAATAATTTACCGGATTGACAAGAACATCTGTGCCTGTTTGCGCACCGGTTATTGTTTCATGAAAAGTTATTACGGTCGTAGCCGGATTCAAACCGTTTAAAATAGTAGGAACTTGTGAAGTTAGGTCAAACTCACTGAACCCATCATTGTTCATATCGCAAATTTCCAATGGAGGCATCGTACTTGGTGGCTGCGAATAAATGTTAAGGCTCAGAAATAAAAAAAGTAGAAGTAATAGTTTTTTCATGGTTTGGTTTTTAAGGAAACCAAATTTACTGATTTTGAGCAAACTAAAATGTTAAATCATAGGAAATTTTCTGTTATTGCATCAGCTAAAATGAAACCGCTTGTCCAGGCATTCTGGAAATTAAAACCACCTGTTATTGCATCAATGTTTACTATTTCACCCGCAAAGAAAAGATTTTCGTGCAGCTTACTTTCCATGGTTTTGAAATTGATTTCCTTTAAATCAATTCCGCCTGCCGTTACAAATTCTTCCTTAAAAGTGCTTTTGCCATTTACCTGGAATTCGCCAATTGTAAGTTGGTTTGCCAAATCAGTTAATTGTTTTTTAGATAAATCAGCCCATTTAGTTTCAGCTTCAATATTGGAGGCCAAAACCAGACTTTCCCATAAACGGTTTGGGAACTCAAATGGTGATTTCTTACTTACGGATTTCTTGGCGTGTTCCTGTTTTAGCTCTTTCAAAGTATCGATTGCTTCTTCAAAGGTAATTTCGTTGAGCCAATTTACCTGAAGTATAAATTGGTAGTGTTTATCAAATAGTTCCCGTGCTCCCCAGGCAGAAAGCCTTAAAATTCCCGGGCCCGACATTCCCCAATGGGTAATCAATAGTGGACCCGAAGCTTCCAGTTTACTGTTTTTTACTTTTACATTGGCGAAAGCCGAAAGACCCATCAAATCTTTGATTCTTGGATCTTTAATGTTAAAGGTAAATAGAGATGGAACCGGCGAAACAACGCTGTGACCCAGTTGTGTCAGCATTTCCCAAATTTTTGGATTGCTTCCGGTAGTCATGATTAGTTTTTGGCAGGCGAATGTTTCGTGGTTGGTCTCCACTTTCCAATAATTATCCCCATGAAAAATGGATTGCACACTTTGTCCGGTCAACACCTGGATTCCCAATTTCTGTGTCGCCGAAATAAAGCAATCGATAATCGTTTGGGAGTTATCTGAAACGGGAAACATGCGTCCATCATCTTCAATCTTCAATTCTACGCCATGCTTTTCAAACCAATCAATTGTATCGCCCGAACAAAACTGGTGAAAAGGTCCGCGCAATTCTTTTTCGCCACGCGGATAAAATTTGACCAAATCATTTGGCACAAAACATGCATGTGTCACATTACATCTTCCGCCACCGGAAATACGAACTTTTTCCAAAACGGTTTTACCTCTTTCGAGGATGGCCACTTTTAGTTTCGGATTCTTTTCAACAATATTGATTGCTGTAAAAAAACCAGCTGCGCCACCGCCAACAACGATTATATCAAATTTTGAGTTCATAGCCTATCTGGAAAATCAGTAATGATGCCGTCAACCTGTAACGATTTGACAAAGATAATATCTTCCGGCTCATTGATTGTCCATGGATAGACTTTAAAATTTTTAGATTGGATTTGTGATACGTTTTCTTCGTTCAGCAAATGATAATAGGGATGAACAGAATAGGCGCGAATGAATTTGGCGAAAGCGATTGCCAAATTTAAATCTGTGTTGGTTAAGATACCAATCCGGATTTTATCATTAAGAAAATGAACCTGCTGCAACGCATTCCAATCAAAACTGGAAACTATAAATCTTTCATATTCCCAATGCTTTTCAGAAACATAGCGTTCGATAAGTTCGGTTACTTTATCCGCAGTTTCATAAGTTTTGAGTTCTACATTTATAAAGCATCGCTCATTCACCAAATTAAAAACGGATTCCAGAGTTGGGATATCAAGTTGTTTTAATTCCTTAGCACTGAAATCTTTTATAAAGCCGGTTTGCGAAGTTGTCCTGTCAACAGTATCATCGTGAATGACCATCACTTTTCGGTCAAGACTTAAATGGACATCCAATTCAATCCCGTCAACGCCTAAATCAATCGCTTTTTGAAACGAAGCCAAAGTGTTTTCGGCAGCATAGCCTTTCGCACCGCGATGACCGATTTGATGCATTTTAGAGTTTTTCTAATAAAAGAATGTCAAAGTCTGTAGTGAATGTTACTTTTCCCTTGATAACGGTTGCGGTTTTACCCGAATAAGCATCTTTAACTTTGCTTCCGTTTGGAAAGACAGTACCAACTGAAATTGTTTTCGCGCCTTTGGCTAAATCCAATCCAACGACTACTTTATCTGAATATTTGCCTTTTGTAAAAGTTCTGCTGAACACATAAGGTGAAGCCGAAACTTGTGTATGAATACCGGCACCAACCGAAGCATGTCTTTTTCTAAACAATCCTAATCGTTGCCAATGAGATACTATTTCTTTAGTCGCAGCATTATTTGCAATATCATCCCAATTCATATTTGAGCGCAAAGTGGCATCGCCTTCTGTTCCTGGAATGTCTAACGGGCGGGCACTTTCATCGCCGTAGTAAACCTGTGAGATTCCGGGAGTCAATAATAATTTGGTGCCACTTTCAAAAGTTTTTTCCCTTTTCTTGTCGAATGGATAACCATCATCATGGGACGAAACATAGTTCATCACCGTGTTGCCCTTCAAATCATTTTGCAGGATGTTGGAATATTTTGAAAATAATTCTTCATAGTTCATCTTGGCTTCATTCCTAAAGTCAAAGTTGATTAAACCGGTAAAGCCATTTTCAAAATAATTTACTTTTTTGTCCCCAAAATCATAGAGTTTTTTCCCGCCAATATTATAGCCATACACTTCCCCAATTGTAAAGA
>JAZKCP010000052.1:0-4648 GCA_040388035.1 Bacteroidota bacterium | reverse complement strand
CCCGGCAGGCCGGCGAGCCTGCTAGAGGAGCTGGTATTCGGCGAAAGCCTGGTCACAGACTTTCTTGAAATCGGCCCAAACATCTTCTGTGGTGTGCTTTGCTGTGTCTATGCGATAACCGTCAATTCCAAACTCGGTAATATAATCCGAAAGCCATTTCATGATGTAATATTTTGGTGCTCTTGGATAACCTGTTTTTAGGAAAAAATTTTCAAGTGTTGCCATTTCTTTATCATAACGACCTTCTTTTTTCCATTTGTTAACCAAAAACATTGGCAAATCGACAGCTTCATTACTCTCGGTTTTTACATCTGGAAGGTTTTCTACAAGCGTACAATTGATGTAGGTATCATAAGATTTATAAGTACATTTTGGGGAAGTCCGAACCCAATCATTCGGGTAAACAGAATCTTCTGAGGTTACCGGTCCGGTATGGTTAATAACAGCATCGAGCATAATACGGATTCCTTTGGCATGTGCTTTCTGAACTAATTCAGCTAAGTCTTTTTTGGTTCCGAAACTTGGATCTAGCGAACTCCAATCGCGCGTCCAGTAACCGTGAAAACCATAAGTAAATCCGGTTCCTTCATCAACACCATCGTGGATTTGTTCTACAACCGGCGTCATCCAAATTACGTTTATCCCAAGATTTGTAAAATAGCCTTCGTCCAGTTTTTGAATGATTCCGCGAATATCGCCACCTTCAAATCCACGTAGTTTGCCTGTTGGTTTGTTCCTGTTGAAAGTCTGATCGTTGGTTTTATCACCATTGTTAAATCTGTCGGTGACGATAAAATAGACATTGGCACTTTCCCAGACGAAAGGCGTTTTTGAAGTTGTTTGATTCTTTTTTTGAGCGAAAGCTATTCCGCAAAACAGAAATGAAATTAAGATTAAGGCTGATTTTTTCATATTTTCTAATATTCAATTTTAACTTCCTGAGTTGTTCCTTTTTTCATAATGACGTTTACCTGTAACGGCTCGTGAAAGGTTTTATAAATCTGTTCCTGACCATTAACAAAGATTCTTTTGGCTTTAATGTTGTGAATTAATACCGATACATTTTTATCTGCTGTTGTGTAATTTTTCCCAACTGTTGTCGTTAATGTTATTACCAAAGATTTGCCATTGTTGGTGCTTGTAAAATTAAGCATTTCGTATTGTCCTTTTTCAAAAGCATTAGGAGTTGTTCCATCATCATTGTATAATTTTCCTGCAGAATTAGTGACGCTTGCATCAAAATAATAATGCAGATTGAAATTTTCCAATGAATACTTCGAAGTGTTTTGTATGGTTTCAATCATTGGGATAAAACTTCCGCCACGAACAAATGTCGGAATATAATCTTCGTTAACTTTTATGGTTTCTGTGATTCCTGCAGCATGTTTTTCATTAGTGTAAAAATCAAACCAATTGCTGCTTTTCGGGAAATAAATTGAAGTCGAAGTTACACCGGCTTTAGTTATTGGCGTTACCAAAAAGTCATTTCCCCAGAGATAAGTTCCGGCCACTGTGGCAACTGTTTTATTGTCAGGTTCTTCAAAAAAAAGCGGTCGCATTAGCGGAGTTCCTTTTTGGTTGTTATCAAAAGACAAGTTATAATTATAGGGCATCATTTGATATCGCAATTCTACTAGTTTTTTGGCTTTAGCCAAAGTGACAATGTCTTTTCGGGCTATCTCCGAAGCTACTTCTTCCTGCGCATGCGGACGGAATATTGGGTTGAAAACTCCATACTGCAGCCAACGCAAATACAATTCATTGTCAAAATAATCGCCTGCAAATCCGCCAAGGTCTGAATGCATATAGCCTAATCCCTGCATTCCCATTTGTAGTGCAATTTCCATTTGGCTTTGCAATCCGCCCCAACTTCTGCTCACATCGCCGCTCCAAGGCACCATTCCGAATCGTTGTGAACCAGAATAACCGGCACGCATCAAAATAAATGGGCGTTGGTTTGGAAAATCTTTTTTATAACCGTCTGCTATCAATTTGGCCCAATTGTGACCATAAATATTGTGGACTTCATCCGCCTTTCCACCAGCTGTAATTACTTTCGACGGAAAAACTTCCGGTTCACCCAAATCGCCCCACATTCCGCCGACGCCCTGATTGATTAATCGTTTGTAAACACTCCAAAACCAATCCTTTCCTTCCGGTTTGAAAATATCGACGACACTTGTGTTCCCAAAATAGAAATCCCAGGTTGCCGGCTTTCCGGTTTTATCGGTAACCAATACTTTTTTGTCAACGGCTTCCTGCCATTTCGAGGAGGTTGTCAGTATAAACGGTTCAGTAATTAGGATGGTTTTGATTCCCTTGGCATTCAAATCCGAAATCATTTTATCAGGATTTGGAAAATTATCTTTGTCCCATTCCAGATTTCCCATCGTGCCTTTTATAGTTTTTCCAAACCAATATAAATCGAGTATTACAGCATCTACCGGAACTTTTTCAGTTTCAAATTTGCGAATGGTTCCTTCAAGTGATTCCTGAGAACGATAACCAAAACGGCTCGAAAAATTACCTAAAGCCCAACGTGGCAATAAAGGTTGTTTCCCTGTTAAATCGGTATAATTAGAAACTAAATCCGTCCAATTATCGCCAACGATAATCTGATACGTTTTTCTTCCTGAAATGGTTTCATAAACTAAAGTATTGTCTTTTTTACTATCCAAATCCAAATAACCAATCGCGGAATTATCAAAATGAACCGCATAAATTTTGGAAGACATTACTAACGGAATACAAAAATTCATCAGTTCAGCTTTGGCTTCATAACCATAATGCGCACGATTATATAATTGTAACCGATTTCCACGACGATTCATGCCTAAAGCCCTGGCGCCACCGCCGTAAAGTGCTTCAGAATTGTCTAAATTGAAAGACAAGGTTTCAGTGGAGTCATTGACTTTGGTATAACCATTTTTTTCAGATAAAAGCACTTTTCCGTGGTTCGAATAAGTGATTTTAAATGGAGATTTATTGATGACAACAGTAATTCCTTTTGTCAATAGTGTTAAAGAATTATCAGTTTTGGTGAAACTGCCCCAACCTTTTTCAGGAGTTTTGACAACAGCCTGTGAAGTCGGATTAAAAGTTTCCCCATTTGGAATAAATGAGGTTTCGACAATTTTGTCTGAATAAGGTTTTATCAGATAAAATCCATTGGAAGTTTTAATTTCCAAAACATTGTTTTTCCAGGAATGCGAAAGGTATTTTCGGCTTTCATTTTGAGCAAATGAAACGCTCGAAATCAGTAATACTAAAAGTAGCTTCTTCATGTTATTTTAATTCTATTACAAGCACCGATTTTCCTTCGATAGCAATATCATTTTTCAAATCAACAGTTTTCCCGGAAAGAATATCGTTTCCGGTTGGGTGATTTTGAATGCTTTCTGCAAAGCGCTTGGTTTTAAATGTCTGTGTTTCATTGCTGTTATTGATGACAACCATTACGCTTTCCTTTTCGTTGTAACGGAAATAAACATACACGTTATTTTCAGGAATATAGTGTTTCATTTTTCCGAAATGGATCACTTCTTTATTTTTTCTCCAGTTGAACAATTTTGAAGTGAAATCGTAGAATTTATTTTGTTCTCCGGTTCTTCCTGCTTTTGTAAATGCGTTATTGGAATCGCCATTCCAGCCGCCGGGAAAATCTTTTCTGATATCGCCATCACCTTTCCCTTTATCGCCATCCATGCCAATTTCGGAACCATAATATAACTGTGGAATTCCACGAACGGTAGCTAACAAGGTCATTGCCATCTGGTATTTTTTAAAATCGTTTTTGTAGGCATTATTGAAACGGTTTGTGTCGTGGTTTTCGGCAAAGATCAATAGATTGTTAACGTTTGGATATAGAAAATCGTTTGTAAAATTGTCGTAGACTTTTATCATTCCTTTATCCCATTCACCTTTATCTTCGTTGAAAACTTTTTCCAAAGCATCGTGCAAAGTAAAATCCATTACGCTTGGCAAATAGGAATTGTAGCTTTCAATGGCTCCAATTTTACTGTCTTTCTGCCAATACGCCATTTGTGCCTGATCGTGCATCCAGACTTCTCCCACAATATTGAAATTTGGATATTCATCCATGATTGCCTTGGTCCATTTTGAGATACCATCTTTGTCATTATACGAATAAGTATCCACACGGAAACCGTCCAAATCGGCATATTCAATCCACCAGATTGCGTTTTGGGTCAGGTATTTTAAAACCAAAGGATTCGACTGATTTAAGTCGGGCATAGAAGGAACAAACCAGCCATCCATACAGTTTTTGGCATCAATCGCCGAAGCGTTTGGATCAAATTGGGTTGTCATTCTATAGTTCGATTGTGAATAGCCCGGAAATTGGTGAACCCAATCATACGTTGGTAAATCTTTGTACATCCAATGCTGCGCGCCCCAATGATTTGTCACATAATCCATGATGTTTTTCATTCCGCGCTTGTGCAGTTCAGCACTCATTCTCACGTAATCCTCATTAGTTCCAAAACGCGGATCGACTTTATAAACATCCGATTGCCCGTAAGTATGATATGAGCCTTTGGCGTCGTTATCTTCGCAACGGGGTGTTGGCCAAACGGCTGTTGCACCGAGTTCTTTTATATAATCAAGATTTTTTATAATACCTTCAATG
>JAZKCP010000051.1:0-9917 GCA_040388035.1 Bacteroidota bacterium | reverse complement strand
AACATGATTTCTGCCATAGATCAGGTGAAGGAAAAAATCAAAAAAGCGCAGCAGGATTATCTGCCAAAAGATTTAAAATTAAAGCTGACAAATGACCAGTCTTCGCGTGTTGAACACCAGGTAGATGAATTGTCAAACCATATCATTTTTGGGATTGTACTGGTAATGATTGTGCTGATGTTTACAATGGGATTGCGAAATTCATTATTTGTCGGAGCAGCTATTCCGCTGTCGATGTTGATTGCGTTTACAATACTTTCTGCATTGGGTTTAACCCTAAATACAATGGTTTTGTTTGGTTTGGTAATGGGATTGGGAATGCTTGTTGACGACGGAATTGTAGTTGTCGATAACGTATTTGCCAATATGAAAAAAGGAATGCCGAGGATTCAGGCCTCCAAAATTGGTATTGGTGAAATTGCCTGGCCGGTTATTTCTTCGACAGCAACTACATTGATGGCATTTTTACCATTTGCGCTTTGGCCCGGAACCATGGGTAAATTCATGATTTATTTCCCGATGACACTTTCCATTACGCTTACGGCTTCCCTATTTGTGGCAATGGTAATCAATGCCGCAATGACTGGTGGTTCTATGGATATTGAAGACAAAAATGTTACCAAAAAATCAGCAAAAATCTATTCCATTATTTTTGCAATACTAGCGGTAATTTTTATCATAGTCGGAAATGTTTATGATTCCAAACTCGCTAGGGCTATTGGTCACTTATCTGTAATTTCATTGGGATTAATGTGGCTGTACAAAGTCAAATTATACCAATGGACACAGGATTTCCAACACAGCTTTTTCCCAAGGATGGAGAAAAAATACCAAAGCTTTTTGGCAAAAATATTAACCGGGAGAAATGCCTGGATTGCTTTGGGAACAATCATCGGGATGTTGATTTTTTCATTTGTGCTATTGGGGATTTTTCCAAGAAAAGTATTGTTCTTTCCGGATAATATTCCGAATCAGGTAATCGCCTATATCGAATATCCGCAGGGAACTGATATCGAGAAAACAAACAAAGCGACATTATTTGTAGAAAATCAGGTCATCAACATTATGAAAAAATATGTTGATCCGAAAACTAACGAAAATTACCTGGCAGAAAGTATTGTTTCCCAAGTTGGAGTTGGTGCCGGAAATCCAAATGTTGACGCTGGTTCCGCATCAGAAACGCCTTTTAAGGGAAAAGTAACGATAAACTTCTCTGAGTTTAAATTCAGACGCGGTATCAATACTTCTGACATTCTGGAAGAAATCCGCAGCAAAGTAAAAGGTATTGCCGGAGCCAAAGTTACCGTAGAAAAAGATGCCAACGGTCCGCCTGCCGGTTATCCAATCAGTGTTCAGTTGACAGGTTCGGCCGGAACTGATTATGATGAAATGTTGAAAGAAGCGGATAAGATGATTGCCTTTATCGACAGCAAAAACATTCCCGGAATTGAGCGTTTGAGCGTTGATGTCAATAAGGAAAGTCCGGAACTGGAAGTAAAAGTTGATCGTGTAAACGCCGGAAGTGTTGGGGTTTCTACCGGACAATTAGGTTTCAATTTGCGTCGTTCGGTTTACGGACAGGAAATTTCGACTTATAAAGAAGGTGATGATGATTATAACATTGTCGTCCGTATGCAGGAAGATCAGCGTAAAGATGAAAATGTGCTGTTCAATCAATCAATAACTTTCCGAAATCAAAACAACGGTCAAATCGTTCAGGTTCCGATATCCGCCGTTTCTCAAACTGAAAAAACAAATACGTATAACCAAATCAAGAGAAAAAATTACAAACGAATAATGACTGTTTATTCGAACGTAATAACAGGTTATAATGCTGACGAAATTACCAAACAGATTGCAACAGAGCTGAACGGATATGACTTACCAAAAGGGATTTCATATTCCTTTTCCGGAGTTCAGGAAGAGCAAGGCAAAAACCAAAGTTTCCTGATGTATGCCTTATTCCTGGCGATGGCGGGAATCACGATTATTATTGTACTGCAGTTTAATTCGGTTTCAAAAACAATAGTGATTTTATTTACGGTATTGCTGAGCTTCAGTGGTGTATTTTATGGTTATGTCATTGCCAATATGGATTTTGTAATCCTGATGACAATGATGGGAATCATATCGCTGGCGGGGATTGTAGTGAAGAACGGAATTGTATTGATGGACTTCTTCGTATTGCTTTTGGATAAAAAAGTGGCTGAAAAAGCAGTCGAAAGCCATAACGATTTATCACTTGAAGAGATAAAAGGAGTAATCATCGAAAGCGGAAAATCACGTTTAAGACCGGTATTGCTGACTGCCTTAACGGCGGTACTCGGATTGATTCCGCTGGCAGTTGGAATTAATTTTGACTTCTTTGGTTTGGTAACCGATTTGAATCCGCATTTCTTTGTAGGTGGAGATAACGTAATTTTCTGGGGTCCATTAGCATGGACGATTATCTTCGGACTGACGTATGCAACGGTGCTGACTTTAGTTATGGTTCCGGTAATGTTCTACTTGGTTAAGAGAACAAAATATGCATTACGCGACTGGAGGAATTCAGGAAAGGAAAAAGAACTGGAAGCATAATTTCCTTCAAACAATAAAAAAAGGGAACTCACAGAGTTCCCTTTTTTTATATCCAATTAATTTTTAATTTCTTACTAGTGCTTCTTGTTTCCAAGATTTTATTGAAGCTACTCTACTTTTAGAGTAATCTACTTCGCTCAGCGATTTATCACTCCAGAAAAACCATTTCCCGGTTTTTTCTCCGTTAACGTATTCACCAATTGATTTCTTATTTCCTTTTTCATCAAATGCAACCCAGCTTCCTTCTAATTTACCATCTTTGAAATGTCCTTGTTGTTGAATTTGTCCATTATCATAGTAGTAAGTTGCTTTTACCAAGAAACCTTCCTGTTCCAAAACGGGTTTCGCTGTTTGTCCAAAAGTCAATGCTGAGATTGCTAAGGCACCTAAAATCATAATCTTTTTCATCGTTGTAGGTTTTAAATATTCATAATTACCTAACAAATGTATACATAAATTTACATTTAAAAAACTTTTACTTAACAATTTGGTAACATTGGACGAAAACTTAACATTGGAAAATAAAAAAGCCTCGAAAAATCGAGGCTTTAAATATCAGCATTTTAGATATATTATTGAAGAAGACTGTCTAAAAGTTGTTGCAATTTTGGGTCAGAAGGCCTAGCAGCGTCACTTCTCACAACAACACCATTTGGGTCAATTAATATGAATCTCGGAATACTATTCACCTGAAAGGTCTTAATAAATTCAGACAATACCGTTTTTCCGGCAAACAACTGAATTCCACCCAATTCTTTTTCTGTCACAAATGTTTTCCATTTGTCATGATCTTTGTCTGCGTCGACAGAAACACTTACAAATTCTATGTTTTTGCCATGATAGGCTGCTTCCATTTTTTTCAACGAAGGAATTTCTGCTCGACACGGACCACACCAGGTTGCCCAAATATCAACATAAACGTATTTTCCTTTCAAACTTTCCAAAGTGGTAGTTCCGCCTTTATGATTTTCATAATCAAAATTAGGCGCCACAATATTATTCATTTTGTTAGCTGCCAGTTTTTGGTTGTAATATTTTTTCAAACGCGCCAAAGAGGTTTCAATATCTTCCTTTTGCAATGCAACAAAATTTGGATTTAACTTCGCTGAGTCTAACTTTTTATAATCGGCATTTTTCTTTTCATCAGCCATTTTATTGAAATTAGCTTCATCAGCTGCAAGCAAATCATCATAACTGTATTTGCTGTCTTCGACAGTAGCTTGTGCTAAAAAATTGTTCTCCGCTTCACCCTTTCCGGTATATTTTATGGATTCGTCAAATTGCTTTGCGTCCATTTTCAACTTTAAATCATAACCATTTTTTAAAAAAAGCTCTGCATATTCAACGCCGTCAAATAGGAGATACATTCCTTCTTTTATGGGAAATTGCGCTTGAAAAATCCCTTTGTCATTCACTTTTATTTCTTGGACTACTGTTTTATTCTCCTTAATGTAAATGACATCACCATTCCTGTTTTCGATGTTGGCCTGAAAAGTCATCGTGCCTTGAGAAAAACCGGCTGCAGAAAATAAAACTATGGCGAATAGGGTAAATAAATTTTTCATAAGTGTGTGTTTAGTTTTTAAGATATCAAATATACTTTTTTTGTTAATTCGAAAATTAAAGATTTACTTAAATTTGATTTGACACTTCCTCTGATTAATTGATATTTGTTTTTTACTTTTGCAAAAATTTTATACTAATGTACAGAAGTCATAATAATGGCGAACTAAACGCTACACATATTAACAAGGAAGTAACGCTTGCCGGTTGGGTTCAAAAATCCCGTGACAAAGGGTTTATGATTTGGGTTGATTTGCGCGATCGTTACGGAATTACACAATTAATTTTTGACGAGCAGCGAACTGATAAAGCCGTTTTTGAAAAAGCAAAATCGCTTGGAAGGGAATTTGTAATCCAGGTTAAAGGAACCGTTATTGAGCGTGAGTCAAAAAATGCCAACATGGCGACTGGCGATATTGAAATTCTGGTTTCCGAATTGAATATCCTAAATACGGCAATAACGCCACCTTTCACCATTGAAGACGAAACGGATGGTGGTGAAGATATCAGAATGAAATACCGCTACCTTGATATTCGTAGAAATCCGGTTAAAAATTCATTGCTTTTCCGTCACAAAGTGGCCATGGAAGTTCGTAAATATTTATCCGATTTGGACTTTTGCGAAGTGGAGACTCCGTATTTAATCAAATCTACTCCGGAAGGCGCACGCGATTTCGTGGTGCCAAGCCGAATGAATGAAGGACAATTTTATGCGTTGCCACAATCACCACAAACGTTCAAACAATTATTGATGGTTGGCGGAATGGATAAGTATTTCCAGATTGTAAAATGCTTCCGTGATGAAGATTTACGTGCTGACAGGCAACCTGAATTTACGCAAATTGATTGCGAAATGGCATTCGTAGAACAGGAAGATATTCTAAATGTCTTTGAAGGTTTAACACGTCATTTACTAAAAGAACTTAAAGGTATTGAAGTAGAGAAATTCCCAAGAATGACCTACGAGCATGCGATGAAAACTTACGGAAATGACAAACCGGATATTCGTTTCGGAATGGAATTTGGCGAATTGAATTCGGTTGCTCAACAAAAAGATTTTGGCGTTTTCAATTCAGCTGAATTAGTAGTTGGAATTGCAGCTTCGGGTTGTGCCTCTTTCACAAGAAAAGAAATTGATGCGTTGGTTGACTGGGTTAAACGCCCTCAAGTTGGTGCTTCAGGAATGGTTTATGTAAAATGTGAGGAAGACGGAACCTATAAATCATCAGTAGATAAGTTCTACGACCAAGAAGATTTAGCCAAGTGGGCAAAAATCACCGGAGCCAAAGCCGGCGACATGATTTTTGTGCTTTCGGGTCCGGCGGATAAAGCCAGAACACAGCTTTCTGCACTTCGTATGGAATTGGCAACACGTTTGGGATTGAGAAATCCTGAAGTTTTTGCGCCGCTTTGGGTTGTTGATTTTCCTTTATTGGAATGGGATGAGGAAAGCGGTCGTTACCATGCCATGCACCATCCGTTTACATCTCCAAAACCGGAAGACATGAAACTGATTGAAACCGAGCCCGGAAAAGTTCGCGCCAATGCCTATGATATGGTTTTGAACGGAAATGAAATTGGCGGTGGTTCCATTCGTATCCACGACAAAGAATTGCAAAGCAGGATGTTTTCGCTTTTAGGATTTTCTGCTGAACAGGCCGAAGATCAGTTTGGTTTCCTGATGAATGCGTTCCAGTTTGGTGCGCCTCCACACGGTGGATTAGCCTTTGGCCTTGACAGGTTGGTGGCAATTTTAGGCGGACAGGAAACAATTAGGGATTTTATTGCATTCCCAAAAAACAATTCGGGACGAGACGTTATGATTGATGCACCATCAGCAATTGATGAAAATCAGTTAAAAGAATTATATATAAAATTGGATACAAAGTAATTTCTATCAAATTCACATTTATTTAAGAAGCAACTGTTCAAATAGTTAAAAACGGTCGCTTTTTTTAGGCGCAAATTTAAAATGTCTCAAGTATTTCGCTATCAAGTTTTTAAATCAGGAATAAAAATTTAACAATTTTTTAATTATTTACTATTGAAATGCTTGTTATGTCGTCAAAAAATTTATCTTTGACCATTATTAATTTATTTTTACAATACAAAATGCGCACAGGAACAGTAAAATTTTTCAACGAATCAAAAGGTTACGGTTTTATCACAGACGATGAAACTGGAAAAGACATTTTCGTACATGCTACCGGAGTTAAAACTGAAAATTTAGCAGAAGGAGACAAAGTATCTTACGAAGAAGAAGAAGGTAGAAAAGGTAAAGTAGCGGCTCAGGTAGTAGCTATCGAAGACTAATATATATTATTTTTTGATTACCTAAGATTTCAAAACGTCCCGAAAATTCGGGACGTTTTTTTATGTTAAAGAGTTATTTATAATTATTTTAAATAGCTATCTTTAACCTAACAAAGAGAAACGTTTCCCCTTCTATTTTTGCGAATTAAATAATGCGATGTATATTTGTGGCTGTTTTAATTACTTCTAATTTTAAGCGTTATGCAATCTAATCAATTAGATTATTTACCAATCCTTATGCAGGCAGGTTTAGCAATAGGATTTGTGGTTTTGACCATAATTGGCTCTGGCTATTTAGGTCCAAAAAGACATTCAAAAAATAAGGACAAAAACTTTGAATGCGGAATAGAATCCGTTGGAAATGCAAGGATTCCTTTCTCTGTAAAATATTTCCTGGTTGCAATCCTATTTGTTTTGTTTGACGTCGAAGTGATTTTCCTATATCCTTGGGCAGTCAATTTTAAGGCATTGGGAGTTGAAGGAATGATAAAAATGGTAATTTTCATGATGCTGCTTTTAGTGGGATTCTTCTATATCATTAAGAAGAAAGCGCTAGAATGGGAATAAAAATATAATTGTAATGAGCGATACAAAAACAAAAATGGTTGCTCCACCGGAAGGAGTTGTTGGTGAAGGTTTCTTCGCTACAAAATTGAACGATGTCGTTGGTTTAGCTCGTGCCAATTCACTTTGGCCGTTGCCCTTCGCAACTTCTTGTTGTGGAATCGAGTTTATGGCAACAATGGCTTCTCACTACGATTTGGCGCGATTTGGTTCTGAAAGAGTGAGTTTTTCTCCACGTCAGGCAGATATGTTAATGGTGATGGGAACGATTTCCAAAAAAATGGCACCTATCTTACGTCAGGTTTACGAACAAATGTCTGAACCTCGTTGGGTTATTTCTGTTGGTGCCTGCGCCTGTTCAGGTGGTGTTTTTGATACTTATTCTGTTTTGCAGGGAATTGACAAAGTAATTCCGGTTGATGTTTACGTTCCTGGTTGTCCGCCAAGGCCAGAACAAATTGTTGATGGTGTGATGCAACTTCAGGAATTAGTAAAAAACGAATCGGTACGCAGAAGAAACTCACCGGAATACAAAGAATTATTAGCTTCTTATAACCTTTAACATGGCTTTAGAAACTGCACACATACAAGAAAATCTATCTAAAAAATTTGGCAACAATGTGTTGAATTTTGAAATGAAAAGGGATATTTTTTCCTTCGAAGCTACTTCAGAAACTATTCACGAAGTAATCCGGACTTTAAAAGAAGACGAAAGCTTAAACTTCCATTTTTTAACCGATTTGACTGGAATTCATTTTCCCGACAATGATGAAACTCATCAGTTTGCCGTAGTATATCAATTGCACAATTGGATTGAAAATGTTAGAATCCGCGTAAAAACTTTTTTACCGGATCCTGCAGAAGTTGACACAGTAATCGATTTATTTCTATGCGCCAATTGGATGGAAAGAGAAGCCTGGGATTTCTTCGGAATCAATTTCAAAGGACATCCGCAATTGAAGCGAATTTTAAACATGGATGAAATGGTTTCTTTCCCAATGCGAAAGGAATTCCCATTGGAAGACAGCGGAAGAACAGATAAGGATGACCGTTTCTTCGGAAGAACACCAGTAAAAAGTCAAATGGATAATTCAACATTATAAATGTCAGATTTATTATTATCACCAGAACATCGCTATGCTAAAATCATAGAAGAAAGCCGAAATGAAGACGGAAGTGAATTTTCTATCTTAAATTTAGGGCCAACGCATCCGGCTACTCACGGGATTTTCCAAAATATTTTATTGATGGATGGCGAGCGGATCTTAGATGCCGAGCCAACCATCGGTTACATTCACCGTGCGTTTGAGAAAATTTGCGAGAACCGTCCATATTACCAAATCAATGTATTGACCGACCGTATGAACTACTGTTCATCGCCAATCAATAATATGGGTTGGTGGATGTCAGTAGAAAAATTACTAAGTATTGATGTTCCGAAAAGAGCACAGTATTTAAGGGTTATAGTAATGGAATTGGCGAGAATTACAGACCACTTGATATGTAATTCAATCCTCGGAGTTGATACCGGAGCATATACCGGTTTCCTTTATGTATTCCAATTCAGGGAAAAAGTATATGAGATTTATGAAGAAATTTGTGGCGCCCGTTTAACAACGAATATGGGAAGAATTGGCGGTTTCGAAAGAGATTGGACACCAAAAGCTTTTGAATTGTTAAACACTTTCCTTGAAGAATTTCCGGTAGCCTGGAAAGAATTCGAAAACCTTTTTGAAAGAAACAGGATTTTTATAGACCGTACTGTTAATGTTGGTCCGCTTAGTCCTGAAAATGCAATGGCTTACGGATTTACTGGCCCAAATTTACGCGCGGCGGGAATTGACTACGACGTTCGTAAAGCTGCTCCGTATTCGTCGTATGAAGATTTTGAATTTAATGTTCCTGTGGGAAAATCAGGTGATACCTATGACAGATTCTGTGTGCGTAACGCCGAAGTTTGGGAAAGTTTGAGCATCATCAGACAAGCTTTGGATAAATTGCCTGAAGGACCAATTCATGCTGATGTTCCCGATTATTATTTGCCACCAAAAGAAGATGTTTACACCAATATGGAAAGCCTTATCTATCACTTCAAAATTGTGATGGGCGAAGTTCCTGTTCCTGTTGACGAAATTTATCATGCTGTGGAAGGCGGAAACGGGGAATTAGGATTTTATATTGTTTCTGACGGAAGCAGAACGCCCTACCGTGTAAAATTTAGAAGGCCTTGTTTCATCTTTTATCAAGCCTATCCGGAAATGATAAAAGGCGCCATGTTGTCTGATGCCATCGTAATATTATCAAGTTTAAATGTAATTGCAGGCGAATTAGACGCTTAAGAATTATGGAAAGAGCACATATCACACAAGAGATAAATATAACTGAATCGTTGATGAACCGCATCAATGAGCTAATCAGTCATTATCCGGCAGATAAAAAGAAATCGGCTTTATTGCCTGTTTTGCATGAAGTTCAGGATGCCCACGACAATTGGTTGAGCATTGAACTACAAAACAAAGTCGCCGAAATATTAGAAATACAACCGATTGAAGTCTACGAAGTGGTGACATTTTACACCATGTACAATCAAAGACCAATCGGAAAATACATGTTTGAATTCTGCCAAACTTCTGCCTGCTGCTTAAATGGCGTAGAAAATTTGATGGATTACACTTGTAATAAATTAGGCGTTAAAGTTGGTGAACCAACAGCTGACGGACTTTTTGAAGTTCGTGGTGTGGAATGTTTAGGCGCTTGCGGATATGCGCCAATGATGCAGTTGGGTGATTTCTTTCAGGAACATTTGACCGAAGCAAAAATCGATCAGTTAATCACTGATTGTAAAGACGGAAAAATCACTTTACACGATAAATAATATCATGGGAAGAAAAATATTA
>JAZKCP010000050.1:0-8673 GCA_040388035.1 Bacteroidota bacterium | reverse complement strand
AAACAAACACGCAATTATGTTGGCCTTAACTTCCAATGAAGGAGCATTCGATTTTCAGACTAAGGATTCAGAAGGCGAAGAGTTATACAAAAAGGTAATTAAAACCTCTAAAACCTGGAAAAATTCTGAAAACTTAATGTATGTTGTTGGTGCAACCAAAGCTGAGTATTTTAGTGAAATTCGGAAAGTAGTCCCAAATACCTTTCTGCTTGTTCCCGGAGTTGGTGCGCAGGGTGGAAGTCTCCAGGAAGTTTGCAAATACGGAATGAATGAGGATGTTGGCCTATTAATTAATTCATCCCGCGGGATAATTTATGCTTCGAATGAAAAGGATTTTGCCGAAAGGGCTAGGGAAGAAGCGCTTAAAATTCAGAAAGAAATGGAAAGCATCATAGATTCAGCCACGAATACACGAATATATTTTTTAAATACATAACAATTTCGTGCGTTCGTGGCAACAATAAAAACTTTAGCAGATCAACTTGGCACTATCCACACTTTTGAAAATGCACCAAAAAGAATAGTTTCCCTTGTACCTTCACAAACCGAATTATTGTATGATTTAGGTTTGGAGGAAAGCATAGTCGGGATTACTAAATTTTGTGTCCATCCGTTTCATTTCAAATCAACCAAGAAAATTATTGGCGGCACCAAAAAAGTCCATTTCGAAAAAATCCGCTTGCTCCAACCTGACATCATCGTTGCCAATAAAGAAGAAAACACTCAGGAAATTGTAGAAGAACTTTCTAAAATCTGTCCGGTTTGGGTTACCAATATTGTGATTTTAGAAGACAATTTAAAGATGATATCGGATTTTGGTACGCTCTTTAACAAAAGAACAGAAGCGCAAAAATGGATGGATAAAATTAATTTTGCACACAAGGATTTTTTGACTTTCATCAAAGACAAACCTGTCCAAAAAGCAGCTTATTTTATTTGGGCAAACCCTTTTATGGTGGCAGGAAATAATACTTTTATTAATGAGATGCTGAAAATAAACAACTTTCAAAACATTTATGAAAATAGGGAAGAGCGCTATCCTGAAATAATAATCCAAAAAATGCGGATTCAGGGCGATCCGGATGTGGTATTCCTTTCCTCTGAGCCTTTTCCTTTTACAGACGAACATGCCTTTGAAATAGGAAGGTTTACACATCATGCCAAAACAGTTTTTGTGGATGGGGAAATGTTTTCCTGGTACGGAAGCCGACTGGTAAAAGCCTTTGAATACTTCAAAAGACTACATGAAAGTATAGCATAAAAAAATGCCAGCATTTTAAATACTGGCATTCATAAACTAACTAACCCTAACCAAAATAATAAAAAACCAAATTTATTACATTACAAATGTACGTTGCCTTTTTAGGTTTTACTGTTAAGGTTATGTTATACTTATGTTATTGATTTCTAAAAAATTAGATTTACTTATTGTCCTGCATTGCAAATACTTTTTGCAGTAGTGTTGATGTTCTCAAACTGATGTTTGTCCGGATGTTTTTCTCTTCAACAGCTATCATTTTGAAAACGCCTTCCAACGCTTTATTGGTAGTGTAATCGGTCAAATCAGGGTTTACTTTATTAACAAATGGAATTGCATTATATTTTGTTATAATACTTGTCCACACTTTATCAGCGCCTACTTTTGCAAAAGAGTTTTTAATTACAGGATTAAATTTGTCATATAGCGGACTTGTAGTAGTGGTTTGTAAATAAGCCGTTGCGGCGCTTTCGTTACCCATAAGGATGTTTTTTGCATCCGTAAAAGTCATTTGTTTTACGGCATTCACAAAAATCGGAGTCGCTTCTTTGGTCGCGTCTTCAGCAGCACGGTTCAGCATTTTTATACCGTCATCAGCCAGTGAGCTCAAGCCTATTTTTCGCAAAGCGGAATCCACTTTTTTTAATTCGTCCGGCAGCAAAATCTTAACGGCTTCGTTTTTATAAAATCCATCAACTGCGGTCAGCTTTGATACTTGTTTGGATATACCATTATCAAGTGCTTCTTTTAATCCACCGGCAATATCTAGGTTTCCAGTGGCATTAGGAAATTGATCAGCCACTTGTTGTAGTTCAGCACAGCTTAAAAGTGTGAACATAAAAATAATAGAAAGGAATGTTTTCATAATAAAGATTTGAATTTCAAAGTTAAAAATTGAATGATGGTAATATGTTAATATTGGGCCAAAGTTTCCAAAAATTATGCCAATGGTTTGAGCGTTAATTTTTATTAATTCCGTAAATTGCCGCTCTAAAAATATCATATCCTTAGAATGGAACCACAAATCCCGTATATCCCTAAAAATAAAGTAAGAATTGTAACGGCAGCTTCTCTTTTTGATGGCCATGATGCCGCGATTAATATCATGCGAAGAATTATCCAGGCAACTGGTGTTGAAGTAATTCATTTGGGACATGACAGAAGTGTAGAAGAAGTAGTAAATACCGCCATACAGGAAGATGCCAATGCCATTGCAATGACTTCTTATCAAGGAGGCCATAATGAGTATTTCAAATACATGCACGATTTATTAAAGGAAAAAGGAGCAGGGCATATCAAGATTTTTGGCGGTGGTGGAGGTGTAATCCTTCCGGAAGAGATTGCGGAATTACAGGCGTACGGAATCACCCGAATTTACGCTCCCGATGATGGCCGTGCAATGGGATTACAAGGTATGATTAACGATTTGGTGAAACAATCCGACTATCCTATTGGTGATAAATTAAACGGTGAATTAAAGCATATTGAAGATAAAAATCCAACAGCTATTGCGCGTTTGATTTCAGCGGCAGAAAATTTTCCTGAAATTGCCAAACCAGTTTTTGATGACATCCACACTTTAAATAAAACTTCCAAAATCCCGGTTTTGGGAATTACCGGAACTGGTGGAGCGGGAAAATCTTCCTTAGTCGATGAATTAGTTAGGAGGTTTTTAATTGATTTTCCTGAAAAAACAATCGGATTGATTTCGGTTGACCCATCCAAACGTAAAACAGGCGGCGCTTTACTTGGGGACAGAATCCGTATGAACGCAATTAATAATCCTAGGGTATATATGCGTTCATTGGCTACACGTCAATCGAATTTGGCATTATCAAAATATGTAGCCGAAGCGATTCAGGTTCTGAAGGCGGCTAAATACGATATTATAATTTTAGAAACTTCAGGAATTGGCCAGTCTGATACCGAAATCATGGATCACTCCGATGTTTCTTTATATGTGATGACGCCTGAATTTGGTGCGGCGACGCAGCTGGAGAAAATCGACATGCTTGATTTTGCTGATTTGGTAGCCATAAATAAGTTTGATAAACGTGGCGCTTTGGATGCTATTCGTGATGTAAAAAAACAATACCAACGCAATCACAATCTTTGGGACACCAATCCGGATGAAATGCCTGTTGTTGGCACAATTGCTTCGCAGTTCAATGATCCCGGAATGAATTCACTTTACAAAAAAGTGATGGATAAAATTGTGGAAAAAACGGGAGCCGATTTGAAATCTACATTTCAGATTACCCGCGAAATGAGTGAGAAGATTTTTGTCATTCCGCCACACCGAACAAGATACCTGTCTGAAATTGCTGAAAACAATCGGAAATACGATGAAACGGTTTTGACGCAGGTTGAAGTCGCCCAAAAGTTATACGGAATCTATAAAACTATCGAAAGCGTTTCCAAGAAAAATGCAATAATTGATAAAGCTGGCATCGATGTTAACTCATTGAATTCTAATGAAGATAACAAGGAGTTCCTAAACTTATTGGTTAAGGAATTTGACAGGGTAAAAATGAACCTTGATCCATTCAATTGGGAAGTAATCCTGTCATGGAATGATAAGGTTAAAACTTATAAAGATCCGGTTTACAGTTTCAAAGTGCGAAACAAGGAAATCAAAATCCAAACGCATACCGAAAGTTTATCACATACCCAGATTCCCAAAGTGGCTCTGCCAAAATACCAGGCATGGGGCGATATTTTGAAATGGAATTTACAGGAAAACGTACCTGGAGAATTTCCATTTGCTTCGGGATTGTATCCGTTTAAGCGTGAAGGTGAAGATCCGTCAAGAATGTTTGCCGGAGAAGGCGGCCCTGAACGTACTAACAAACGTTTTCATTATGTGAGCGCAGGTTTACCGGCAAAACGCCTTTCGACAGCTTTTGACAGTGTAACATTATATGGAAACGATCCTGATTTGCGTCCGGATATATATGGAAAAATCGGGAACGCCGGAGTTTCTATTTGTTGCCTTGACGATGCAAAGAAATTGTATTCAGGTTTTGATTTGAGTCATCCATTGACTTCGGTTTCGATGACAATCAATGGCCCGGCGCCAATGTTATTAGGTTTTTTTATGAATGCTGCCATTGATCAAAACTGTGAAAAATATATAGTTGAAAATAATCTTCAGGTTGAAGTTGAAGAACGAATCAACGAAATCTATAAAGAAAAGAAACTACCAAAACCAAAATACCACGGAAAACTGCCGGAAGGAAACAACGGTTTAGGATTAATGTTGCTCGGCGTTACCGGTGACCAGGTTTTACCGATTGAGGTTTATCAGGATATTAAAGTCAAAACCTTGTCACAGGTTCGTGGCACAGTTCAAGCTGATATTTTGAAAGAAGATCAGGCGCAAAACACCTGCATTTTCTCTACCGAATTTGCGTTGCGATTGATGGGTGACGTTCAGGAATATTTCATTCAGAAAAACGTGCGTAACTTTTATTCGGTGTCAATTTCGGGTTATCATATTGCCGAAGCCGGAGCTAATCCAATTACACAATTGGCGTTTACCTTGTCCAATGGTTTCACTTACGTGGAATATTATTTGAGCCGCGGAATGGATATTAACGATTTCGGGCCAAATCTGTCATTCTTCTTTTCAAACGGGATTGATCCGGAATATGCTGTAATCGGAAGAGTTGCGCGTAAGATTTGGGCGAAAGCCATGAAGAATAAATACGGCGCCAACGAAAGAGCGCAGATGTTAAAATACCATATTCAAACATCAGGTCGTTCGTTACACGCACAGGAAATTGATTTCAATGATATTCGTACGACTTTACAGGCTTTGTATGCGATTTATGATAACTGTAATTCGTTGCATACCAATGCTTATGATGAAGCCATTACAACGCCGACAGAAGAAAGCGTGCGTCGTGCGATGGCAATTCAATTAATTATTAACAAGGAATTGGGCTTAGCTAAAAACGAAAACCCAATCCAAGGTTCATTTATTATTGAAGAGTTGACCGATTTAGTTGAAGATGCTGTATTGCAGGAATTCGACAGAATAACCGAACGTGGCGGAGTGCTTGGTGCGATGGAAACTATGTACCAAAGAAGCAAAATACAGGAGGAAAGTTTGTATTACGAAACACTAAAACATACAGGTGAATTCCCAATCATCGGTGTGAATACATTCTTAAGTTCTAAAGGTTCACCAACTGTTTTGCCGGCTGAAGTTATCCGTGCTACGGAAGAAGAAAAACAGGTACAAATCAAAACATTGGACAATCTGCATAAAACCTATCACGACAAGGAAGACGAACAGATTGAGGCTTTACAAAATGCTGCTATCAATAACGAAAACATCTTTGAAGTATTGATGAATGCTACTAAATATTGTTCTCTAGGTCAGATAACTGCTGGTTTGTTCGAAGTAGGAGGGCAGTATAGAAGGAATATGTAATTGCAGAAAAGAAAAAAACCTCTTAATTAATTTGAGAGGTTTTTTTATTCGTTTGATTTATCCTCATTAAACTTTTTCACTATAGCCTTAAGCTGTTCAGCGCGCGCAACCTTCTTAGCCTTCTCTTTATCTTGAGCCTTGTGGAGTTTGTCGTTATGTGTTTTAATATTTTTGGCATTGTTTCTTCCCATAGGGTAAAATTACAAATTTTTGTTAAAATAAAACTTTGGCATAGTTAATGAGTTGAGTAAAAAAAAATATTAAAATCATTTAAATAAAACACCAATGAAAAAGATTACTTTAATTCTAGCTTTTATCGGGATGATAACGCTGGAAAGCTGCAGCACTAATGACAACACTGATTATGATACCATCGGTGAAGTGTTTGAATATACTAACGTCAATTTCCTGCCAAACGATTATAGCGTCGTATTGACTTATCCACATTCAATCCCTAATTCGGATATGGTTTTAGTCTACAGGTTGTCAGGCTCATTCCAAGGAGAAGATGTTTGGAAACTGTTACCGGAAACCTACTTTTTCGATGACGGTACTTTAGATTTACGTTACGATTTTGATTTCACCCGTTTTGACTCCGAAGTGCATTTAGAAGGATTTGATTTAGCCGGCGTTAGCGACGGTTACAAATTAAATCAAATATTAAGAGTAGTTGCCATACCGGCTAATTTTGGTAAAAAGAAAGTAGATTTCAAAGATTATAATGCTGTTGTAAAAGCATTTGGTATTGATGAAAGTAAAATCATCAAAGTGCAATAATAATTGCAATGCAGTTTTATAAAAAAACCATCTCAAAATCGAGATGGTTTTTTTATTTATAAATATTTATTTTAACTATGAAACATCAATAGTTGTAGCTTCTGCAATCTTTTTATATGTGCCATTTTCCAGCTTCTCGCGGATAGCGTCAAAAGCAGTCAATGTTTCCTCTATATCAGCCAGCGTATGGGAAGATGTTGGAATCATTCTCAACAGGATAATTCCTTTTGGAATAACCGGATAAACAACAATAGACAAGAAAATGCCGTAATTTTCACGCAGGTCATTTACCATCACCATCGCTTCGGGAATTGAACCTTCAAGATAGACTGGCGTTACACAGGTATTCGTGTCTCCAATGTTGAATCCGTGTGCCTTTAATCCGTTTTGCAAAGCGTTTACGTTTTCCCAAAGTGTATCTTTCAATCCGGGATTGTCTCTCAATAATTGTAATCTTTTCAAAGCACCAACAGTTTGTATCATTGGTAGCGCTTTGGCAAACATTTGAGAACGTAAATTATATTTTAAATAATCTATAATGTCTTTATCAGCAGCTAAGAAAGCACCAATGCTCGCCATAGATTTGGCAAACGTAGAAAAGTAAACGTCAATTCCGTCCTGGCAGCCTTGTTCCTCTCCGGCACCGGCACCAGTTTTTCCCAATGTTCCAAAACCGTGGGCATCATCGACTAAAAGACGGAAATTGTATTTCTTCTTCATTTCCACAATTTCTTTTAACTTTCCTTGTTGGCCACGCATTCCGAAAACTCCTTCGGTAATGAATAAAATTCCGCCACCGGTTTCCAAAGCCATTTTGGTAGCACGTTGAAGGTTTTTCTCCATGCTTTCCAAGTCATTGTGTTTATAAGTAAAACGTTTTCCCATATGAAGACGCACACCATCAATGATGCAGGCGTGAGCATCAACATCGTACACTATAATATCGTTTTTAGTAACCAAAGCATCTATACATGACATTATTCCCTGGTAGCCGAAGTTTAATAAATATGCCGATTCTTTCATTACGAAAGCCGCTAATTCCTTTTCTAATTGTTCGTGAGCATCGGTGTGACCCGACATCATTCGTGCTCCCATAGGATAAGCAGCACCATATTTTGCTGCCGCTTCAGTATCTGCCTGACGAACTTCCGGATGATTGGCAAGACCTAAATAGTCATTCAGACTCCAGTTTAAAATATTTTTTCCGTGGAATGTCATTCTTGGGCCAAGTTCTCCTTCAAGTTTTGGGAAAACATAATATCCTTCGGCCTGAGATGCCCATTTTCCTAATGGACCTTTATTGTTTTGTATTCTTTCGAATAAATCTTTTACCATGATCACTTTGTGTTTTAGTCGTGGCAAAAGTAATTATAAATTTAGTTTACTCCTAATCATTACAATTAGAAAATTGTAAACTGAAAATTGTTGAAAACCCAAGTAAACCTAGCTGACCAGTAATTTGATTATTTCAAACAAAGTGTCTTTATCAACTGGTTTCGACAAGTATTTGTTCATCCCAATCTCAATTACTCTGGTTTTTGTGCTTTCCATAACATCAGCCGTCAAAGCAATGATTGGAATTGATTTTTTTTCTTCGCCTGCTTCACCGTTACGAATGGCAATGGTAGCTTCATAACCATCCATGATTGGCATTTGCAAATCCATCAAGATGATATCATAATGCTTTTCCATTAATTTCTGAACACCTTCTTGTCCGTTATTGGCAAAATCAACTGTCGTATTAAGCCATTTTTTGGTAATCATTTTAATCACCATTTGATTCATCGCATTGTCTTCTACTACCAAAATTGATTTTCCATTTAAATCATACTCATTGGTTGTAGTTATTTCTTCAATTTCTTTTTTGATTTCAATGTTTTCATAAGTCAAATTGATAGTGACAACAGTTCCTAAACCAGTAGTACTATCGACTTTAATTTTGCCATTTTGCAGATTTACTAAATGTTTTACGATATAAAGTCCAAGTCCCAAACCTCCAAATTTTCGTTTATTGGTAATGCTGTCCTGAGAGAACGAGTCGAAAATGCTGTTTATTTTTTCTTTAGAAATTCCAACTCCGGTATCACTTACCGAAAAGGTGATTTGTACTTTGTTGTCTTTTTCCTTTTTAGCCTCTAATTTAAATTTGACAAATCCTTCGTTGGTGAATTTTAGTGCATTACTTAAAATATTTTGCAGT
>JAZKCP010000049.1:7222-13231 GCA_040388035.1 Bacteroidota bacterium | reverse complement strand
ATGTCAGATTCGAAACTACGAATCTTCTCTTTTACTCGTTCCGATTCTAAAAGCTGGCTTTGTGAATTGTCTTTCATGTATTGTTGAATTTCCCTGTCACCGTATACATTCTCTTCTTTGTAAATCTCACCGCTAAATCTACGGGAGTTTAACAAATGGTCAAATGTGATTGGCATCGCGGAATTCTTATCATTAAAGGCTTTCGACTCATGCAGTATATCTCTAACTGTAGGGAAGTAAACCCAAAACAAATCAATTACGTCGGCATTATCATTCCCGGCATCTCTTGCCTCCGGCGTAACCGGGCACAAAGCCAATAATCTGTATTTTAGCTCTCCCTGACGTTTGTCAAAATACCAATATCCTTTAATTTTATAACCAGAAATATAACTGGCATCCAATTCTTTTTTATTGATAAATTGTGGATCTAAAACTTTGGCGCCGCTTTTATAATCATCATAATAATTATTTATCTCGTCTTTACCGACATCGGTAGTATCAATATAGGTAAATGAAGATTCCATATCCTTGAACGTCTTCTTTGTGTTGAAATAGTCATCAGTATACACTTCCGTAATCTTACCACTCTTGATATTCTTAACAAGCACATCGAATAGCGATCTTCTTTCTTTACCAACGAATGCCGTATCGATAGGATAATACAACGGGAAATTAATTCTTTCATCAACATCAATAAACTCCCAAATGGTTTTACCCATTAGCACATCCCTGTCGTGAACATAACCATATGGCAATGGCTTATCGTTGTCAGAAATTAACTGAGCCGGTGTTTTCTTTCCAATCTCCTCCGGAGTTTTGGAATTCAACAAATTTGACTGAGCATAAGTTGAAGCACTTATTGCGACAGCAAAAATTACTGATAAAAGATTTTTAATTTTCATAATTTATAATATAAGTTATTTAAGTAGGTTTCTCTTCACTTAAATTATTATTGTATTTCATAAATAACCGGCGCAGCGTCTTTAGGGACGATATTCGCTGTAGTTCCCATAATTTTAGTTTTAATATCAAATATCGATATTTGATCTCCTTTTGATGCTCTGGCTAAAGCTGCTTTACACTGAGCGTTAACTCTATCTCCGCTAACAATAATAGCTGCCTGTCCTGGAACTTTAAAACTAAAACGTGTTACCTGGAATTTTAAATCATACAAGAAATCTTGTAATTCCGCTGAAACCTGAGAAACTTCTAAACGGGATTTTGCTCCTTTTTGAATACCAACCTTTCCACCTATTGCTCCAGCAGGTGCAGGGATATTTTTAATTCTAAATACTTTCCTATCTGAAACTTTAGTTTTATCCGGCAATTCACCGGTTACACTAACTGTAACTTCTGTTCCCGATCCAGGATTAAGATTGTATGCTCCAGGTTTTCCACTTTTAGACAAACCAGGCGCAGAAGCATTAACTTTATTGTCGGTGATACCCGCAAATGATATAGTCATTGGGTTTGGTAAACCTCTGTACACAACATTCATTTTATCAGCAGAAATATTTGCTGATTGTGGCTTAGGCACTACAATATAGTTTCCTTTGATAGGTAAGCTCACTATTTTTCCACCTTCATCAAAGTTGAAAGAACCTGTAATTTCATGCTCACCAACAGCCCCAGCCCCAAAAGAAAACTCAGCCTGTCCGGCAGTAGCTTTTACTGATTGACCATTTACTACAACTGATTTCGCAACCAAATCCGGGTCAAATTTACCAAGGATGATCTTTCCTTTAACTGCTTCTCCTTGAAAGAAAGCTGTTTTTTCAGGAACAACAATTGGCTGGTATTTTGTTAAAGATGCTGCGGAAATCAAACTTGTTTGGAACATACCGGCAATAATGTCGCTTTCTGTAGTTTTTATATCAGCCTGTAATTGTGATAACTTTGTGATAGATGCAATTAATGGAAATCCTTTGTAATTGTAATCAATCCAAGACACCGTAACACCTGCATTTTTAGATTTTACAGGATTCGTTGCAAATCTGTCCTCAATTTTTTTCATTTCAGTAGCTGCAATGGCACTTCCACCTATTTGCTTTACCTGATTAGTATAATTTTGAATTCTATCTAAAAACTCTTTTCCTTCTTTAGACACTTTATCGCCTTTGAAGAACAAGTTGTCAAAAAAGTCTCCTTTATCCATTTTCTCATATACACCTTCCTCGTTCAAATCGAAGCCGGTTGATGATTTGGATTTTAAGTCTTCAATATAGCCGTAAAAGTCTTTTGATAAAGCCCTGATTTTTTCAACCTTAACTTTTTTGTCACCAAACTGCTTTCCTTGCTCTGATGCTTTTTGAGCTAATTGCGCAAATGCATCATCATTTCGAGCTGTTGTAAGCGCATTAGACTCAACTATTTTTTTATTTAAAATTCCAAAAGCTGATAAAACTTCTTTTGACATATTCAATGCCAACATTGCGATGAATACCAAATACATCAGGTTAATCATCTTCTGCCTAGGGGTTAATTTTCCTCCTGCCATTTTTTCTAATTAGTTTAAATTATTATTTGTTTAAAATATATAGTTATAAAACTAATTATCCTTTGTTACTCATTGCAGAAAGCATTCCACCATATACATTATTCAATGTAGACAGGTTAGAAGTCAAACTTTGCATTTGATCTTTTAATTTTAAATTGTTTTCAGCAACTTCATCATTGATTTTTGCATTTCTTTCAGCGCTTTGCAATTGAACTTGGTATAGGCCATTCAAAGCCTCCAATTGACCTGCAGCTCTTGTCATTTCTTCTGAATATTTTTTAGTAGAAGCAACAGCATCAACAGTTGGAGATATAGCTTTTGCTGCACCTTCAAAGTTTTTAATGCTATTTCCTAGGCTTTCCATTAAAGCGCTGTCCACTTTTGCTTCTTTTAACATAGCATCTAATTTCTGAGACAATAATCCTTGTGCGTCAGTAGCATCTTCTGTTTTCACTTTTCTAGCTTTTGCTTCACCACCAGCTAATTCAGGATAAACCAATGACCAATCCAATTCATTGTCAACAGGCTCAAAAGCAGATAAACCAAAGATTAATGCTTCCGTTACAAGACCAATAGTTAACATTAAGTTACCAGTAATAAATCCGAATTCAAGGTGTGTAATTTTGAATAATGCCCCAAGGATTACAACTGCTGCTCCCATCCCGTATGCGAAATTCATTGCTTTTTTGCTTAATAATGCCATAATAATAAAATTTTAGTTAGTTAGTTTTTAATTTATATTTAAGTTAGTTTGAAATTACCTTCTAGGTGCAGCATTCTTAGTAACCTGAGTTCCCATGTAATCCTGAACTGTACGGAAACCAATATAACTTCGAGCTGAATCTGCATATTCAAAATCTCTGGTACCTACCTGCAGGAAGTAAGCAACATCTTTCCATGAACCGCCACGAACGGCTTTTCTCATGTTCTTTAAATCTGAAACATTTGGATTTATAGAAGAAACATATTCGTAAGCTGCAGCATCATAAGATGAATCTGTCCACTCAGCAACGTTTCCTGACATATTATACAAATTATATCCATTTGGCTCATATGATTTCGCTTCGACAGTATATAACGCCTGGTCAGCAGCATAATCTCCTCTGTTTGGTTTGAAGTTAGCTAAGAAACAACCTCTATCATTTTTAGCATAAGGTCCACCCCAAGGGAAAGTTGCTGATTCTAATCCGCCTCTGGCTGCATATTCCCATTCTGATTCAATTGGTAAACGGAATGAGTTAATTAAATCTTGTTTTTTCTTCTTTGATTTGATATAAGAATTTTTGTTTAACGTTCTCCATGCACAAAATGCTTTTGCCTGTTTCCAGCTCACACCAACCACTGGATATTGACCATAAGCCTGATGCCAAAAATAATCATTGTGCATTGGCTCATTATATGAGTATTCAAAATCTTTAATCCAAACGGTAGTATCAGGATAAACAAGTTGCTGTTCTGTTCTGATAAATTGACTTCTTTTTCCAGTTTTAGCTTTTGCAGCTGCCTGGATATCCATCCAAGAATATCTGAATTTTAATTTACGAACGTCAATAGTTCTCAAACCATTAAAAGATTCTGCTAAAGGCAAATACATAGTATCCATAACTTCAGTATAATATTCGTCCGGATATTTTTTCGTATCTTTTATAAGTTTGATTTTTTTGTTCAGTTTTCTTCCTGCATAAGGATCATCATCAGTTCCAACACTATAATAATTCTCATACATATATTTATCGTACGGAGTCATTTTAGTAGGATCGGTATCATTGAAAGCAAAGTCTCCAATAGTTCCACCTTTTCCTCCACCTTTTCCACCCTTACCTGTAGAAGTTTGTCCAACTTCATCAGCAAGAATAGCTAAACGCACTCTCATTGTAGAATCTTTTACCCATTCCACAAATTGACGATACTCACTGTTTGTGATTTCAGTCTCATCCATATAGAATGATCTTACTGTAACAGTTTTAGTAGGTGAATCCTGTACATTAGCGAGGTCATCATCCGATTTACCCATTATGTATGCTCCACCAGGAATTAAAGTCATTCCAAACGGCTTTTCTGGACGCCATTTTTTTCCTTTAACTCCTACCAACTCACCTTTATCGCTTGACCCACCACAACTGGTTAATAAAGCTAAAAGTGACGCAAATGTTATGAACTTCTTCATATGTATATTTTGGGGTTATTTGAATATTTTTTTTAGGGCGTAAACCTATTTATTATTTTTCAAAAAAGCAATTAATTAATATTAAATTTCATTTCACATTTTTCCATCACAGAAATTTACTTTCCAAAAATAGAATTAAACTTGTAATTAAAAAAATAATTCATCGATAAAATACACTTTTTAACGATAAAATACGTTTTTATGTATTATTTGTAAGTTTATTTATCTTTTAATTTTATTAAATCGAATTTTTCCGTTGCGCTTTCCACCATCTTTCCGGGATTTCATTTCCACAAGCTGCTAAATATTCATCATGCGAACAAGATAATAACGTGTTTTTTTTGAGTTTATTGTGTTGACCATCAAAAAAATTAATCTCAATCCACCATCTTCCCGTTTTATTGCTCTTATAGAATACCAACTCTTCATTTTCTAATGGAACAATGTATTTCAAATAATTTTCTTTTGTCCCAAACGGATATTCATTTGAACGATAATTTACACCTTCAATAAAATACCAAATAATTTGGGAAATAAGAACAGAACCTTCCTTTTTATTATTGTAATTAAAAATTCCCAATGAACTAACTTTGTCACTAATTCCGGCATATCTCGATAAGCTGCAAATTTCCTTTCCATCAAAACCATTAGGCGTAAAAGTAATAAAATTTCCTGAATAAGAGGACTTTACCGCATTTAAATCAATACTAACTACGTCTGCATCTCGTAAGGTTGGCTCTGATAACTCAATATTGTTCGAAATTTCTCCTAAACGATAAGCGTCAAAAAAAAGTTTCTCGATTAAATCAATTTCTTCCTGCGAATTATAATAAGTCTGATATCCTATATTAGTATAATTGAACAAATTATTTGGCTCATCCAAAATTATTTTAGACAAGTAGGAACTAGCTGTAATTCCATCTTCCTGTTTGCCAAAATCAAATCTGCTATCTATAGAAACCAAGTTGACCATTTGTTCCTGATTATCGTATGCTCGATATAATGGATATGTCAAATCCTGTGAGCCTCCAATAACAATAGGAATAATTCCTTTACGGATTAACTTAGCAGCCACTTTCTGTAAAGCAAAAAAAGTGTCTTCTAACGAATTTCCGGGAATAATGTCTCCCAAATCTGCGATAGTGCTTTGCCAATTTCCCGGAAACAACCCATACAATTCCTTTCGGACAGCATCCAGGTTTACTTCCTTATCAACGTAATTTACTGCACCACGGTTTTCCAACACGCCAATAATAGCTACTTTTACTTTATCAATGTCCGGGAATTCCTTATCTGTATGAAAAACAACTTTGCTTCCCAAATGCTGGGAGGACAATCCGTTTAC
>JAZKCP010000049.1:0-7212 GCA_040388035.1 Bacteroidota bacterium | reverse complement strand
GAATTCCATAGATTATTTCTTTTTAGCAACTGGTTTTTTTGCAGCTGCTTTCTTGGTTGCTTTTTTTGCTGCAGGCTTCTTAGCCGGTGTTTTTTTCTCGATCAACTCTTTCACTTCTTCCAAACTCAATTGCGAAGCATCAATATCCTTGGTTAATTCAATCTTGATTTTGCCTTTGGTGATTACTGATTTGCCCCAGCGTGCTTTTTCAACTAAGATTCCTTCTTCTTTCCAATTATGTATTACTTTATCGATATTCTTTTGCAATTTCTCTTCGATAAGTTCTGTAATATCAGATTGTGATAAATTATCGAAGTTGTACTTTCTACTCACGTTGATAAAAATGCCGTTCCACTTTAAAAACGGTCCAAAACGACCAACACCTTTTTGAACTCCTTCATTTTTATAAGTTGCAATTGGAGCGTCAGCCTGAGCTTTCTCATCAATTAATTCTTGCGCCCTATCCATCGTTACATCCAGTGGATCTTCTCCTTTTGGCAATGAAATGAATTGCTTTCCGAAACGAACATACGGTCCAAAACGACCATTGCTGACCTCAACATCCTCACCTTTATATATGCCTAAATTTTTTGGCAGTAAAAACAGATTCAATGCTTCTTCCAAAGTAATGCTTCCAATATTTTGTTCCTGGCGCAAACTGGCGAACTGTTTTTCTTCATCGTCAGCTTCACCTATTTGTGCTACCGGGCCAAACTTCCCTAAACGAACCAAAACCTGTTTGCCTGTTTTTGGATCTTTCCCTAATATCCTTTCACCGCTTTCTCTTTCGGCCGTATCCTGAACCTGAATGACATTCGGATGGAACTTATCATAGAACTCCTGCATCATCTTTGCCCAGTCAATATTCCCTTCTGCGATTTCGTCAAAATCCTGCTCTACTTTTGCAGTGAAATTATAATCTAATATTGTCGCAAAATTCTTTACCAAAAAGTCATTAACAATTGTTCCAATATCTGTTGGAACTAATTTCCCTTTATCCGAACCTGTATTTTCCTTTAGAATCTTTTCATCAATTTTATTCGCCTGAAGTGTTAACTGGGTATATTTTCTTTCTACACCTTCCAGATTTCCTTTTTCAACATAAGTTCTGGCAATAATGGTAGAAATCGTTGGCGCGTACGTTGAAGGGCGACCAATACCAAGTTCTTCCAGTTTCTTAACCAAAGAGGCTTCTGTATATCTTGAAGCTGCTCTTGTATACCTTTCAGTAGCGGTGATGTTATTGTTTAACAATTTTTCATTTACTTTCAAAGACGGCAACATGCCTTCCTGTTCTTCGTCATCGTCGTCATTTCCCTCAAGGTATACCTTCAGGAATCCTTCAAATTTAATTACTTCACCCGATGCCTGGAAAACTTCGGTGTGATTGTTGGCTTCAATCCTCACATTTGTTCTTTCTAATTCGGCATCGCTCATTTGAGATGCTAAAGTCCTTTTCCAAATCAAATCATATAAACGTGCCTGATCTCTTTCGACATTCACAGAACTACGCGACATGTCTGTCGGACGAATTGCTTCGTGCGCCTCCTGTGCGCCTTTACTTTTTGTACTAAACGTTCTCGGTTTTGAAAACTCCTTACCGTACGATTTGGTTATTTCAGCTTGTGCTGCTGCCATCGCTTCCTGTGACAGGTTCACACTATCTGTTCTCATATATGTTATCAAACCCGCTTCGTATAAACGTTGTGCAATTTGCATCGTAATTCCAACGGGTAAATACAATTTACGCGCAGCTTCCTGTTGCAAAGTCGAGGTCGTAAACGGCGCAGCCGGAGACTTTTTTGTCGGTTTGGTTTCTAAATCAGCTACTTTATAGGTAGAACCAATATTTTTATTCAGGAAATCTTCGGCTTCTTTTTTAGTAGCAAAATTTTTTGGCAATTTGGCTTTTACTATTTTTCCGGCTTCGTTTGTGAATTCGGCAGTTACCGAATAAGAGGCTACTGGTTTAAATTCCTGTATTTCCCTTTCTCTTTCAACAATCAACCTAACCGAAACAGATTGCACACGGCCGGCGGATAAACCACCTTTTACTTTTTTCCATAATACCGGAGAAAGTTCATACCCGACCAGTCTGTCTAAAACTCTGCGCGCCTGTTGTGCATTGACAAGATTATAATCGATTTCCCTTGGATTATCAATTGCTTTTAAAATTGCATTCTTTGTAATTTCGTGAAAAACAATACGCTTGGTTTTGGCTTTATCCAATTTTAGTTCTTCCGCCAAGTGCCAGGAAATGGCTTCTCCCTCGCGGTCTTCATCGGAAGCTAACCAAACCATATCGGCATTTTTTGCTAGTCCTTTCAATTTGGCAACCAAAGCTTTTTTGTCTGACGAGACTTCGTATTTTGGCCTGAAGCCATTTTCTACATCTACGCCAATCTCTTTGGAAGGTAAATCAGCAATGTGGCCGTAGCTTGATTCTACCTGAAACTCACTTCCTAAAAATTTCTCGATTGTTTTTGCCTTTGCAGGTGACTCAACGATAACTAAATTCTTTGCCATATACCCGATTGTTTGTGTCGGCAAAAGTATGTGATTTTTTTAAATACGCGCTTTTGAATTTTTAAAAACTCATTTTCAAGTTAAATTGTCGACGAGGAAATGTGTTTGAGAGACTTTAATCATTTGGTTTCACAGTTAAAATAATCGATTCAAAAAGGTTAACATCCAAACAAACTTAGATGTTAACCTTTTTAAATTAATTAATTGAACAAAGATTTAATCCTTACTTCCGTTACCTCTCATTAGGGCAACAATTATTATTATAAAAATGGCTATTCCTACAACCCAAGCCCATGGCTGTACATACCATTCCCCACTTCCGTCATCCACATTCATATCAACATCCACCTCTTTTGTAGTTGTAGTAGTGGTTTCCTGTGCCCAGGCAATACTTTGTGAAAGAAAAAGAGCCGCAATAGCTAAATACTTTACTGAGGCGTTACTGAAGTTTGTTAAATGTTTCATGTTAATAGTTTTAAATTAATATTTGTTATGATTTTGTTAACTCAAAATTATTGTATTTAACACATAATTTGTTACACATAAAAATTGAAGTGTTACAAAATTTCCCTACTACACTGCTTTTCGCAAATCCAAAACTAACGTTAATTTTCAACTGCCATCTTGGCAGATTTTATATTTAGTACTATATTTGCTGTTCTGGAAACGCAGAAAAATTTTATGGAAAAGGATATCGATGAAAAATTACAAGGACAAAGTGTAATCCTTGAAAACAAACCTGAAAATACTAAAAAACTTTATATCGAAAGTTATGGTTGCGCTATGAATTTTGCAGATAGTGAAATCGTGGCTTCCATTATGACTAATGAAGGGTATAATACTACTACTATATTAGAGGAAGCCGATTTGGTTTTGGTGAATACATGTTCCATCAGAGACAAAGCTGAACAAACCGTTCGAAAGCGTTTGGAAAAATACAATGCAGTGAAACGCGAGGTAAATCCCGGAATGAAGGTAGGTGTTTTGGGTTGCATGGCAGAGCGTTTAAAAGAGAAATTTCTTGACGAAGAGAAAATTGTCGACATGGTTGTTGGTCCTGATGCTTACAAGGATTTGCCCAACCTATTGAAAGAAGTCGAGGATGGCAGAGATGCCATTAATGTGATTTTATCAAAAGAAGAGACCTATGGTGATATTTCGCCTGTGCGATTGATGAGCAATGGCGTAACTGCGCTTGTTTCCATTACCAGAGGCTGTGACAATATGTGTACGTTTTGCGTAGTACCTTTCACTCGTGGTCGCGAAAGAAGCCGGGAACCACAAAGTATCTTGGCAGAAATCAAAGATTTATGGAACAGAGGATTTAAGGAAATTACGCTTTTGGGACAAAATGTGGATAGCTACTTATGGTATGGCGGCGGATTGAAAAAAGACTTTGAAAAATCCAGCGAAATGCAACAGGCAACTGCCGTTGGTTTTGACCAATTGCTGGAAATGGTTGCCATTCAATTTCCGAAAATGCGCATCCGATTTTCAACATCGAATCCACAAGACATGCATGAAGAAGTATTGCATGTCATTGCCAAATATCCAAATGTTTGTAAACATGTTCATTTACCGGTACAAAGCGGAAGCGACAGGATTTTGAAGGAAATGAATCGTTTACACACAAGGGCAGAATATTTAAAATTAATCGATAAAATCCATCAAATTATACCGAATGTCACTGTTACCCAAGATATGATTGCAGGTTTTCCAACGGAAACAGAACAAGACCATCAGGATACTTTAAGTTTGATGGAGGCTGTAAAATATGGTTTTGGTTATATGTATTCGTATTCAGAACGCCCGGGAACATTGGCAGGAAGAAAAATGAAAGACGATGTATCGGAAGAAATCAAGTTGCGCAGGCTACAGGAAATTGTCGATTTACAACGCATTCATAGCGGAATCCGAACCAAAGAATTCGTTGGAAAGACTGTCGAAGTTTTGGTAGAAAAAATTTCTAAAAAATCAGAAAAAGATTTTTCCGGGCGAAATTCACAAAGCTTTATGGTTGTTTTCCCCAGAAAGAAGTATAAAATCGGCGATTTTGTAAATGTAAAAATCACCAACTGTACCAGCGGAACCTTGATTGGCGAGGCAATTGGGTATAGCGATATGCAAATTAACTAATTATGGAAACCATTCAAAATATAAAACAGCGATTTGAGATTATTGGGAATGATCCAAAACTAAATCGTGCGATAGAAAAAGCAATTCAGGTTGCACCGACTGACATTTCAGTACTGGTTGTAGGTGAAAGTGGCGTCGGAAAGGAAAGCATTCCAAGAATCATTCACACGCTTTCGCATAGAAAACATGGAAAATATATTGCCGTAAACTGCGGTGCCATTCCGGAAGGAACCATTGACAGCGAACTTTTCGGACACGAAAAAGGATCGTTTACCGGCGCCAATGCTGCGCGTGAAGGTTATTTCGAGGTGGCCGATGGCGGAACAATTTTCCTTGATGAAGTCGGTGAATTGCCCTTAACAACTCAAGTGCGTTTGCTTCGTGTATTGGAAAACGGCGAGTTTATCAAGGTAGGATCATCACAAGTACAAAAGACTAATGTCCGTATTGTGGCGGCTACCAATGTGAATTTGTTCGATGCCATCGAGAAAGGGAAATTCCGGGAAGATTTATACTACCGTTTAAGCACGGTTGATATTCCTTTGCCGCCGTTACGTGACAGAAAAGAAGATATTCATTTATTGTTTCGAAAATTTGCTTCCGATTTTGCACATAAATATAAAATGCCACCCGTTAAACTGAGTGACGAAGCTATTCAGTTTTTGCAAAAATACCGCTGGAGCGGAAATATTCGCCAGCTTAGAAACTTTGCCGAACAACTTTCCGTTTTGGAAACCAATCGGGATATTTCAATGGCAACAATCCAATCCTATTTGCCTATTGAAGGCAGCAATTTACCTTCGGTTATAGCTGGTAAAAAGGCAGGAAATGATTTTTCAACCGAAAGGGATATTCTATATAAAGTGCTTTTTGATATGAAAAGCGATTTGCATGATTTGAAAAAACTGACCATGGAGTTAATGCAAAATGGAAGTTCGAAAGTACAGGAAATGAATAAGAATTTGATTCAGAAAGTTTTTGGGCAAAAAGAGGAAACCATTTCCAATTTTGCTGATGAACAAAGATTAAGTGCTATGCCACCACAACATGAAACTGAACAGGAAGAATTCGACGACGATGATGACACCAATTATTTGATGGCTGAAACCATAGATGAAGAGGAAGTATTGAAGTTGGAACAAAAAGAAATTGAACTTATTAAGAAGTCTTTGGAACGTCATAGGGGCAAAAGAAAAGCCGCGGCAGACGAGTTGGGCATCTCAGAAAGAACACTTTATCGGAAAATTAAGCAGTACGACCTATAAGTTTTTTATTTGAAAAATAAGGCTTTAAGTTTACAGTAACCAAATTATATTATGATGAAAAAAATACTCTTCTTTTTTACAACAGTTATTGCATTCACCTCATGCAGCAGCGACAGTGACGCCGATGTTCCTCCTACAACATTGCAAAAAGTTGTTTTCTACCGCGATAGCCCAAATGAAAGACAATGGAATTTTAACAACGGCTTGCTGACAAATATAACTTTGGCCGACGGGAGCGTTGCGGAAGAATTCACCTATGACACGCTAAATCGCTTGATAAGTGACACTAAATACTCGAGCGGCTCAGTAATCGGAACAGACATAATTACCTACAATGCAGATAATACTATTAACACAATTAATGGCTTGCCGTACAGCTACAATGCTGCCACAAGGACTTATACGTATACTTACGGCGGCAGCTTTACCATAAACAGTCAGGTAAATTCAGATTTTCTGGTTGAAAATTTTGTTCGTACAGGAACCGATGCCGGAGAATTTCATATGACTTACGCTGGTGGAAACATGACATCATTCGAAAAATCAACTTCAGGAACAACTGAGGTTATCAAAAATTTCCACTTTGATGGAGCCTTTGGTGCCAATCCGATTTACAACGCAGTTAAAGCAGTTGCAAGGGTAAAATCATTAACCGATCCAAGTTTTTTTATTGACTCCCAGGTTTCTATGACTATGGCAGACGGTTTTGACAAAGGTTCAACTGATCCATATTACTACAATTATGGCGCAATTGTCAACATGGAAGAGACACTTTTCGAAGTTGGCATTGAAGTTTTAGACAGCAGCAACAATTTTGTTGAGTTTTATTCTTTTGCTGATTATTACTATGAGTAATGTCCATTCCAAAATTCAAAATAATGCATTACTTTAGCGGTCTTATTTTGTTGTAATGAAATTTTCAAAAATCCTTATTGTTTTATTTATTGCATTCAGCATTAACAGTTGTTCTGTGTATAACTTTACCGGAACAGGAAAAATTGACGCTAAAACATTTCAGGTTAATTATTTTCAGAATAATGCGGAATTAATTGAGCCCGGAATTGAGCGAAGGTTTACAATCCAACTTCAGGAAATTATTCAGAATCAAACAAATTTGAATTTGACGAATTCCAATGGAGACTTACTTTATGAAGGCGAAATTGTTGAATACAGAACAACACCAATGCAAGCCACTGCCGCTCAAACAGCCGCTCAAAGCAGGTTGACTATTTCGGTAAATGTTCGTTTCAGCAATAAAAACAAGGAGGCAGATAATTTTGAGAAA
>JAZKCP010000048.1:11894-13470 GCA_040388035.1 Bacteroidota bacterium | reverse complement strand
GTGTGGAAAAATGATATGTACGAAAATAGTTCCGACTGGCTTTTCGGGTGTTTCGCTTCCGCCAGGCGTAGTTAATCCGGTTAAAGCCACACAGATTTCGGCAGGAGTAAACTTGGTGAAGCTTTTCGCCATAGCCTGTGTTACTTCGGCAGATTCGGGAGTGAAAGTTTCAATCAATCGGTGCGGAATTGCCAGTAATTCTTCCTTCATACAGGCATCATAACATACCAAACCTCCAATAAGTATTTTTCCAGAATCGGGAACAGTGGAAAATTCATAACTCAATTTTCCGGAGGTGGCGCTTTCTACAAAAGCAAGCCGCCAGTTCTTTTCGACGAGCAGCTTGCTACACTCCAAAACTTTTTGTGATGCCATAGTTTTTTTATGTTATTGACACAATAGAAAGACTATTTTGGTGAATGAATTTTCATTTCCCTGATGATTAAACTTTTTCCTCTCTTTCCCAAAAACGGTGTTTCCCCAGTGCTTCTACAAACGAACTGCCCAATTCTTTACTACTTGCTGCTTCTGATGTCAGCACTCCTGTGTCGGCCGGGATATTTCGTTTCATCGCGTTTGTTTCTCCTAATACTTGTATTCCTTCGCCTTCCGCTGCTATAAACTTACAGTGCTTAAAGGCATCATTGATAAACTCCACTACGTCCTTATTGGTTTTTAACCCGGCAATTCCTTTTCCAGCCGGAACAAATACTCCATCAAACAATACCGAAGCCGCAATCAGATAGCTTTGGTCAACCGATAGGTTTCCTCCATCTTCCTGAGATAAATTTCCAAGATGGGGACCGACAATCTTAACCTGAGCGCCTGCTTTTTCCAAGGCAGTTTTCATTGTCGCTACTGAAGCTCCGTTAACATCTTCGTTGCATAGAAACGCAATCTGCCGCGTGGCAATTGTACCTGACAATGTTGGGTTTTTAATCATACTGAGCGCATCAGAATTTGAAATCTGTTGTTTTTTACCCAAAACAGGCTCATATTTCTTTTTATCTGCATCAGCGCCCACACCTTGATTGATCGGTTTTTCGGGTGTTGCCGGTACTTCAAGCCCAAGACCTTCGGCAACTTTGGCTGCCAACGTTTTGTCAACCTGATTTAACAAGCCCAACATCCTTGTGCGTATTGCAACGGTTTCTACCTTGCCAAGCTCAAATCGAAGGGCTTTAATTATGTGACCTTGTTCTACAACTGTCTGGCTTTTGAAGAATAAGGCTGCCTGACTAAAATGGTCTGAAAAACTTTCGCTTCTATCCCTTACTTTCTGGGCATCGATGCGCTCATTAAAACTTGTGAATCCGCCTTCTTCAATCTTTGCCTGAAACGGACATCCTCCGCCTAACGAATTAGGGTGGTAGCTGACACGCCCGGTATTAATTTCCTGACGCATATGTCCGTCACGCTGGTTGTTATGCATTGGTGCGACTGTGCGGTTAATTGGAATTTCATGAAAGTTAGGACTTCCAAGCCTTGACAGCTGAGTATCAGTATACGAGAATAATCGACCCTGTAGCAGAGGATCATTTGAAAAATCAATACCAGGAACTACATGGCCGGGATG
>JAZKCP010000048.1:0-11884 GCA_040388035.1 Bacteroidota bacterium | reverse complement strand
TGAAAGGCAACCTGTTCGGTTTCGGCGAAAAAATTGTCAGGGTTTTTATTTAAGACCATTCTTCCAATTATGGTTACAGGAACCAGTTCTTCCGGAACAAGTTTTGTTGGGTCGAGCAGGTCAAAATCGAATTTATGCTCATCCGCTTCCGGAATAAGCTGTACTCCTAATTCCCACTCGGGAAAGTTACCAGTTTCAATGGCTTCCCACAAATCCTGTTTATGGAAATCAGAGTTCTTTCCGGAAATCTTCTGTGCCTCATCCCATACTACAGCATGCGTCCCTAATTTTGGTTTCCAATGGAATTTCACAAAATGGGATTCGTTGTTTTGGTTGATAAAGCGAAAGGTATGGACACCGAAGCCTTCCATCATTCTTAAACTGCGAGGAATGGCACGGTCACTCATAGCCCACATAATCATGTGCATCGATTCCGGCATCAGTGAAATAAAATCCCAAAAGGTGTCGTGCGCCGAAGCAGCCTGTGGCAATTCATTATGGGGCTCGGGTTTAACAGCATGTACAAGGTCTGGGAATTTCATTGCATCCTGAATGAAAAAAATAGGGATGTTATTGCCCACAAGGTCATAATTACCTTCCTGGGTATAAAATTTTACAGCAAAACCACGGACGTCACGCGCTAGGTCAGTAGAACCTTTTGAGCCGGCCACAGTTGAGAACCTAACGAATACAGGAGTTTTGATAGTTGTATCATTAAGAAAAGCAGCCTTGGTATATTTTGCCAAAGGTTTATATAATTCAAAAAAGCCGTGAGCTGCCGATCCTCTGGCATGTACAATTCTTTCGGGAATTCGCTCATGGTCAAAATGGGTAATTTTTTCACGCAGTATGAAATCTTCCAACAATGAAGGACCACGCTCTCCCGCTTTTAAGGAATTATTGTTGTCATTTATCTTTAATCCCTGGTTTGTTGTTAGAAATTGGTCCTCAGCAGCGGATGTATTTTGTTGTAAATCTTCCTGTTTACTGTTTTGAGTGTTTTTGTTGTTTTGTTTCATGAGTTTATTTTTAGTTGCGTTAAAAAAACCCACAATATTTTTATACTGTAGGTTTTTTAAAGTAAGTAGTTAAAAAAAAGATTATTCTTCGTCAGCCTGTTCAGCCTCAAAATTAATATTGTGATATGCAGAGTAGGTAAGGATTGCATCCGCATTTTTCTCTTCATCGAGAGTTTCCTTAAGGAGTTCTGCAGCACGCACTTCACCCAGTGTTCCGGCAAAAGCTACCAATGTGCCATAGGTTGCAATTTCATAGTGCTCTACTTTTTGGGCAGCCAATATGATACCTGCATCACGCACTGCTCCAGGTTCGGTATCCTCAAGGATACTTTCTCCCTCTTTTAGCAATCCGTCCATCGCATCACATTTTTTGGCTACTGGCTTTTCCCCCATCAGGCTGAATACTTCTTCTAAACGCGCAACCTGTCCTTCGGTTTCGTGAAGATGATTAACAAGGGCGGTTGCTAAATGTGTAGTAGTAACATTTTTTGCCATTTTAGGCAAGGCCTTTACCAATGCTTTTTCTGCCCAATAAATGTCTTTCAGTTCATCGATGAAAAGATCTCTCAATCCTTCAGCGGCAGTTCTTTTTGGTTTTACTTTTCCTTGAGCGGTTGGGGTTTTTTTTGCTGCGCTTTTGGCAGCTGGTTTTTTTGAAGTGGTTGCTGTTTTCATAGTTTGAATGTTTTAGATTTCAAAGCTACGCTACCTTCGTATCAATTATTTACAAAATTATTTTAAGGATTTATATTATTTCTACTTTCTTGCTAACCAATAAAAAACCCATCAAAAGGGATTCTTGATGGGTTTCGGTTTTTTAAAAAAGTTTCTTTTAGCTCAGTAAATTCGTCACTAATGATGGGTAAATCCCCATAACGATATTCAGTAAAATAGCGAGAACTGCTACAGCGTAATACACAAAAGGAACCGCCTTTTTTTCTTCGGAAGCTTCCTTGGTGTACATCGCCAAAATCAGTTTGAAGTAGTAACCCACACTTATGATAGAGTTGATTACCGCCGCAATCACCACAACGAAATAGCCTGCTTTTATGGTTTGGGCAAACAGCATAAATTTGGCAAAGAATCCGGAGAAAATTGGAATTCCTGCCATTGATAAAAGTGAGGCCGTTAAAATAGCAGCCAACAATGGATTTGTTTTTCCAAGTCCGTTAAAGTTTGAAATATCTTCGTTGTCTTTGTCTCTGGTCACATAAATAATTACGGCAAAAGAAGCAATTCCGGCCAAAGCATAAGCTGTGGTGTAATATAGTAAAGTCGCACTTGCAGTGGACATGCTAAGCAAAGCCATCAACATAAAACCGGCATGGGAAATACCCGAAAATGCCAACATACGCTTTACATTCTTTTGGCGCAAAGCCATGATATTTCCAACCGTCATCGATAGGATTGAGATAATTACAATCAGCAATTCTACTTTATCTGATAAAGTTGTTAGGCCACTTAATAATTTAAAAAGTGTTGCCATCGCCACTACTTTTGCCAAAGTGCTCATGGTAGCAGTTGTCATTGATGGAGAACCTTCATAAACATCGGGTGCCCAAAAATGGAATGGTGCAGCCGCAATCTTAAACAGCATTCCGATAATGATTAGCGTAATCCCAATTGGGAACCAAACCGGTAAACCTGCACCTTGTGATAAATCGTAGATTTCTGCCATGTCGAAATATCCTGTAGCTCCATATACCAAACAGATTCCGAATAGGATTATTCCCGAAGCAAATGAACCCATCAGGAAATATTTCATTCCGGCTTCGTTGCTTTTTACATTCAGTCTTCGGCTAGCCGCCAAAATATATAATGAGATGGAAAGTACTTCAATTCCTAAGAAGAACATTGATAAGTTTCCGAAAGAAACCATAGCAACGGCTCCGGCCAGAAGGAAAATCTTAATGGCAATAAAATCAGAAATCTTGGTTGGATGGTCTTTGTAAAAATCGCCACTCAACGCGACCAGGAAAATAGTCAGGATGATAAATAAGCTTGAAAATGCTACCGAAAACTTATTCACCACAATCATATTGTTGTAAAAAGAAGCCGGTGTGTTAAACTCAGATATCGTAAGTCCAAGGATAGCTAACAGTCCAAGAATAGCAATTGGAACCAATAGCTTTCTTAAATTAAAGATTTCAGCGATAAGGCAAAAAACGCCTAAACCTGATATGGCAATTAATGTATTCATTTTTGGACTAGCTATTAATATTTAATAAAATTTCATTTAAACTCGGTGTAATCAAATCAACGATTGGTTTTGGATACAATCCGAAGAATAATAAAAAGGCAACGATGGCAACTAATGTTATCGCTTCATTGGTCGTTACGTCTGCAAAAACTTTGATATTGGTTTCACCCAACATCGTATTCTGGAACATTTTTAGCATATAATAAGCACCAAGGATAATAGTTGATCCTCCCAATAGTGCAAACCAAATATTGATTTGGCTCAAGCTATACAATACGGTAAACTCTCCCACAAAATTGAATGTTCCCGGTAAGGCAACTGAAGCTAAAACCAAAATCATGAACATCGAAGTGAACTTTGGTGTTAGTGTACGGATTCCGCCCATTTCGGCAATTTTTCTCGTTTCATATCTTCTGAAGATGATTTCTGCAACAAAGAATAATCCAACGATGACAAAACCGTGTGCTATCATTTGCAATACTGCGCCGCTTAATCCATCAAGGGTTAAAGTATAACAACCAGCGGCAATTAAACCAACGTGTGCCAATGAGGAATAAGCCAATAATTTCTTCAAATCCTTTTGGCGTAAAGCGACGATAGAACCATAAATTACTCCGGCAATACTCAACCCGATTAGTAAGGGCATATAGGTTTTGGCAGCATCAGGCGCAATTGGCAATTGCCAACGTATAACGCTGTACAATCCCATTTTTAGCATAATACCTGATAAAAGCATTGTTCCAACTGTTGGCGCTTTTTGGTACACTTTTGCCTGCCATGTGTGGAAAGGTATAATCGGAATTTTGATAGCATAGGCTAAGAAGAAAGCAAAGAAAATGTAACATTGCTCGGTAGCTGATAAATCTAATTTATATAAATCTTCCAAGAGGAAACTGTCAGCTTTTGAATATAAATAGGCAAATCCAACCAGCATGAATAAGGAACCTCCAAGTGTATAGATGAAGAATTTCAATACTGCTTTTTTACGTTTTTCGGCATCACCATTACCCCAAATCAATGCAATAAAGTAAATCGGAATTAACGCCAATTCCCAAAAAACATAATACAATAAGCCGTCGGCGGCTAAGAAAGTTCCTGTCATGGCAAATGCCATAAATAGTACTAAAGCATAGAAATTTTTACTGTTGTTAAATGTATTTCCAAAAGATGAAAAGATGATTAATGGCGTCAAAGCTGTAGTCAATAAAACCATTACCATCGCAAGACCATCTGCTTTAAAGGCCAAGGCTACTTTTGGGATGTCCATCCAGTTTGCCATGAAACTGATATTTCCTCCTTGTGTGTAAATGGAAAGCAAATTTAATGTCGCAATAAGTGATCCCAAACTGAAAATAAGCGCCACTTTTGAAGCCAATTTATCTCCGGAAAAATAAGTAGCTATTGAACCAGCCAGAAGTAAAATTAATATAGTAGTTACATCCATTATGTAAAATTATTGAGCTATAAATAAATAAGTTATGATGCCAAGCACTCCGATTACAAAGACAAATAAATACAATCCGATACTTCCGGTCTGCAATCTTTTACCCTGAGTTCCAAGACCGTTTGCTACAGTTCCAAAACTGAAAACCAGTTTTCCTAAAGCAGGTTCTAAAGTTGTTCTAAAGAAATTGGCCAGGCTGTTTAGAGGTCTTACAATTAAGAAGGTATAGAATTCGTCAACATAGTATTTGTTGTAAATCGTTTTGCTGAAACCGGTGATTTCCGAATCTTCCTTTGGCACAAATCCTTGTTTGATATATTTTGAATAAGCCCACAAAATACCAAATATCGCTCCTGCCAATGCAATTCCCATTAGCATGAATTCCTGCGTTCCTAAATGATGTTCTTCGTGTTTTGTGGCTAAAATTGGTTCCATGAAATGGTTCAGCCAAATGCTCCCCGGTAAGTTAATAGCGCCACCAATCAAAGCTAAACCAGCTAACATCACTAATGGAATGGTAATCAGGCTTGGGCTTTCATGCAAATGATGTTTTTGCTCTTCAGTTCCTCTAAAGTCTTTGAAGAATGTCAGGTACATCAATCGGAACATATAGAAAGCGGTCATGATTGAAGCAATAGAAGCGACAACATATAAAACTTTGTTATGCTCAAAAGCCACCATCAGGATTTCGTCTTTTGACCAGAAACCCGCAAAGGGAAAAATTCCGGCAATTGCTAAAGTAGAAATCATCATTGTCCAGAACGTGATTGGCATCGCTTTGCGCAAACCGCCCATTTTTCGCATATCCTGTTCGCCGTGTAATCCGTGGATAACCGAACCAGAACCAAGGAATAAACAGGCTTTGAAAAATGCGTGTGTGATTACATGGAATACTGCTACTGTGTAGGCTCCGAGTCCTAAAGCAAGGAACATTAATCCCAATTGGGAAACGGTAGAGTAGGCCAGTACTTTTTTGATATCGTTTTGAAGTAAACCAATTGAAGCTGCAACTAAGGCTGTTGCGGCACCAACAATTGCGATTATGTTTTGGACTTCCGGAGTTAAATCATATAGGAAATTCATTCGGGTAATCATAAAGATTCCGGCGGTTACCATCGTCGCCGCGTGGATTAATGCGGAAACTGGTGTTGGTCCGGCCATCGCATCAGGTAACCAAGTATAAAGTGGTAGTTGTGCAGATTTTCCACAAGCTCCGATGAACAAACAAAAAGCGGCAATGCAAAGGCAAAAGTTAGTATATAACGAAAGATTGCCGGAAAGCGCCACTTTTAATTCTGAAAAGTTCAACGTATTGAATAAGCTTCCCAACATGAAAATTCCGATAAGGAAACCTAAATCTCCGATTCGGTTCATAATGAAAGCTTTCTTTGCAGCATCATTATACGATTGGTTTTTATACCAAAATCCGATTAACAGGTAAGAGCACAATCCAACGCCTTCCCAACCAATGAACATTACCAATAGGTTGTTTCCGATTACCAATGTTATCATGAAAAACACAAACAGATTCAGATAGGCAAAAAACTTATGCATATTCTCGTCATCGTGCATATAACTGATTGAATACAAATGAATTAACGAACCGATTCCGGTAACGAATAGTAACCAAAGCAGTGATAATTGATCTAATAAGAGTCCGAAATCCAGTTTGAAATTGTGAACAGATATCCAGTCAAATAAGGAAATTTCAATTGGCTTCCCGTTTTGATTCAGTTGGGCAAAAAAGCAAATGCTCATTAGGAACGAAACCACAACAGTTAGTGTTCCGATGGCGCCGGATACATTTCTGCTCACTTTTTTACCAAAGAAAATATTGAAAAGAAATCCAATAAATGGAGATAGGAGTAATAGTAAAGCTAAATTTTTGTCCATCCGGATTATCCTTTTAAGTTCTTTAAATTTGCTATATCAATAGAGCCGACATTCCTAAATACAGAAACTAAAATTGCCAAACCAACGGCAACTTCGGCAGCGGCAACCGCCATCGAGAAGAACACAAAAACCTGTCCTTCGGCATCCTGATGATAAGTTGAAAAAGCAACAAACAACAGGTTTACTGCATTCAGCATGATTTCAATCGACATGAATACGATAATGGCGTTTCTTCTGTATAATACTCCAAAAACTCCGATACAAAATAATAGTACCGAAAGGAAAATGTAGTTTTCTATACCTATTTCATTTAAAATATTATTCATTATTTCTTCTCTGTTTTTTCTTTTTTAGACAATAAAACAACTCCAATCATGGCGGTTAATAACAAGATAGAAGCAAATTCAAATGGCACCATATATTCGTTCAGCAATACGGTTCCCAATTTTTTAATTGATTGATAATCTTCTCCGGTAGTATCATATTCACCCATAATTGTTTTAGAATTGATGAATATAGTTACCAGAATCACACTCATTAAAATAAAAACTGTAATTGCGCCAAGCCTTGTTATACGTGGCTTGTGCACTTCATCTTCTTTATTTAAATTCATCAACATGATGGTAAATAAGAAGAGTACCATAATCGCTCCAGCATATACGATAAGTTGTACCATTGCCAAAAACTGAGCATTAAACAAAAGATAATGCCCAACGATTGAAATCATACAAATCACTAAATAAATAGCGCTATGAATAGGGTTTCTGCTGTAAATAGTCAAAAATGCCGAAGCTAATGTGATGGCTCCTAAAAAGTAAAATATAATTGCTATCGTCGACATTAGTTTGCGTTTTTAAGTTGAGCATTTTTGATTGCCATTTCTAAAGGCATCACTAATTTGTCTTTCCCAAAAATGAAATCTTCCCTGTCATACATCGAAGGAATCAATTCCTTTGAAATGGTAAGATAGATGGCGTCTTTTGGACAAGCTTCTTCACACAAACCACAGAAAATACAACGCAACATATTGATTTCGTAGATTTCGGCATATTTCTCCTCACGGTATAGCATTTCTTCGCCTTTTTTACGCTCGGCAGCTTTCATAGTGATGGCTTCCGCCGGACATGCTAATGCGCATAATCCGCAGGCTGTACAGTTTTCACGGCCTAATTCGTCGCGTTTCAACATATGTCGTCCACGCCAAACCGGGCTAAAAGTACGTGTCTGTTCCGGATAATGAATAGTGGCTTTTTTTCTAAAAAAGTGTTTGATGGTAATAAGCAATCCTTTTACGATTGCTATTAGATACATTCTTTCCCAAAATGTCATTTCCTTGTTGGAAACCTGCATTTTTTTGCCGGAAAGCGATATATTTTGAATTGTTGCTGACATAATTGCTGTATCTTATTTAAAAGCCAGGATGCAAATTCCTGTTATTACTATATTAATGATGGAAAGCGGAATCAAAATCTTCCAGCCTAAATTCATCAATTGATCGTATCTGAAACGTGGTATTGTCCAACGAACCCACATATAGAAGAAAATGAAGAAACATAATTTAATGAATAATGCTCCAATTCCTATGATGTTTGCTGTGTTTACCCCAACATTATCAACCATCCATTGCATTCCCGGATAGTTATAACCTCCGAAATAAAGTACAGCTATAATCGTTGACGAAATAAACATATTGGCATATTCGGCAAACAGATAGAATCCCATTTTCATGGATGAATATTCGGTATGGTAACCTCCGATTAACTCTGATTCACATTCTGCCAAATCGAATGGCGTTCGATTCGTTTCTGCAAAAGCGCAAATCAAAAAGATTAAAAAACCAACCGGTTGATAAAAAACATTCCAGTTCATTCCTGCTTGCTGTACCGAAATTTCCTTTAAGCTCAGGGTTCCTGTCATCATTATCAAAGCAATAATTGACAATCCCATTGCTACTTCATAGGAAACCATTTGTGATGCGGCACGAACTGCACCCATTAAGGAGAATTTATTATTTGAAGCCCAGCCGCCAATCATGATTCCATAAACTCCAACGGAAAGTATCGCAAATATGTACAATAATGAGGCATCGAGATCGGTTGCCTGAAGGTATACTGTTCTTCCGAAAATCTCCAGTTTGTCACCCCACGGAATTACGGCGCTTGTCATCAAAGCAGTACTCATCGCAATTGCCGGTCCCATAAAAAACAAAAATCTATTCGGCGTGTTTGGTTCAAATTCTTCTTTGGCAAACAATTTCATACCATCGGCAAGCGGTTGCAATAAACCACCCCAACCTGCACGGTTTGGTCCAACCCTGTCCTGCAAAAAGGCAGCGACTTTTCGTTCAGCCCATGTAGAGTACATTGCCATTACCATAGTAAAGGCAAAAATCACCACAATAAAAATGCTTTTTTCTATAATAAGGGCACTATCCATTTTTGTTTGATTTTACTGGGTTACCGTCTATTTTTTCGTTGTAAGTAATATCAGCCATACTGATTTTTTTACGGTCGATATCTCTTCCCTGAAGGATTCCTTTTTCGGTATCGATAACCACATTATCGGTTTTGCCAAAATATTTATTCTGGTTGATTACCGAATCTTTTTCAAATTTTCTTGGTCCTTCGATTGTCCAATCCGAAACTTCTTTTTTGTCAAAACGACAAGTGTTGCAAATGAATTCTTCCACTTCATGGAACTCATCTTTTCGGGCAGTTACTCTCTGGATTTCGTTACCAAACATCCAAAGTGTTGTTTTTCCGCAGCATTTGTCACAATCCCTATGTGCATCAAAAGGTTTGTTAAACCAAACTCTTGATTTGAAACGGAAAGTCTTATCAGTCAAGGCGCCAACCGGACAAACATCAATCATATTTCCGGAAAATTCGTTGTCAATTGCAGCAGAAACACAAGTCGAAATTTGTGAATGATCTCCACGATTCAAAACGCCGTGAACTCTTCCGTCAGTTAATTGGTCAGCCACTTCTACACAACGCTGGCAAACGATGCAACGGTTCATGTGTAATTGAATTTTGTCACCGATGTCTTCAGGTTCAAAAGTTCTTTTTTCTTCAATAAATCGTTGTTGTAATTTTCCGTGCTCGAAGCTTAAATTCTGCAAATCACATTCGCCTGCCTGATCACAAACCGGGCAATCCAAAGGGTGGTTTATCAAAAGGAATTCGGTTACCGCATTTCTTGCATCGCGAACGCGTTCAGAAGCTTTGCTGGCGACTTCCATTCCGTCCTGGCAACCGGTTACGCAGGAAGCCATTAATTTTGGCATTGGCCTTGGATCGGCTTCGCTGCCTTTGGTAACATCTACCAAACAACAACGGCATTTTCCTCCGGTTCCTTTTAGTTTGGAATAATAACACATGGCTGGCGGAACAACTTCTCCACCAATCATACGAGCTGCCTGCAGGATGGTTGTTCCCGGAGCTACTTCAATTTCCTGACCGTCTATGGTTACTTTCATTTATATTAAGTCTTAATGTCTTAATGTCGAAAGTCTTAATGTCATTTCCGTTACGGGCATTATGACGTTAGACTTTATGACTTATTCAAATATTTTATAAATCCACTTATTAATTTTGAAATATCAGAAACATCGTTAAATAGTTCGTCAAATTCAATTTTTTCAATATAATTCAAATCAATAGCTAAATACAATTGCGACCTTACTTCGGCAGCAGATGTTTTAGCAACAAATAAAAAATGTATAAATTCCTTATCTGTGTTCCTTTCAAAGCCTTCCGCAATATTAGAAGAAATTGAAATTGATGCTCTTCGTATTTGTTTAACTAAATCAAAATCTTTTTTAAAATCCTGACCGTTGGTTATTTCATAAACTCTTTTATTAAAAACTCTCGCTTTTTGCCAAGCTATAATTTCTTCAAAAGAGTTAAACTTTCCCATTTTTTACTTTATGACTTTTAGGCCTTCGACATTAAGACTTGTGAAAACGGTTCAGCCACAAAGTGATCCTTATTTTTTACTTTTTCCGGGAAACGGATATGGTATTCAAACTCATCCTTGAAATGACGGATTGCAGCAGCAACCGGCCATGCAGCAGCATCGCCTAAAGGACAAATGGTGTTTCCTTCAATTTTTGCCTGGATGCTCCATAACAATTCAATGTCTTCTTCGCGACCTTGTCCGTTTTCAATTCTCCACAATACTTTTTCCATCCAACCGGTTCCTTCTCGGCATGGCGTACATTGACCACAGCTTTCGTGATGGTAAAATCTTGAAAAATTCCAAGTATTACGAACGATACAAGCTCTGTCATCATACACGATAAATCCACCGGAACCTAACATCGAACCCGTTGCAAAACCTCCATCAGCCAAACTTTCGTAGGTCATCAAGCGGTCTTCGCCTGCAGCAGTTTTATAGATTAAATGAGCCGGTAAAACAGGAACGGAACTTCCACCTGGAACCAATGCTTTCAATGGTCTATCGGTTTGCATTCCGCCACAATATTCATCCGAATTCATGAATTCGTATACTGATAATCCCAAATCTATTTCGAAAACACCTTGGTTTTTGATATTTCCCGAAGCTGAAATTAATTTTGTTCCGGTAGAACGTCCGATTCCGATAGCTGCATAATCAGCACCTGAATTGTTTACAATCCATGGCACGGCGGCGATGGTTTCAACGTTATTTACTACCGTTGGATTTTGCCAAAGACCCATAACTGCCGGGAATGGTGGTTTAATCCTGGGATTTCCACGTTTTCCTTCCAGGCTTTCAATTAAGGCAGTTTCTTCTCCACAGATGTAAGCTCCGGCACCAATCTGAACGTATAAATCCAAATCATAACCTGAACCTAATATGTTTTTACCCAACCAACCCGCAGCTTTAGCTTCGGCGATCGCTTTTTCCAAAATTTTGTAAACCCACATATATTCTCCACGAATATAGATGTAAGATAGGTTGGCACCCAAGGCATAGCTTGACGTAATCATTCCTTCAATCAGCAAATGAGGAATGAATTCCATCAGATAACGGTCCTTGAAAGTTCCAGGTTCCGATTCGTCTGCATTGCAAACCAAATGACGCGGTTTCCCTGATTTTTTGTCGATAAAACTCCATTTCATTCCGGCAGGAAATCCTGCACCACCACGGCCACGTAATCCTGAAGTTTTCACTTCTTCAACCACTTCATCCGGAGTCATTTTTTTCAGGGCTTTTTCCACCGAAGCATAACCGCCTTCTTTGCGATACACTTCATAGGTTCTGATTCCCGGAACGTTTATTTTGTCTAATAATATTTTTCTTCCCATGATATTATTTATCGTGTAAAGTGATTTTTCCGTCTTT
>JAZKCP010000047.1:0-5506 GCA_040388035.1 Bacteroidota bacterium | reverse complement strand
GCTTTTGAACGAACGTATCATTGAATTACACGACATCGCACCAAAAGAATTTTGGGGCGCTCAAGATACTCATCTTGAAACCATTAAAAGGTATTATCCTAAACTCAAAATTGTCGCTCGTGGCACAACACTCAAGGCATTTGGCGAAAAAGAAGAGCTCGATGAGTTCGAAAAGCGCTTCAATCGCCTGATGCTGCATTTCACGCGCTATAACAATATTGATGATAACGTTATCGACCGAGTCATACATAGTAATTCACAAGAGGAACAGCGTATGCCGGACCAGGACAAAATTTTGGTACACGGAATAGGAGGAAAGCTTATCAAGGCAATGACACCTAACCAACAGAAACTGGTAGATTATGTAGCCAAAAATGATATGGTTTTCGCCGTCGGCCCGGCCGGAACAGGGAAAACCTATACAGGTGTGGCTTTGGCAGTGAAAGCGTTAAAAGAAAAGCAGGTAAAAAGAATTATTTTAACGCGTCCTGCTGTGGAAGCGGGAGAAAATCTAGGTTTCCTGCCTGGCGATATGAAAGAAAAGCTCGATCCGTATATGCAGCCTTTATATGATGCGTTGCGAGATATGCTGCCACCACAAACGTTGGAAGATTATATCTTGAAAGGAATTATCCAGATTGCCCCATTGGCATTCATGCGTGGAAGAACTTTGGATAATGCATTCGTAATTTTGGATGAAGCGCAGAATACAACGCATTCACAAATGAAAATGTTCTTAACCCGTATGGGGAAAAGTGCGAAGTTTATCATTACGGGTGATCCCGGGCAAGTGGATTTACCACGCAGAACAATTTCAGGTTTAAAAGAAGCGTTATTAGTGTTGAAGGATATTGAAGGAATCGGAATTATCTATCTTGATGACAAAGACATCGTTCGTCACCGATTAGTCAAAAAAGTTATCGATGCGTATAAGAGTATTGAGAATAACGACTAAATCAATTAAATTTTAAAATAAAACCCTATCAAGTTACAATTTGATAGGGTTCTTTTTTTGCTTTAAAAAGTATTCCAAAAGCATAATTCTTAAATCTCAAATTCCTATTTTTGCACCCACAACAACACAACATAATGAATACTATAACTACAACCCATTTCCAGTTTCCCGGACAAAAATCTGTTTATCGCGGCAAAGTCCGTGAAGTCTATAACATCAACGATGAATTATTAGTGATGATTGCTACAGATAGATTATCCGCCTTTGATGTGGTTTTGCCAAAAGGCATTCCGTATAAAGGACAAATCCTTAATCAAATCGCTACCAGATTTATGCATTTGACGCAGGACATTGTGCCGAACTGGCTTATTGCAACGCCCGATCCAAACGTTGCCGTTGGCCATTTATGTGAACCTTTTAAAGTAGAAATGGTAATCCGTGGCTATCTTTCGGGTCACGCTGCACGCGAATATGCTTTAGGAAAAAGAACTATTTGCGGTGTAATCATGGCTGAAGGCTTAAAGGAAAACGATAAATTCCCAACGCCCATAATTACTCCAACGACAAAAGCCGATAACGGTTCGCATGATGAAGACATTTCGCGTGAAGCTATTTTAGCTAACGGAATTGTTTCAGAAGAAGATTATCTGATTTTGGAAAAATACACGAGGGATTTGTACCAACGTGGAACCGAAATTGCCGCAAGTCGTGGTTTGATTTTGGTTGACACCAAATATGAATTCGGTAAAACCAAAGACGGAAAGATTGTCCTGATTGATGAAATCCACACACCGGATTCTTCGAGATATTTTTACGCTGAAGGTTATCTGGAAAGACAGAACAACGGAGAAGAACAAAAACAATTATCTAAAGAGTTTGTTCGGCGTTGGCTAATTGAAAATGGTTTTCAGGGCAAAGAAGGGCAGCAAATTCCAAACATGACTAATGAATATATAGAAACTGTTTCGGAACGCTACATCGAATTGTATGAGAACATATTAGGAGAAAAGTTTGTAAAAGCAGATATTTCAAATATCAATGAAAGAATAGAAGATAATGTACTGAGTTTTATTAAACAATAAAATAACGAACAAATAAGGATAATTCACCATGCTTTTGCATGGTTTTTTTGTTCTCTGTAATGACGTAAATAGTTAATAATTAGTTTATTTGTTAAATATATGTTATAATTATTTTTTTCTGTAACGTATAGAGAAATTATTAGTCTTACTCTTCAATCATTAACAATTAAATCATCATCATCATGAAAAAAACAATCATTATCTTAGGTTTAGCTTTAGTAGCTTTTACAGATGTTGCATTTGCAAGTACTGTTTCAACGCCGACAACTTCGACTGAAATTATTAAAGGCAACTCACCATTATGTAACGCTATTGTCAAAGGAGATTTGGCAACAGTTAAAAAATTCGTTGAATATGGCAGCGACGTAAACGAAATGTCAAATGGAGTTACTCCATTAATGCTTGCTGCTCGTTACAACAAAGTAGATATCATTAAATATTTAATGGAAAGAGGAGCAGACAAACAAATTAAAGACGAAAGAGGAAACACTGCATTAAAATATGCAGAAAATTCTAAATCTCAGGAAGCTGTTGACTATTTAAAACAAGCTTAAGTCAATCTATTAAGTCACCGTTTATTCTCATAAACGGTGACTTTTTGTTTCAAAGAATCAGTAAATTCGTTGTGAAAGTTAAAATTTTGTTAAATTTAAGTACTATGCAAAACAAGATACCTGTTTTTAGCCATATATTTGCATAGGATATTAATCCAAACAAATAAAAAATAAATCATCACCCGAGGCGAAGCCGAATTGTTCGGAGCGTAGCGGAGAAAATCAAAAAAATCAATCATCATGAAATCATCAATCATTTTTTTAGGACTAGTTGCTTTAAGTTTTACTAACGCAAATGCAACTACAAAGTTTGAAACAGAAGTTTTAGACCAACAAGAATCTGCTACATTAATCTTTGAAGCTTCAAATAATGAAGTATCAATTGAAGACACCGCAGTTTTTAATCCAAATTCAGTTATCAAAACAACTTATGTAAAAACAATCGAAGATGTAATAGATGAAAACAAATTAATTACTGAAAGTAAGGAAGAAATCCCGCAACCACTTACATTAGATACAACATTGGAAGATAGAATTAACGAAGACAATCAAATCATTGAAAGCACTATTTCGAAAGAATTTTTCCCTTTGGATTTCGAAAAAATAAACAGTAAAACTCAATGTAATAAAGTGTACAACAACAATGCTGCCATTACAGTAGATTTAAAATTATAAGTTTAGGTTGATTGCTTTCGCTTCCAAGCGAAAGTTAAGAGCATCCCAATTTATCGGGATGCTTTTTGTTTTGTATTATTTGAAATAGGAGAAACTGTCGTTGTTTTCTATTTTTAACAAACTCTCATAAATTAGTTTTATAACATTTTCTACATCTTCTCTATGAACCATTTCAACCGTAGTATGCATATAGCGTAACGGAAGTGAAATCAAAGCCGAAGCAACGCCGCCATTGCTATAAGCAAAAGCATCCGTGTCGGTCCCGGTCGCTCTGGAGGTAGCATGACGCTGAAAGGGAATTTTATTGATTTCGGCAGTTTCCAAAATTAAGTCTCTCAGCGTATTGTGAACAGCCGGAGCATATGCAATTACCGGACCTTTGCCCATATGTAAATCGCCTTCGATTTTCTTTTCAATCATTGGAGTCGAAGTATCATGGCAAACATCGGTTACAATAGCAACATTAGGCTTTATGGTATTGGTGATCATTTCGGCACCCCGAAGTCCAATTTCTTCCTGAACGGAATTCGTTATATATAGACCAAAAGGCAATTTCTTTTTGTTCTCTTTCAAAAGCCTGGCAACCTCGGCAATCATAAAACCGCCCATTCTATTGTCAATCGCACGACAAACAAACTTATTACCATTCAAAATCATAAATTCATCAGGATAAGTGATAACGCAACCTACATGAACACCTAGTTTCTCAACTTCGGCTTTGCTCGAACAACCACAGTCAATGAATATATTGTGCAAAGTTGCCGATTCTTCTTTTCCCCGATTTCGTGTATGGATTGCCGGCCAACCAAAAACGCCTTTTACTATTCCTTTTTTGGTATGGATGTTAACTCTCTTAGAAGGCGCAATCTGATGATCTGAACCGCCATTTCTTATGACATATATTAATCCTTCGGCAGTAATGTAATTTACATACCACGAAATCTCATCTGAATGTCCTTCAATAACTACTTTATATTTAGCATCAGGGTTAATTACTCCAACGGCAGAACCGTATGTATCGGTTATAAATGTATCTACATAGGGTTTCAGATAATTCATCCAAAGTTTCTGGCCAGTCGATTCATAGCCAGTCGGAGAGGCATTGTTTAAATAGCTTTCCAAAAAAGAAAGAGATGATTTGGTTAGGATAGATTTTGCTGCCATAAATATTTTTTTGCTAAAATATAAATTTGGCATTACAGTTGTTAGGGATATTCCATATTTTTACTTAATAAATACTATCGATGAAATCGAAGATTCAAAAATGCCCAAAAAACAATTTAAGAAGCATAAGTAAAAAGTTAATGTATGCTTTTTTATTTCTTTTCGCTTCTTTTATTTCGAACGCCCAAATCACAAATGATTCCATAGAAAAAAGAGATCTTCTGATAGAAGGAAATGACACTATTGTTCCACTCGAAGAAATTATTGTTTACAAAAACAAATTAAGTCCAGAGGAAAGGAAAGCCTTTCAGTTGCTTCAAAACAGAGTCTATAAAGTATATCCAATTGCCAAAATTGCCGCCGACAGATTGACAGTTTTAAATAAGAATATGGATAAAATGAAAACCAATCGAGAAAAAAAGAAATACTTCAAAATAGTTGAAGATTACATGGAAAACGAATTCACGGGCCAACTAAAAAAACTGTCAAGAAAACAAGGACAAATATTGGTTAAGCTAATCCATCGCCAAACAGGTTTTACCACATTCGAATTAATTAAAGATTATAAAAGCGGCTGGAAAGCATTTTGGTCTAATAACACCGCTAGAATGTTCGATATCAACCTAAAAACAAAATATGCACCCTATGAGGTGAACGAAGATTTTTTAATAGAATCCATTCTCGACCGAGCTTTCGTCAGAGGCAGGTTAGTATCTCAAACTCCCGCCAACCCCGTAGATATAGAAAAGTTATATGAGTTTTGGGAGAAGAAAGCACAAGCACTCAAAAAATAGTCCTTTTTAATTCGGGAGCACAGCATCTCTATCTTTAGGAAACATCCTCCCGCTATCCATTATATCTTTTTCTTTTTGCAAAGAAAAAGGATGCCATTTCTATCGGGGCTAATTAAAAGCTCTTTTGCTAATTTATTGTTAAAGTCAAAATTCAAGAGTCTTCAATTCAGCTAATTATAAAATTGTTTTAAAAACCTGTTAAAACATTTGGAAAAAGGCTGATTTAGTTTTTATATTTGCACCCCGCAAGAGGGATAAGTTCGTTTAAAACCTGTAAAACTT
>JAZKCP010000046.1:489-12127 GCA_040388035.1 Bacteroidota bacterium | reverse complement strand
TCCTTTTGCAATTTCATCCTTGATAAATTTCCAAACCTTTAATCGGTTGCTGTCATAACGATGAACCGTTTGGATAGGTTTTCGTCCCGGTGGCAATTCGTCAATCACCGAAATATCCAAATCACCATACAGACTCATCGCCAAAGTTCGTGGAATAGGAGTTGCCGTCATCACCAAAACATGTGGCGGAATATCATTTTTCTGCCAAAGTTTAGAACGTTGCTCCACACCAAAACGATGTTGTTCATCAATGATTGCCAATCCCAATTTATGAAATTTTACTTTGTCTTCAAGTAAAGCATGTGTGCCAATAATGATATCCAAACTTCCACTTTCTAATTCTTCATGGATAATTTTTCTATCGGTAGTTTTGGTTGAGCCAGTCAGTAGTTTTATGTTGATGTTTAAGTCTTTAGCTAATTCGGTTAAACCATTAAAATGTTGGTTTGCCAAAATTTCCGTCGGCGCCATCAAACAACTTTGAAAGCCATTATCCAGCGCAATCAACATTGCCATCAACGCCACAATTGTTTTTCCGGAACCGACATCGCCTTGCAAAAGCCGGTTCATTTGTGCATTGGTTCCCATGTCATTTCTGATTTCCTTTAGTACCTTTTTTTGTGCATTGGTCAGTTCGAACGGCAAGTGATTTTGGAAGAAATTATTAAAATTTTCGCCCACAACCGTAAAAGCATGCCCTTTGATTTTATGTTTGCGAACCAGGTTTTTGGTAACCAACTGCAGTTGGATAAAAAATAATTCCTCAAACTTCAAGCGGAATTGCGCTTTGGATAAAAGTTCCTGGCTTTTTGGAAAATGGATATTGAACAAGGCGGCGTTCTTCGGAATTAATTTTAATTCATCCAAAAGATACGCTGGAAGAGTTTCTGCAAATTTCGCCTGTGTTTCAACAAACAATTGCTGCATCATTTTATTGACAACCCGGTTTGAAACACCTCGATTCGTGAGGGTTTCCGTTGAAGGATAAACAGGCTGCATCGCAGAACGCAGGCTTTGTTCATGTTCGGCAAACAATTCCATTTCGGGATGCGCCATGCTGTATTGCCCGTTAAAGTTGTTTGTTTTTCCAAAGATTACATACGGAACATTAATCTTCAAACTTTCGCGAATCCATTTATGGCCTTGAAACCACGTAAGTTCTATTTGGCCGGTTTCATCCACGAAAGTGGCAACCAGACGTTTTTTGGCTTTGCCAAATTCAACCGTTTTGATATTGATTATCTTACCAATGATCTGGACTTCACTGTCGTTTTTTTGTAATTCGTTGATTTTATAATATCGCGTTCTGTCAATATAACGATTCGGAAAAAAATTGACTAAATCTTCATAACGATGAATGCCTAATTCCTTACGTAGCAACTCACCGCGTTGAGGACCAACGCCTTTTAGGTATTCGATAGGAGTTTGAAGGAGATTGTTAGACATCTTAGACTGTTAGACTTCTTAGATTATGGATTTTCTTTATTAAAGCGAAGATAGTTTTTTGCTGAAAATTAAAGTACATTTTTTATGTACAAATTCACTCAGCTACATAGCTAATCAGTACTCTAAAGAGAAAAAATGATTATATTCGTATCAGATATTGTAGTTCAATGCGACATTTATTTTTTCTTCTTTTCACTGTTTTCACTTTTGCACAACAAACCCAAAAAGCAGATTTTAAAACTGCTTATGGAAATATTTCAATCAACCCAATTGCTAAGAAAGTCTCGGGCTCGGTTCGTTATGTTTTTGAAGTCAAGCAATCTATCGATACCATCAAAATCGATGCACAAAAGATGGTTATTGCTAACGTCAAAATTAATAATAAAGCTGTAAAATATACTAATACAGGAAAAACCCTAAATCTTTTTGAGGGATTTAAAACAGGGAAAAATACCGTTGCTTTTACCTACGAAGCAAGTCCAAAACAAACCATGTATTTTAATGGAGATTTCAACAATGAAACGATAAGCAATCAACAGGTTTGGACACAAGGTCAGGGAAAATACACCAGCCATTGGTTCCCGAGTTTTGATGATGAGAATGAAAAAGTAGTTTTTAACCTGAACATTAGCTTTGATAAAAAATACCAAGTTTTATCCAATGGCGTTTTACTAGATGAATTGCCCAATAAAAGTGAAATGATTTGGAAGTATGAAATGCAAAAACCAATGAGTTCCTATTTATTGGCTGTTGCCATTGGTGATTTTAGGCATCAGGTTATTGCTTCGAAAACGGGAATTCCGCTACAGCTTTTTATTCAGCCGAGAGACACAGCCAAATTTGAAGCCACGTATCGTTATTCAAAACAAATCTTTGATTATCTGGAAGAAGAAATAGGAGTCAAGTATCCGTGGAAAATCTATAAACAAATTCCGGTAGAAGATTTTCTGTATGCCGGAATGGAAAACACTTCAGCTACCATTTTTGCACAAGATTTTGTCGTAGACGAAATTGGCTTTAACGATAGAAATTATGTCAATGTAAATGCCCACGAACTGGCGCACCAATGGTTTGGTGATCTGGTAACGGCAAAATCAGGAAAACATCATTGGCTACAGGAAGGTTTCGCTACTTATTATGCGTTGTTGGCAGAGAGACAGCTATTTGGTGATGATTACTTTTACCATCAATTGTACAGGACTTCGTTGCAGTTGCGAAATGCTGCAAAGGTTGATCAGATTCCGTTGATGGATGAAAAAGCAAGCTCGTTGACATTTTATCAAAAAGGCGCCTGGGGATTGCATTTAATAAGGGAAACGATTGGCCCAAAGTTGTTTCAGAAGGCAGTAATCAATTATTTGAAAAAGTATCAATATCAAAATGCTGAAACCGATGATTTCCTGGCGGAAGTTAGAAAAGTTTCCGACTTTGACATCGACACATTTAAGAAAGTATGGTTGGAAGATTATCATTTCAGAAGCGATGAAGCCAATGCATTGCTCAGGAAAAATGAGTTTATAGTGAAACTTATTGAAACACAAAAAATGCGTATCAGACCATTTTCAGAAAGCAGGGAAATGTTTAAGAATTTGATGCTATCAAATGTCTATTATCCTGTAAAAACTGAAATATTATATCAAATAAAAGACTTTCCGTTTGAAGATAAAAAAGAATTGTTGCTCTTAGCGTTACAGACTAATAATGTCAAAGTGCGTCAGTCTGTGGCTGAGTTTACTGATGAGATTCCGTTAGAGTTTAAAGCGGATTATGAAACTTTGTTGGATGATCCTTCCTATGACACACGAGAAATCGCCTTTATGAATTTGTGGAAAAACTTCCCGGAAAGCAGAGCTAATTATTTGGCTAAAGCCCAAAACTGGATTGGCGGAAATGATAAAAGCCTAAGGTCGTTATTTTTGACTTTTTCAATTGAAAATCAAAGTCCCGAAAAAGAAAAATTTTATAATGAACTGGTCGATTATACTTCATCAAAATATGAAAGCTCTGTTCGCCAAAATGCGATTATAAATGCATTAGCCATAAAAGAGAACGATCTAACAGTATTGAAAAACCTGGTAAATGCAACGACACATTACAAATGGCAGTTTACAAAATTCGCACGCGATAAAATCAGGGAATTATTGGCGAAAGGTTCCAAACCCCAGTTTCAGGCAATATATGAAACACTTAACGAAAAGGAAAAAGCGCAGTTGGACAAACTTTTAGAAGAAAAAAAATGAGAGCACTGGTAATTTCCGGCGGTGGCAGTAAAGGTGCTTTTGGTGGTGGTGTTGCGCAATATCTACTTCAGGAAAAGCGCTGTAAATATGATATTCTTATCGGAAGCTCAACAGGAAGTTTGCTGATTCCGCATTTGGCTTTAGGCGAAGTCGACAAAATTTATCGCATTTACACGAATGTCGACATGCATAAAATTTTCGATATCAATCCGTTTGTTGTTAAAAGAAAAAACGATGTCGATATAGTAACCATAAATCACTTTAATGTACTGCTGCAGTTTTTAAAAAAGAAACGGACTTTTGGCGAAAGCTTTAAACTGAAAAAGTATATCAAGCGAAGTTTCACCTTAAAAGAGTTTACACAATTAAAAGCCTCTAATTGCGACTTAGTGGTTACAGTGACCAATTTGTCTAAAAACGAAGTCGAATATAAGTCGATTAAGGATTTTGAATACAATGATTTTTGTGAATGGATTTGGATTTCCTGCAATTATATTCCGTTTATGAGTCTGGCCAAAAAGGATAATTACGAATATGGTGACGGCGGATTTTCGAGTTTGGTTCCGATTAGGGAAGCGATTAATCGTGGCGCCACCGAAATAGATGTAGTGATTTTAGAAACCGAAGTGCAGCTTTCTCCCAAGAACATTGGTAAGAATCCATTTTCGTTGATGATTGATTTGTTTCAGATACTTTTAAACCAAGTGGAAAAACATGACATCACCATTGGAAAACTGGCAGCCAACAACAAAAATATAAAACTCAATTTGTATTATACTCCAACGCATCTGACGGATAATGCCTTGATTTTTGATAAAGCAAAAATGAAGCAATGGTGGCACCAAGGTTTTGAATATGCCAAAAACAAAAGCGAATTGATGAGTGATAACGTTCAGTGATATTCAAATTAAATGTACACTTTTTGCCTACTTTACATCTATAGCTTTCGACTATTTTTAGTGTAAATAGTATCATGTTAGTAAAAGTCTTTGGAAGCGCAGTATTTGGAGTTGAAGCCACAACAATTACCGTAGAAGTAAATATAGATAAAGGCGTTGGCTATCATTTGGTTGGTTTGCCCGATAATGCCATCAAGGAAAGCAGTTACCGAATTGCCGCGGCTTTAAAAAATAATGGTTACAGTTTACCTGGAAAGAAAATCACTATAAACATGGCGCCTGCCGATTTGCGAAAAGAAGGTTCTGCCTACGATTTGACTTTGGCAATCGGAATTTTGGCAGCTTCGGGACAAATAAAAACGGATGAAGTTGACAAGTATTTAATCATGGGAGAATTGTCTCTCGATGGTGGTTTGCAACCAATTAAAGGAGCACTTTCTATCGCAATAAAAGCCAAGGAAGAGGGTTTTAAAGGTTTTTTCCTTCCGATACAAAACGTAAAAGAAGCCGCGATAGTTTCGGGTTTGGATGTTTACGGAGTTGAAAATGTCTTGCAGGTTATTGATTTTTTTGAAGGAAATGGCAGTTTGGAACCGACAACAATTGACACGCGGGAAGAGTTTTATAAAACACTGGATTTCCCTGAATTTGATTTTTCGGATGTAAAAGGGCAGGAAAGTATTAAACGTTGTATGGAAATTGCCGCTGCAGGTGGACATAATATAATCCTGATTGGTCCGCCAGGTTCCGGAAAGACGATGCTTGCCAAACGCTTGCCCAGCATTTTACCACCAATGACATTACATGAAGCATTGGAAACCACAAAAATCCACAGCGTTGCCGGAAAAGTAAAAGATACCGGATTACTGAATCAACGGCCATTTAGGAGTCCACATCATACTGCTTCGAGTGTTTCATTGGTTGGCGGCGGAAGTTACCCACAACCTGGAGAAATTTCATTGGCACACAATGGCGTTTTGTTTTTGGATGAATTACCCGAGTTTAAACGCGAAGTCCTGGAAGTTATGCGCCAACCTTTGGAAGATAGGGAAGTTACCATTTCTAGAGCAAAATTTACGATTACTTATCCATCGTCTTTTATGTTAGTGGCAAGTATGAATCCGAGTCCGAGTGGTTATTTTAATGATTCCGATTCGCCTGTAAGTTCATCACCGGCAGAAATGCAGCGCTATTTAAGTAAAATTTCCGGACCATTATTAGACCGAATTGACATTCATATTGAAGTCACGCCGGTTCCTTTTGACAAACTTACCGAAACAAGAAAAGGAGAAAGCAGCGTTGAAATCAGAAAGCGGGTAACATCCGCTAGGGAAATTCAGTCAAAGCGTTTTGAAACATTCGAAAACATTCATTACAACGCGCAAATGAGTTCCAAGCAAATTCGTGAGTTTTGTGCTTTGGATGTGCCTTCATTACAACTTTTAAAAACTGCAATGGAACGACTAAATCTTTCGGCCAGGGCTTTTGACAGAATCCTAAAAGTATCGAGAACGATTGCTGATTTGGAAGCTGCTGAAGTAGTGAATTCCAATCATATTGCAGAAGCTATTCAATATAGAAGTTTGGATCGGGATGGTTGGTTAGGTTGATTAACTATGCTTTTCCCAATATTTTTTGCCATAGCTGCAAAAAATTTCCTGGTAAGACTTGATATTTTTGGTGGCAATGATGCAGACATTGTTTTCATCGTCTAATGTAATTTTCGCATTGTTTTGGAATTGGGTTTTTCCAAGCGCTTCCGCATCATTTGCATATTTAGCAAAACAAGTGGTATTCATTGAATCCATAATGGTTCCATCAATCATGTTGATGAAATATTTATCCAGATTTTTACCAACACGATTTTCAGCTTCAGTTTCAGTTAAAATTTCTCCTTTAAATATCGAAATAATTTCATCTCTATAGATTTTAATTGCCGAAAATAAACCTTTACCGGCATTGGGTATTTGGGAAGTTTCAATATAGAGATAATCTTTTTCGGACGCTTCTATTTTTAAGGGTAAATTTAGCATTGGATTTATTCTAATCCAACAAAGCCGAAAACGTATCGCCTTGCGAAATATCACCGGAATTATAGCCTTTCATAAACCATTCCTTACGCTGTTTTGAAGTTCCGTGTGTGAAGCTATCGGGAACAATACTGCCTTGCGTTCTTTTTTGAATGGCATCGTCACCAACGGCATTTGCCGCACTTAACGCTTCATCAATATCGCCAGCTTCTAAAAGTTCCTTATTGTAATGTGCCCACACTCCGGCATAAAAATCGGCCTGGAGTTCAAGGCCTACGGATAGTTTGTTGGCATCGGCTTCGCTACGCCCTGATTGTAATTGCCTCACTTTGGCAGAAGTTCCCATCAGTGTTTGGATATGATGACCCATTTCGTGGGCAATTACGTAAGCAATCGCAAAGTCGCCGCCTTTTGCTCCAAATCGTGATTTCAATTCTTCAAAAAATCGTAAATCCATATAGATTTTCCTGTCACCCGGACAGTAAAACGGACCTGCTGAAGATGTTGCGCTACCGCAAGCAGTTTCTACGCCATCATCAAAAAGTACCATTCCCGGTTCTTCAAAAGTAATATTGTTTTCGTCAAAAATTGTCGTCCACGTTTTTGTATTGTAAACAAAAACCGATTCTGAGAAATCCCCCAATTCTTTTTCTTCGGCAGATAATTCCCTTGTTTGTGTCTGCTCTCCGGTTTGTGTTCCTTGTGTTTGTTGTATTATGTTACCAATTGTCTGTCCGGTTTCACCGCCAAACATATTGAGTAATAATACTATAATTCCCAGAGCACCACCGCCAAGAAGGGCTTTTCCCCCGCCTGACATTCCTCTTCGGTCTTCAAAGTTTCCGCTGTCCTGTCTAAACCATTTCATAGTAGTTTTGTTTTTAGTTAATAGTTATCCATTGACTTATGATCTTAATCAAAAAATCTTTATCTATAGGCTTTGGAATGTAATCGTTCATTCCATATTGTATGCATTTTTCTTTTTCACCGACGATAGTTCCGGCCGTTAAGGCAATTATCGGAACATTTTTGGCTCTCGGAATTTTCCTGATTTCTGCTGTAGCATCATAGCCATTCATAACAGGCATTTGAATATCCATCAAAATCAAATCCGGAATAACAGTTTTTATTTTTTCGAGCGATTCTTCCCCGTTTTCCAATTCAAAAATTTGTGCATTTGGTAAAATCTGTTTCACTAAAGTTTTTGCCAAAAGCATATTTATCTTATTGTCCTCAACTATAAAAATTATCTTTTCTTTATCGGTGACTATTTTTCCCGGCGAAGATGATTTTGAAATGGATTTTTTATCAGATGCCTGTTGGTTTGAATAGTTCACTTCAAGCACAAAACTAAATTCACTTCCTTCCCCAAATTCGCTTCCCAGCTCCAATTGGCTGTCCATCAAACTCAAAAGTTGGTTCGAAATGGAAAGCCCTAGACCGGTTCCTCCAAATCGCTTCGTTGTTGAATTGTCTTCCTGCGAAAACGCTTCAAAAATTCGCAACTGGTTTTTCTTTTTGATTCCTATTCCTGTGTCTTTTACAGAAAATTTCAACCTTATTTTATGGTCACTCAGGTACTCAAAAACAGAAACTGATAAATCAACGCCACCTTTTTCGGTGAACTTTACAGCATTGCTTAACAAATTTATTAAAACTTGCTTTAATCTGATATAATCTACGAATATATATTTCGGAACATTTTGGTCAATCTCTAAATTAATTTCCAGGGCTTTGAGATTGGCTTCATATTTTACCAAATCAACTACCTGGTTTGTAATTTCCAACAGCCCAACTTTTTCAATGTTAAGCTCTAGCTTTCCGGATTCTATTTTTGAGAAATCCAGGATATTATTGATAACTTCCATCAATGAATTTGCCGATTGATTAATCGTATCCATATATTTCTTTTGGATGTCTTCAAGGTTTGAATTCATTAAAAGCTCGGTAAATCCAATAATTCCGTTTAATGGTGTCCGGATTTCGTGGCTCATATTTGCCAAAAATTCTGACTTTGCCTTGTTGGCAGCTTCCGCATAGTTCTTGGCTTTGATAGCTTCTTCGGCTTCCATTCTTTTTGTGATGTCAATAAAAATACCAACGATGTATTCGATTTTATCATCCTTAAAAATGGGTTCACCAAATTCTTCAATCCACTTAAAATGACCGTCTTTCGTAATAATTCTATAAATAAGATGGATTTTTTGTTTGTTTCTAAACAATTCATCCGCCTTGTTTCTTACAATTTCTATGTCATCGGGATTCACCAAATCGATATAGTAAATTTTACCTTGGAGGAAATCATCTTTCGAATAGCCAGTTAACGCTTCTATTTCGTCATTCAGATATATTTTTGACCATTTGTCATTGTATTTGGAAAGATGCACCGTTCCTGGAATATTGTTTGCTAAAAGACGGAATTTCTCTTCACTTTCCTTAATTATTGATTCGTTAAGATTTCTTTCGATGGCGTACGAAATATTGTTTGCCAAAGTTTGCAGGGTTGAGATTTCATCATTTGTCCATTCTCTTTCTTTTAGGGTCATTATGAATACGATAAAACCATATAGATTTTCCTTAACGAAAATGGGTAAAAATAATATTGATTTTGTGTTCAGTGAATCTAAAAACTCTTTGGTTCCTTCATTTTTTATCTTTTTAACTACCGAAAAATAGGGCTTGTTCTGCAGCAAATTTTCCATCACATCCGCAATTTTCGAGTAAGGAACATTTAGGATCAATGGGTTTAACTCTGTCAGCGATTTTGTTTCGGCTGACCATCTGTATTTTTGAATTACGGATTTAGTTGTGGGATCATTTTCAAAAAAAGACAATAAATCGACTTGGGTGACATCACCAATATTTGCTAAGATGCCGTTAAAGATTTCATCATTATTCTTTGACATTAAAAACCGTTGCGTGTTTTTACTGATAACAGTCAAAATATCACTCTTGTACGACAGTTTTTTATCAGATTCCAAAAGCAACTGGGATTCAATGGCAATGGCAATCAAATCGGCAACCGAGCGTGAAAAGTTTATGTCTTCACTATCCCAATCTACAGCTTTTTCCATTTTTTCGAAACATAGGATTCCAATGATTTTGCCATTGATTACAATTGGTGTATCCAATAACGATTTGATGTTATATTTTGGGAAATAGTCATAGCATAGTTCCTGTGTAATATTATTGTCATACACATTTGAAGCTACAATTTGCATTCCGGTCTCAAGATTGGCAAAGTAGGTTGGATGTGTTGCCTTGTCAATAAAAAAGTTTTTTTCATAGCGATCACTTTCTAAATAATAGATGTTCTCGCAACGAATGCCCTCGGGAATAGCCGTCCAATAACTTGCCCGATCAATGCCGCAATTTGTACTGGCTACTTTAAGGATGTTTTTGAGTATTCCGTTGAAAGTATCTTTGTTGGAATAACTCTGGGATGTTAATTTTTTTAATGTTTCGTTGTGTACCCTAACCTTTTTACTTCGGTTGTAATGTTCTATTTCAAGGTTTTTCACGAGGGTAACATCTCTGGCAATAGCTGAAAAACCAACAATTTCCTCATTTTGGTTTTTCTTCATCGTTACTTTCTGAGAAACCCAAATGGTTTCACCATCTTTTCTAAGCAACGGAAAAACAAGGTCGGCATATTGATTGGTCTCTTTTGGAATATCCTTATAAAAGTCGACTACAAAATCAACATAATCACTTCGAATGAATTTATAGAACACTTTATCTACAATTTCATCTTTTGAGAAACCAAGCGTTGTTTCAGTAAATTGATTTACATAAGTAATATTTCCATTCAAGTCAATTTCATAAATCAAATCTGCCGCCGATTCGATTAGGCTTCTATATTGGTTTTCAATATTGATTTGCTCTGTCACATCCTGACCGATACCAATAACGACATCTTCTGAATATTTTTTGTCCTTCCACTGAATAAATTTATAGTCGCCATTTTTGCATTTCAGCTTTCTGATATACAATCTGTCATCAACATAATCGTTATGATAAGCCTCACCAACGAACTGGTCGTCTTCGGTAAGTTCCCAAAACCCGAGTCCTAAAACTTCATCAACACTATACCCTAAAATGTCTTTTATAGATTCACTACAAAATGACACTTCGCCTTTTTTGTTGGTCGTAATAATCAATGAATTTCCATTGTTTACGACAATACTTGTAAAAAGAAATTTATTCTTTGTTTCAATTAGCGCCAAATGCCTGGCAGTATGAATAGTAGTTGTTAATATAAGAGAACAAATTAGAATTATAGTATAATCGTGAGGAATCAATTCAAAACCATAAGAACTAATCAGAAGCATTAAACAAGTGATAACAAATAGCCAATAATGTAAAATATTCTTTAAAACGAAGTACGAAAGGAAGTATATAAGTACCAGGCTAACATAGCTAATTAATTCGAAATCTTCAAAAAAAACATAGTAGACGATGAGTCCGAAATAGCCAAAATAGCAACATAAAAAAATAAATTTAATATGTTTAGCAAAAAACCTGGTTCGGGTACAAAGCAAGTAAAAAATTATTAATAATATTCCAATTAGAACATTGGGAACCAGAAAACTGGTAGTGCGCACATGAAAAATCTCGAGGATTGATTCTACCAACGGAATCGTTATTCCGAAAAAGAGCAGATATAATTCATATTGCTGTTCTTTGGGTTCAAATTCTGAATGATTTCGAAGGTTTAATTTCTTTTTTAAAGATTTGCTTGTCGCAAAATAGGCACCGTACAGCAACGATAGCAAAATGACTATAATGATTAAACTATTGGTATTTGAAAAGGTAAAGAAATCGCTCAAGTTAATTCCGGTTTATAGGGTTGTGGTATTTTGGCAAACTCAAAAATAAATAATTTTAACCGAGCCATTTAAGTATTCGTTGCAAATTTTTTAATTTTCCGTTGTAGGGCGCATACCTAATTGGAATATCAAGCCAATTGCCTTTTTTAACAATTGCTTTGCCCTTTTCATCTTCTAGATCAACTTGGGCAATG
>JAZKCP010000046.1:0-479 GCA_040388035.1 Bacteroidota bacterium | reverse complement strand
AAAAGTATCAAAGCTCAATTTGCCGTGATAGGCGCCAATGCCACTATTTCCAACGCCTCCAAAAGGAAGTTTTTTGTTGGAAAAATACACAACAGTATCGTTAATACAGCCACCGCCAAACGAATAATCCTGAATTATTTTTTTGGCAAATGCCTGATTGTTGCTAAAAACATAAAGCGACAAGGGCTTCTCGTATCTTAAAATAACGGAATCTAAATCAGCTTCGTTTTTGAATGACAAAATTGGAAGTATCGGACCAAAAATCTCGTCCTTCATTACTAAGCTGTCTAAACTCGGCTCATCTAATAACGTAGGTGAAATGTAATAATCGAAGCTATTTGTTTTTCCACCACAAAGCAAGGTTTCATTTTCTAACATTGTCGTTAGTCTGCTCCAGTTTTTTTGATTTATGATTCGGGAAAAATCCAGCGATGCTTCAGGATTTTCTCCATAAGCGTTAGTGATCTCTTTTTTTAATG
>JAZKCP010000045.1:0-13137 GCA_040388035.1 Bacteroidota bacterium | reverse complement strand
GGTGCAAATATAAGGCCTTATTATTTATATTTCAAAGCAATTTTATTATAAATTTGGCTTTTTTTGACAATGGGTGTTAACGGCTTAATTTATAAGGTTTTATTGTAATGAAGAAAGTAATTTTGATTGGTTATATGACTGCTGGTAAGACCACAATTGCTCAATTGCTATCCGAAAAAATAGACCTTAAATACGTAGACTTAGACAGTTTAATCGAAAAAAAAACAAATTCAAGCGTTGGCGAACTCTTTAAGCTGAAAGGAGAAATTTATTTTAGAAGAGTAGAGCACGAGCTTTTCAAGGAAATCCTGTCTAGTAACGAAAATCTAATTATCAGTACCGGTGGAGGAACACCTTGTTATTCCGGCAATCATTTACTTTTGAACGGTGAAAATTGTATTTCAATTTATTTAAAGGCTTCACTCCCTGTCATTCTACAAAGGCTTAACTTGGAAAAAAACACAAGACCACTTGTTGCCAGTCAATCTGAAGAAGAATTAAAGGAATTTGTTGCCAAACACTTATTTGAAAGAAGTTATTTTTATAACCAGGCCACTTTTAAGGTCGACGTTGATGACAAAAAACCTGAAGAAATTGTTGAGGAAATCCTTCAGTTATTAAATTAAATAAGCATAATCATTATTGTTCTCAAAGACAACATGTACATGTTCCTTTATTGAAGTTGATAATGAAATTCCTTTAAAGTCAGCTTTTACTGGGAATTTTTTGTGATTTCGATCCACCAAAACAGCTGTTTTTATTTTTTTTACCGGCACTTCCAAAAAATGTTTGACTCCATAAATTAAGGTAGTTCCTGAATGTAATACATCGTCTACTAATACGATGCTATTGTTTATATAAATTTCTTTCGGAACAGAAGTGGTTATAGCACTAAAAGGATTTTGCTTGTCGATTTTAACTTTACAAAGGGTTACTTTTAAATCGGATATTTCTTTTAAAACGCGGCCTATTTTTTCAGCAAAAACATAGCCATTGTTTGCAATTCCTGCTACAATTACCTCATTTTCTTCGGAGAAGGTTTCATAAATCTGAAAGGCAATTCGTTTGATTTTATGCTCTATTTCCAGATGATTAAGAATTATATTTTGGCTCATTTTTATGTTTTTTCAAAGATAAAAAAACACACACAAAAGAGATTGCTTTCATCGAATATTTTCTAATCTGTACCCAAATCAATATCATCTAAATCCCTTCGGTCCTTTTTTGTCGGTCGTCCTGTTCCTGTTTTACGGTAATGTTCTTTGGAAAGCTTAAGCATTTCAAGGTGCGCAAAAGTTTCAGGAGGTGTTTCATCGGTTCGATAAATATCTACCAACTTGGCTCCAACACGATTTTGAGGAATGTCTAAAACCGTTATCAAATAGGTAATCTGGTCTTTTCTAAAGGTGATTTTGTCCATTGGAAAAACCTCTCGCGAAGCCTTGGCAACCTGACCATTAACGGTAATTTGATTTTTTCTGCAGGCTTCAGTTACCATGTTCCTGGTTTTGTAATAGCGAACACACCATAAATATTTATCTACTCTCATTTTTTTTCCAAAATCAACGTTAAATTGTTTACAAAAATAAATCAATATTGTATCTTGCGCGCTTAAAATCCAAACAATAATGAATAACTTTTTCAAAATTATATTTCTTTTCACTCTAGGCTTAACTGTGGTTTCTTGTTCCAAAAGTGATAATGATAGTCAACCTTTACGAGATCACACAGAACAGTATGCGAAGGATTTAGCCAACATTGAAAATTTTATGCATACACATTATATGGAAGTGGTTAATAATCCGGGTGGACCAGATGACCAGGATGTAACCTTTACTTTAATTCCTGAAGGTGGAACGCAAATTTCGATTTGGGATCAAACAACATATCCCCGAAGAGAAAGATGGGTTAAGGTAAGACAAAATGATGTTGATATTGTTTATAAAATTTACTACCTGGAGTTGAGACAAGGAACTGGTGCAAACAGTAAATCACCATGTAACGTGGATAAAGTGTTAACTTCCTACAGAGGCGAGTATCTTTATAAAGGCACAGAAGAAGTTAATGGAGTTCTTGTAGTAAAATCAAAGGAATTTGAAGAATTAGTTAACCCGCAAAGTTATTTTAGTTTAAACGGTGTTATTCGTGGTTGGAGCGAAGTATTTCCCCAATTTAGAACCGGAACGTATTCCGGAAATCCGGATGGAACAACGTCTTTTTTTGATTTTGGTGCAGGAATAATGTTTATTCCGTCAGGCTTAGGATATTACAATGGTGCAACATCCGGAATTCCTGCCTATTCACCACTTGTATTCAGTTTTAAATTGTATGAAATTCAAAGAGTGGATAATGATGGCGATGGGATTTATTCTTATCAGGAAGATTTGGCAACATCAACTGTAAGCAGTGACGGTAGTGTCACAATTATTGATGGCGTCCCTGATGGTTATGTGTATACTTTGCCGGAAGGCGTTGAAAATCCCGATAATACTGATGGCGACACACAAATTCCTCAACCTGATGGAAGTTTTAAATATGAAGAGGTTCCTGACTTCCTTGACACCGATGATGATGGCGACCACTACACTACGGCAAGTGAAATAAAAAATCCTTTAACAGGAGAACCGTACCCTTTTGCAGATATACCGACTTGTGGTGGTACAGGAAACGGCAAGAAAAAACATCGTGATCCAAGTTGCCACGGCCAGCCATAATGACTCATAAAAAATCCCGCTCAAACTGAACGGGATTTTTTTGTTTATAAAAATATCTCTTATAGACATTTTTTGTATTTTTACTTACTCCCAAGTCTTTGGTTTTTTCAATAATTGTTTAATTTAAATGATTTCACCGTGAAAAAAAGACAAAGATTACAAGCAGGTTCCATTCTTCAATCAATCAAAACTAATCAAAGAGCGAATTTTTTCATTTCACTTTTCTTGCTGTTTTCATTTTTAAATTTAGTGGTCGGATGTTCCTACTATAAAATTAAATCTACTGATGCCGGTTCAGTGTCTTCAAAAATTAAACCTGAAACTCCAAAAGGAAAAGCTAAATATATTATAGTGCACTTTGGAGAAGAAAAACGGCATTTATCTAATGTCATCTTCAATGAAGACAGTAAGGAAATATCCGGAACTCTCGAAGATGTAAGCGAATCCCATAATTTATTTCAACCAAAACCCGATAAAACAGGCGCTAAATACTCAAAAAACAAATCGAATAAAACCGCGGAAGTTCATCTTTATACCAGCAAGCCGATAAGCAATTCCCTCGGAGGACAAATAACAATTCCGTATTCGGATATTTCGAAGGTAGAGTTGTATGATAATGACTCAGGCAGGGCAACAATGTCGGCTGTCGGCATCGTAGTAGGTTCTATTGTATTGCTTTTTATTATAATTTTAGCTACCAAGAGTTCCTGCCCATTTGTATATGTTAACGACGGAGAAACTTATAAATTCAACGGCGAAATATATCCCGGAGCAATACTTCCCAATTTGGAAAGAGACGATTATTTAAAGCTGAATGGTTTGGCAGCCTCAAATGGGTTTTACAATTTAAAAATAACAAACGAACTCAAGGAAATCCAAAACACAGATTTGACCGAATTAATCGTAGTAAATCATCCTGAAAACTCTTTAGCATTGATGGCTCAGAACGGTAAAGTTTACACGCTACAAAATGAAATACCACCAAACACTGCCTATAGTAATGATTTTAAATTGGCAACAAAGTCTTTTTTAACTGCAGATAACGATTATTATTCTTTTAATACAACCCAATCCGTAGACAGCCCAAACGAAGTGGTTTTAGAATTTGATAACAACCAGAAAAGCGATTTTGGGAAACTCCATCTCAATTTAAAAAACACCTATTGGATGGATTATATGTATGGTAAGTTTAATGAACAATTCGGTTCTTACTATAATACATTTCACAAAAAACAACAAAAACTGTCAAAGGAAACTTGTGAGAAGTGGCGTTCTGAGCAGTACATTCCGCTGGCTGTTTACGTGAAAGAAAATAATAAATGGAAATTTGTAGAAAATATAAATACCGTTGGACCGTTATCGGCAAGAGATATTGTCGTTCCTGTGCCACTTACAACTTCTGATGAAAAAATCCAAATCAAATTAGTCAGCGGTTATATGTTTTGGGATTTGGATTATGCAGGCATGGATTTCTCCAGAAGTGAAAACCTAAAACTAACTTCATTAAAACCAACGACTGCTACAGATGAAAACGGGAAAGACGTAACTTCCCTTTTATTGGAAAAGGATAAAAAATATTTAGTTCAGCCAAGCATCGGTAACGAAGTAACATTAAACTTCGCTTCTGTAAAAGCAACACCAAATTTGAAGCAAAGCTTTTTCTTTAAAACCAATGGCTATTACGAATATATCAGGGATTATAAAGGCAGCCCGAACATAGCCAAGCTGAAAACCTTCAGGGAAAAAGGAGCTTTAAATGCTTTTTCTATAGAATTATATAAAGACTTTGTTCCAGATTCTAAAAAATTATCCCTAATAGCTTTAAAAGATGAATAGCAGCGAAACGACTATTGGCAATATACCGTTGAAATTTAAGGAAAGCATTGCTGCTGACGAGGTTATTGTTGCTCAAACGAGTGTCAAAAAGCAAAAAATGATAACAGGTATCAGGAAAAAAATTGTTCAGTTCCTTTACCGTTTGACTATTGTTGGCATTGCCATAAAAAATTACAGAAACCCGTGGAATTGGATTGCGCTTCCTTTAGCTTTAATTAAAAAAAGAAGAAGGAACATTGGTCAACATAGATTATACAAATTTGCCCACGTCGGCGGAAGATATTATTGGGGACTTTATACGCCGGGCTGGAAAAGCATTTCCTTTACCAATTTTATCGCCTCTGAAATGAACAGAATTGTTCCAATTAAGCAAAAGACAAATCGGTTTGTAAATACGTATGTGGCAATCACCAAAAAATGTTCGTTACAATGTGAACATTGCTATGAATGGGAAAACCTTAATGTGAAGGACGTACTTTCTGCCGGGCAGCTTAACAAAATTATCGCTACACTGCAGGAGCAAGGTGTTAGCATAATCCATCTGACTGGTGGCGAACCGCTTCTTAAAATGGACCTTGTCACCACCATTCTTGAAAATGCCGATAAGAGTACTGACTTTTGGGTTTTAACTTCGGGCTTAAAATTAACTGATAAAAATGCAGCAAAACTAAAAGCATCGGGTTTAAATGGCGTCATGATTAGCCTTGACCATTATATTCCGGAGAAGCACAACGAATTCAGGGGATTTAAGGATGCGTATTATTGGGTTGAAAATGGAGTGCAAAATGCCATCAATAACAATCTCGTTGTCGCGCTTTCTATTTGCGTAACAAAAGATTTTACCAACTATGATAATCTGATGCGTTATGCTGAATTAGCAAAAAATATGGGAGTTTCGTTTATTCAGCTATTGGAACCGCGTGCCGTTGGGCATTACAAAGATATTGAGGTTGATTTAACCGAAGACCAAAATAAACTATTGGATGAATTTTATATTGACATGAATTACAATCCAAATAATAAAGATTTCCCACTGATAAGTTATCATGGCTATCATCAAAGAAGAATGGGTTGTTATGGTTCGGGAAACAGAAGCATGTATGTTGATACTGATGGAGATCTTAATGCCTGTCCGTTTTGTCAAAAAAAATCGGGCAATATTTTAGATGAAAACCTATCGGAATCTTTAGGGAATTTACAAAATATAGGATGTCAGAAATTTAAAAGAGGTTTAGACTAATGTTTATAAACAACGACTATAGCTTACTCACCGGAGTGATGATCTTTATAGTAAGATATTGTCTTATTGCAGGCATTGCCTATTTGGTTTTTTATGTTTGGAAAAGAAAGGAATATGTTAGTCTGAAATTAAATCAAAAACAACCGGCACGTAAACAAATAAAAAGTGAACTATTGTATTCTGCGACAACATTGCTAATTTACAGCACTTCTGTATTTTTATTAATTTACTGGTATCAAAACGGCTACACAAAGATTTATTTCGAAATCCAAACATTTGGCTACGGCTATTTTTTACTGAGTATTTTGATGATGATACTGTTACATGATGCCTATTTTTATTGGTCACATAAATTAATGCATCGGATTCCTTTTTTATTCCGGTTTCACAAAATCCATCATTTTTCCCATAATCCAAATCCGTGGAGCGCTTTTTCATTTCATCCAATCGAAGCCATCATTTCTCTCGGCATTATGCCAATCATTCTTTTCATGATTCCAGTTCACCCTTATGCCCTGATTGCATTTTCAACAATTGTAGTGTTTTATAATGTTTACATCCATTTAGGCTACAATATAAAATTCCTTTTCATAGGAAGTGCCATCAGAAACACAGCAAAAAATCACGATTTGCACCACAGGGTGAGTAAATACAATTATGGATTATATTTTTCCTTTTGGGACCGACTTATGAAAACCTATAAATAAAAAAAATCCCGCTCAGTTTGAGCGGGATTTTTTTTATATAAAATTTGGGACTTATTTTCTCTTGATTACTCTTTCTACAGCTTCCACAATCGCCTGATTGTTTAACTTGTATTTTTCCATCAATTGTTCCGGAGTTCCGCTTTCTCCAAAGCTATCGTTTACGGCCACAAATTCCTGTGGTTTTGGACTGTTCAAAGCCAAAACCCTGGCAACGCTTTCTCCTAAACCACCTAGGAAATTATGCTCTTCAGCCGTAACTACGCAACCTGTTTTTGCAACAGATTTCAAAATAGCCTCATCATCTAAAGGCTTAATAGTATGTATATTGATAACCTCTGCCGAAATACCTTTAGCCTCCAATGCTTCCGCCGCAATTAAAGCTTCCCAAACCAAATGCCCGGTAGCAATAATCGTTACATCAGTTCCTTCGTTAAGCATAATAGCTTTTCCGATTACGAATGGTTCGTCAGCAGGCGTGAAGTTAGCTACAACCGGACGTCCAAAACGCAAATACGCCGGACCGTGATGATCTGCCAAAGCAATCGTTGCAGCTTTGGTTTGATTATAGTCACAAGTATTGATTACGGTCATTCCGGGTAACATTTTCATCAAACCGATATCTTCCAAAATTTGGTGCGTTGCTCCATCTTCCCCTAAAGTCAATCCGGCATGTGAAGCACAAATCTTTACATTCTTATCAGAATAGGCAACCGATTGACGGATTTGATCATAAACCCTTCCGGTAGAAAAGTTAGCAAATGTTCCCGTAAATGGAATTTTTCCACCAATAGTTAATCCGGCTGCAATTCCAATCATGTTTGCTTCTGCAATTCCAATCTGGAAAAAACGTTCCGGATGGTTTTTCTTGAAATCATCAAACTTCAACGAACCAATTAAGTCAGCACAAAGTGCAACAACGTTTTCATTTTTTTGCCCCAATTCGGTCATTCCTGCACCAAATCCTGAACGGGTATCTTTACTTCCTGTGTTTGTGTATTTTTTCATTGCTTGTAGCGTATTTGTCCTTCACTTAGGGAAAGGACTGTGTCTATTTTCTGTTTTTTTTGTTAATGCTAATTTCCAATATCGGTTATCGTCATGAATGCTTATTGAAAAAGGCAATCTATTATTTGTAAATTCTAAATTTCTATCATCAAAAAAGCCATGGGAATAAAATATTACAATTTTATCATGAAATACATATTCACTGTTTTGATATTGTAATTCACATACTCCTAAATTTTTTCGTTCTTTTCTTTGCTTAAACTTCTCAATTTTCAAATTACTGCTAGTACTGTCTTTTTCAATTAATGAATATTCATATTGAATTTTTTCATTGTAAGCTAAAGGGAAGCTGTATCTTTTTCTGGAATTTATATATTCAAAAGTTACTGAATTGTCCAGATTGGTTAAATTATAATAATGAAACTCATGTTTTTTTGAATCATATATGTAACCGGATATGCCTTCTGTATAACTAAAGCCATAAAAAAAATAATTACTGTCTAACGAATTGACAAAAAAGAAAACAACTCTATCTAAATTGCTTTTATACTCATAGTAACTATCAAATTTATACTCCTGACAAAGAACATTTTGGCAAAAAAGGAGAAGCGATATTAGAATGATTTTCCTCAATTAATAATCTGACTCGCCTCCAACATTATAGTTCTGTGCCAATCCGATAGCCAATTGTTCATCATTCGGCGCTTTACCATGCCAGGCATGGGTATGCATCATAAAGTCAACACCATTACCCATTATGGTATACAGCAATACACAAACAGGTTTGCCTTTTCCTGTTCTGCTTTTTGCTTCTTCCATACCTTTAATGATTGCGTCAATATTGTTTCCTTCCCTGATTTCCATAACATCCCAGTCGAAAGCTTCAAACTTAGCTTTGATGCTTCCCATTGGCAATACATCATCGGTAGCACCGTCGATTTGTTGTCCGTTTAAATCTATCGTAGCAATTAAATTATCTATTTTTTTTGCTGAGGCATACATTATGGCTTCCCAGTTTTGACCTTCCTGTAACTCACCGTCGCCATGAAGTGAATAGATTAAGTGACTATCATTGTTGAGTTTCTTGGCTTGTGCAGCACCAATCGCAACCGACATTCCCTGACCCAAAGAACCGGAAGCAATCCGGACACCAGGCAAACCTTCATGGGTTGTCGGATGACCTTGCAAACGTGTATTTAGTTTTCTGAAAGTCGCTAATTCTGCAATCGGGAAATAGCCACTACGAGCCAAAACGCTATAGAATACAGGCGAAATATGACCGTTTGATAAAAAGAATAAATCTTCGCCAATTCCGTCCATTTTGAAACCTGGCTTTCTATCCATTAAGTGCTGGTAGAGTACTGTAAAAAATTCTGTACAGCCAAGCGAGCCTCCTGGATGACCTGAGTTTACAGCATGAACCATTCTAAGAATGTCTCTCCGTACCTGGGTTGAAAAATCTTGTAAATGTTGTGTGTTTGACATTTTTTGTAGTTATAAATTAAATGTGGCGCAAAAGTAATTCTAATTTTCACCAATGGCAAAAGTTTTATAAATTAGTTATTAATTGATTATAAATAGTTTACTCGTATCCAAAATATTGCAATTAAAAAATCAAAATTGAAATTATGTAAGAATGAACAAATATTTTGTAATTTACCTTCGGAAATAGACTTATACCTTGTAAGCACAAAATCTACCACATGAAAACCGCAAAAAACATTTATTATTTAGATGATGATTTCGACGATTTAGGCTTTTTTAAAGAGATCGCCGAGGAACTTGGGCACAAAGTAAATGTGTTTTCCGACGGAAAAAAAATGCTTATGATGTTAGAAATCCAGCCGGTAAAACCTGATGTTATTTTTTTAGATATTCATATGCCGGTACTCAACGGACAGGAAATTTTAGAGATAATAAAAAAAACTGATTACCTGAGCGACATTCCAGTGGTGATGGTATCGGGAGCTTATCCTAAAAAATTATTACAATACTGTGCTGATTTAGGAGTTTTGTGTATGGTAAAAAGGCACAATTTTATTGAATTTAAGCAGAACATTGCTGATACGTTAAAAAGTTTGAAGTTAGTAAAGTAGTTAATTTTAAATCAGTGGAGTCCTGATAATGAACTGAATTCTTCAGTTAAATCTTTATGTTAAATAAATTCTCATTTACTAATTCGCAAATCCGAATTCTTTTATCTTTGCCGACTGTAAAATACCGAGAATGAAATTTGACTTATTAGCGAATGACCCCAATTCAAAAGCGCGCGCAGGAAGTATCACTACGGATCACGGCGTAATCGAAACCCCAATATTCATGCCCGTCGGTACTGTTGCTTCGGTAAAAGGCGTACATCAGCGTGAACTCAAAGAAGAAATCAATCCAGATATTATCCTTGGAAACACCTATCATTTATACCTGCGTCCGCAAACAGCTATTTTAGAACAGGCGGGAGGCTTACATAAATTTATGAATTGGGATAGAAATATACTTACGGATTCCGGAGGTTATCAGGTGTATTCACTTTCGGCTAACCGAAAAATTAAGGAAGAAGGCGTAAAGTTCAAATCACATATAGACGGCTCTTATCATGTTTTTACTCCTGAAAACGTAATGGAAATCCAGCGTACTATTGGCGCCGATATCATTATGGCATTTGACGAATGCACACCCTATCCATGTGATTACCGCTATGCGCAAAAGTCAATGAAGATGACGCACCGTTGGTTGGACAGATGTATCAATCATTTGGAAAAAGTACCTACGAAATATGGTTATGACCAAACTTTCTTTCCTATTGTGCAAGGAAGTACTTATAAGGATTTACGTCAACAGTCTGCCGAGTATATTGCCAATGCCGGACAACAGGGAAATGCCATTGGTGGACTTTCAGTTGGCGAGCCAGCCGAAGAAATGTATGCGATGACCGAGGTGGTTTGCGACATACTTCCGGAAGACAAGCCTCGTTATTTGATGGGCGTTGGAACGCCGATAAATATCCTTGAAAACATTGCATTAGGCATCGATATGTTTGACTGCGTAATGCCTACAAGAAACGCACGTAACGGAATGTTATTCACTGCTAACGGAACCATCAATATCAAAAATAAAAAATGGGAAGCCGATTTTTCGCCGCTTGATGAAATGGGATACACTTTTGTAGATACTGAATACACCAAAGCTTACTTACGCCATTTGTTTGCTGCCAATGAATATTTAGGCAAACAAATTGCCACGATACACAATTTAGGGTTCTATATGTGGTTGGTTCGTGAAGCAAGAAAACATATCTTAGCGGGAGATTTCAGAATATGGAAAGACATGATGGTCAAAAATATGAGCCAACGATTGTAAATAAAGGTTAAAAGTTTATGAGTTTAAAAGTTTATAAACTCATCACTTTATCACCCTATAAACTTTTAAATTTAATGCTGAAAATAATTGACAAATACATTCTCAAACGCTATCTAGGAACATTCGTTGTAATGTTGCTGATGTTTATTCCTATCGGGATAGTGATTGACGTTTCGGAAAAAGTCAATAAAATGATTGAGAACCATGTGGCATTTTCTGCTGTAGCAAAATATTATCTTGACTTTACCATCTATTTTGCCAATCTTTTATTCCCAATATTTTTATTTCTTTCGGTAATTTGGTTTACCTCTAAACTTGCCAACAACACCGAAATTATTGCAATACTGAGTTCCGGAATTTCGTTTTCAAGATTTCTTCGTCCGTATATCATTGGCGCAACAATCGTATCACTTTTTGCTTTGGTAATGACAGTTTATTTAGTACCAAATGCCAGTGCCGGGTTTAAAAGTTTTAGATATAATTATCTATTGACCAAAGGAGGACAGGAAGGTGTTCGTGATGATACCGATGTATTCCGCCAAATCAGCAAAGACGAATATATTTTCGTGAGTAATTTTAATGAAGTTTCCAAAATGGCTTTTAATTTTTCGATGGAAAAGTTCGAGGGTGATAAGTTGAAATATAAATTACTGGCCAGCAGGATAAAATGGAACCCAAAAGACAGCACTTATACCTTGTACAATTACAATAAAAGAAAGGTAGGCGAGTTTGGTGATATCATCGAATCGGGTGAAGTAAAAGATACCGTTTTTAAATTTGATTTGGAAGATTTATCTCCCGTGGTTTACATTGCGGAAACGCTGCCATTAAACGAACTTAATAAGTTTATTGATAAGGAAAAAGCGCGTGGCTCTTCCAATATTAATGTGTATATGGTTGTGCTTTATAAAAAATACAGCATTCCGGTTTCTGCTTTTATCTTAACCATTATAGCGGTTTCGGTTTCGTCTATGAAACGTCGTGGCGGAATGGGAGCGAACCTGGCCATCGGAATTGTCCTCGCATTCGCTTTCGTATTCCTCGACAAGGTTTTTGGGGTTTTAGCCGAAAAATCTTCCGCGCCGCCATTACTCGCTGTTTGGACTCCAAATATAGTCTTCGGGATTTTAGCAATTTTTCTTTTACGAAATGCCAAGCGATAACATTAAAAGTTACCTGCATCTCCATTTAATTGTATTCATCTGGGGATTCACTGCCGTTTTAGGTGCGCTTATCTCTCTGGATGCTTTACCGTTAGTTTGGTTCCGAATGCTGTTCGCCGTAGGTTTTATTGGTATTTACATCTATTTTAAAAAATTATCAATACGGATTACGCCGAAAGTGCTGTTACAGTTTGTTTTTTCAGGACTTATAATTGCGCTGCATTGGTTTACCTTTTTTCACGCTATTAAGATTTCCAATATTTCCATTACACTTGCCTGCCTTTCAACCGGAGCACTCTTTGCTTCGCTATTAGAACCTATTTTATATGGAAAGAAAATTGTCTATTATGAAGTTTTCTTCGGATTGCTTGTCGTTGTCGGATTGTATATTATTTTCAAAGTTGAAGGAAGTTATTTGTGGGGAATGCTGACTGCTCTAACTTCGGCATTTCTGTCGGCCTTGTTTGCTGTTATTAATAGCAAGCTTGTTCAGAAACATGATCCAACAGTTATCTCATTTTACGAATTAAGCGGCGGTGTAATTTTCTTTACTTTTTTGTTGCTGGCTAACCAAAGTTTTTCAGCTGATTTCTTTATGCTTTCGCCAAAAGATTTTATGTATTTGATGATTCTAAGTTCAGTCTGCACTGCATATGCCTTCATAGCATCAACCGGTGTTATGAGATATTTAAGCCCTTATACCGTAATGCTCACAATTAATCTTGAGCCAATTTATGGAATCATTTTAGCTGTTTTTATTTTTGAGGATAAAGAAAAAATGAGCTTTGAATTTTACATCGGCGCAGCCGTCATTTTACTCACGGTTATCCTGAATGGAATAATAAAATCGCGTAAAAAATTGATTTAAAGTTGTTTGCAACTAATCTGTAAAAAGTGCTTTTTATCACAATTTAAAATTTTATATTTGCTATTCGTTTACACAAAAAAACAACCTTATGGAATATTTAGATTTTGAACTTCCAATCAAAGAATTAGAAGATCAACTCGATAAATGCCAAATCATTGGAGCCGAATCCAATGTCGATGTTACCGCAACCTGCAAGCAAATCGAAAAGAAATTAGAGGAAACCAAAAGACAGATTTATAAAAACCTT
>JAZKCP010000044.1:5159-7008 GCA_040388035.1 Bacteroidota bacterium | reverse complement strand
TAATCTCTAAAATGTTGAATTGCAAGACACCTTCGATAACTTCGATTTTCAAATGTGGCAAATCGTATGGCAAGCCAAAAGGTTCAAAACATTCCGCTTCGATCTCGGCGTTCATTGATTTGTTCACTGCGGCGTAGTATTCACAGGCTAAAAACAATGAATAAAAAGATGCCAAAATTTTCACCTTGTCTTTTTTCGAATATCCATCAATCGGCAGACGACCAATCCTTTTCTGTAGGAGTCCGCGGCCTCGTAAACGATTTACAATGCGATAGAGCAAAGCGCAGTCATCAATTTGACCGATCAATTCGGCCAATTTAATGTACTTGTCTTCGGGATGTTCAACTGCACCATGAAGAACTAAACGCTCAATTGAAGCCTCAATTTCTTTTATAGATAGTGACGTTTTAATATCATCGATATGGACTTGGTTATTCATAGAGGATAGGGAATTCAACGTAAATTTAGGAAAGTTGTCTAAATTTTGGCTTATTCTTAAATGAGAAAAACGTAACCGATTAATAATTAATTAGTTACGTTTTTAATCTGCGGAGAAAGAGGGATTCGAACCCCCGGACCTGTTACAGTCAACAGTTTTCAAGACTGCCGCAATCGACCACTCTGCCATTTCTCCAATAAGTCGTGCATCAATTTCTTAATGCGGTTGCAAATATAGCAACCTTTTTGATTTTGCAAAAAGATTTTGGCTAAAATATCTACTTATTTTTTTGACTTCCGTCTATTTGTTTCGGTTCCCGCTGTTTATATTAAAAATAACATACTTTTTTATTTGAAAACCAAGTGAGCAATCACAAATTTTTATGTCTTTCACAATCCCAAGCCAACCCGCAGAGCGTTAACCCCACAAAAAAACCGATTAGTTTCCTAATCGGCCTTTTCCACATTAAATTGGTTGGTTGGCGTTTATTCTTTAATCACATGAAGTGCTTTCGTACTATTTTCCTGGGTTACAACCACATTATAAATCCCGGAAGGATAACCGATGCCCATTTCCAGTTGTGATATTTGATCTGAACTCGATTCTCTTTGTTCAATTAATCTTCCAATCATATCATATACACTCACTTGAATGTTAGATGCACTATTGGTTACTATCTTTAGCTTAAATGTTCCCGGATATGGATTCGGATAGACTATGACGTTGCTTAATGATGCTGAAACAGACGGAACGCTTAAATCACATCCTACACTTTCTACAGTTGCAGTAACCGGTAGTCTCGCCGAAGAGCACACTTCTGTAACATCCCAATTGTAGAAATAGTTATAACTTGAATCGTCTATATAATCGTTGTCTATACCTCCAATTATCGAAACAGCACCCGTTGTGATTGGAAACGGACTTGGAAATAAATAATTATAAGCAAATGCATTGTCATAAGATGCACCATCCGTAATTTGAAGTGAATAATTATCTCCGGCAGGCAATGAGTAATTAAGAGTGACAGTTTGGGCAGTAGTTGTTGGAGACCAATCTTCAAACGTGTTTGGCGTGAAAGTTACAGCCAACGTTCCCGGAACCTGTACTCCATTTTGGAATACTTTTACAGTTACCGGAGCTGCTCCGGAACCTCCGGGATTTTGTTGTGGATATACTTTTACCGAATTTAAAATAATCGAATTCGACAAGTTAAATGCCAAACCTTTATTCAACCCTCCTGTGCCATAGCCGTCTTCTGTGTATACCATACCTCCTGTACCTTCAATTGTTGATTCTGTGCCGGCATAATAGGTTGTCGTTTCAGTAAGGGCAGGCGTTGTAAATGAATTCCCTGTTGCCAAAATACTACCTCCTGTTTGAGCATCATACCAATTAACTGTATCTGCTGAA
>JAZKCP010000044.1:0-5082 GCA_040388035.1 Bacteroidota bacterium | reverse complement strand
TGGCTGACAATGTAGCAATATCAGTAGTAAGCAGGCAAATTGTTGCTGGTGTTGTAGAGGTTATAGTATTATTCAAAGCAATTAATACAGGTGCAGATGCTACTGACGTTGAACTAAAAGAACAAGTCACACTGCAACGGTAATAGGTATTTTCTACTGGTGAAACCACAGCAGTTTTGGATGTGGCGGCGTCAATATCCGTGTAACCAACATCTGTTGTAGAACTTTGCCATTGGTAAGTTATACCTTCCCCGATAATTACATTTTCTATACTTAAGGTAACTGATTTTCCTCCACAAATTGTAGTTTCAGAAGCCAATGTGTTACCAGGAATTACAACAGAACAGTCTGATTGCCTTGCTGTAGAAAAGAAACCTTCAAAACCGGAAAACGGCATTGGGTCAGTTGTAGAAGTTAAAGTATTTGGTGTTCCTGCTTCAAAAGTTGAAGTTATTCCGAAATCATTATCATAAACTCCGGCCGCAGATGGCGCTTGTACGATAATATAATTTTCATCAACAGTAGAATCACCCACTTTAATATTAAAATCAGTAGCATCTCCCGCAGTTTTAGAAACTTCCCATCTGTTTTGGCTCAAATGTGCAATATTAGCTGATGGTGTTCCCGAATTTGTTTCAAAAGCTTCGACTTTTAAATTGGCGCCGGGTGTTTCAAAACCTCCTTCCGGAGTAGTGATTGCTACCCAAATAGGGGAATAAGATGATTTCCCTACCGGAAAAAAGAAAGCAGAGTCAAAACCTGAACCATTGGTTAAATTAATAGCATTTTGATTGCCCGCAATATCTTTTGAAACCGGGCCATCAATATAACAGCTTACTCCAAAATTTCCGTTGATGCTTCCTGTATATGCCATAGAAGGAGTTCCAATTTTAAGAACGCTTGATGCCGAGGTATGTATAATTCCCTCATCCATAGTCAATCCGCTAATCACATTGAAGGGAACCATGAATGTTACTCCCGCAGGATTTGTATTGTTCACTTTAAGTTGGTATACAGAGCCTGTGTTAAAAGGTGTATTCAGAATTGTATTGATTTGAGCATTAAATGTACCGGTACCGGAAATGGTCTGTGGATTCGATGTGGCCACGTAAGAACCATCAATATAATTACCCAGATAAGTCGTATTGAAAACATTCAACTCTCCGTTGTTGAGTATGTTCCCTCCATAATAAGCATCAACGCTCGAACCTTTGACTTTCCCCTGTATGATAGTCAAATCGTTTTGTACATTCATCATTACCGTACTGGAATTCGTATTACTGTTATCCAAATTAACAAATCTGTCTGTTGCATCCGGAGCATTAACAATTAAATTATTTAGGGATAAGTTACCTTCCGCAGCTCTAAAGTTACAGTTAAAGCCGTTTGCAGTAACTGTACTTTTTTCTATTGATATTCCGTCTCCAATTTGTAAAGTATGTCCCGTTCCGACAGCATAATTAGCAGTTGATTCGTATATAAATGCAGATATCGGATTTACCACTGCATAAAAAGATAAATTTAAAGGCAATGTCAATCCCGTTGCAGGCAAACTAGGAAATGTGTCGATTGTACCGTCAAAATTTACACCTGCAACGGTTGTTCCGGCAGGAACACCCGCGCCAACCACAAGCTGACCGACAGAAATATCATCGGTGGAATCCATTACAATATCCGTCGGAAACCAACAAAACCATCCCACGCATGGAACAATAGCGGTAGCGGTATGAGTAGTTGTCAAACTAGCATTAACAACCGGTGGATCAACAATGGTTATTTTTCCTCCGCTTAGATTCAATGTAGAGTTTGCTATTTTAAACAAAGTTTGGTCAATACTGGTTGCAACATCCCCATTATGATTACCATCCACAATGATGTCTCCGGCTGTTTGATTGAATGTGCTTCCATTGGAATGTACAACATTACCATTAACAATAAGAGAGCCTCCATTAATGGTGTAAGTTCCTTTGTTTGAAAAAGTAGCATTGTTGTTAGTACAGCCAACAGTCAAACTCGAAGAATTACTTGTTAAAGCCGCTCCGGCATTAATATTTACTCCGGCTACAGTACTAACGGAATTAACCGTTAGTGTATGACCGTAAAGAATAGTCACAGTATCCACACAAGATGGCACTGAATTACTGTTCCATGTAGAAGCGTCACTCCAATTACCCGATTGAGCTGAAGTTACAGGAGTATCCAAAGCCGAATTATATCCAACAAGGAAAGTATTATTTAAATCGGAGTCTGAAAGTCCGATCCTTTGAGCAAAAGGTGTAGTTGTTCCTGCCTGATGTATCCCGGCTGTAGTTTCATCTGCCTTAATAATTCTTGAATTTCCATTTTTTATCAGATAAGCATCTTCTAATGAAAAAGCTATAGTGTGATTCCCTAACGGAAATAAATAATTGGCATCTTTTGCAATAATCCAGGCACCTTCATATAAATCGGTTACCGTATAAGCCCCATCGGGAATTGAAAAACCTGAAGACATTGTAGAACCATCATAATAACTTACAGAAAGTTCTCCTGAAACAGCCAAATTCGTTGTGTCATTTGGTCTTGAAATAAATCCTGCCCTGCTTTTGCCATTAACGCTAATGAAAGGAAATAAAGCATTAACATTAGTATAATCAGTACCGGGAGTTATTGGTGCAAAATTATCATAGGCACCATACCACCTAGCGATTGTCCCGCTTAAAAACCCATTACCGGCAGAATAGCTTGTAGTTGCTCCTCCGTAATTTCCGATAGACATTTTGTTTGCACCCAAATTTATTCGTGCACTTGTTAGCGTTAAAACACTTCTGATTTTAATATTATTAAATCCCCATATAATATTTGGAGTCGCAGCACTTAAATTGTCAACGATTAATTGATTAATTACTGCTCCCGTATTACTATTGTCTGTGCTGTATAGGGTGCCGCCAAATGTACCTAAACCACTAATTGTCTGTACAGTCGTTCCGTTTAAGTTTAGCACACCTTCCGGGTCATAATTCGAACCTTCAGATAAATCTATTCTACCATTGTTCACGATGTTACCGGCAACCGAAAGCTGTATACCTTTATTATAACCAAACGATCCTGCGTCATAAAAATAAATCCCTTTAAATAATCCACCCAAATTAACGGTTAAATTACCTCCAACAACAAATTCCAATGAGGCAGCGGTACATTCCAATGAACCACTAATGGCCACATTTTGTGCTGTCAGCAAATCGTCGAGGGTTACCGTAGTTCCGGTACTTACTACAATATGGTCGGCTGAAGTTGGGGCCGCAGCAGTTCCCCAGGTTGCAGGATCGGTATAACTACCGGATTGTACAGAAGTAAACGTAGTTTGTGATTGCACACTTGTTACACTCAGAAATAACATCACAAAGAATAATAATTTTTTCAGATTTCCCGAAGAAAATCTCAAAATGTAATTTAGATACATAGGTAAAATAAAATTTGATTAATAATTACTGGAAATATAGTTACTTATCTCTTATTTATTTTATCCAACATTTTCAAAATGGCAGAATTTAGAAAGCTAAAATTCGACTTTTCAATCAAAATTTACTGTTATAAAAAATTGCATATAACAAGTTTAATCGACAAACACTAAAAGTCTTTCTTTATGAAGCTATTTTCCAAATGTTTTCAAAAAGGATGAATTTCGATAGTTGAACAATTGCCATTACTGTGAAAGAAGTATAGTTTTGCAAAAAAATACATTATGCAGCCATCAGAATTACTTTCACTATCTAAAGAGTTTGGAAATCCACTATATGTTTATGACGCTGAAAAGATTGAATTTCAGTTCAACCGTTTAACCAATGCTTTTGCCAAAGTCGAAAAGCTTCGCATCAATTACGCAATGAAAGCCTTGTCGAATATTTCTATTCTGAAATTGCTTAAGAATTTGGGCTCGGGATTGGATACGGTTTCCATCCAGGAAGTACAGCTTGGTTTGCATGCAGGTTTTACGCCCGATAAAATCATCTTTACACCAAACGGAGTGTCGTTTGAAGAAATTGAAGAAGTTGCTAAAATGGGTGTTCAAATCAATATTGACAATCTTTCCGTTTTGGAACATTTTGGTGCCAAATATCCAAAAACTCCTGTTTGCATACGTATCAATCCGCATGTGATGGCTGGAGGAAATGAGAACATTTCCGTAGGGCATATCGACAGTAAATTCGGGATTTCAATATACCAAATCCCACATGTTTTAAGAATAGTTGAGAATACTAAAATGAACATCAACGGAATCCACATGCACACCGGTTCGGATATTTTGGATATTGAAGTATTTCTATATGCGTCGGAAATCCTGTTTGACGCAGCCAAACAATTTAAAGACTTAGAATTTCTTGATTTTGGCTCCGGTTTTAAAGTGGCTTACAAAAAAGACGACATCGAAACCAATATTGAAGAACTTGGTAAAAAACTAACCAAGCGTTTCCTCGCTTTTGAAAAAGAATATGGCCGTGAATTGACTTTGGCTTTCGAACCAGGGAAATTCCTGGTAAGTGAAGCGGGATATTTTTTAGCTAAAGTAAATGTAATCAAACAAACAACGTCAACAGTTTTCGCCGGAATAGATAGTGGCTTTAACCATTTAATCCGTCCGATGTTTTATGGCTCACAACACAGCATTGAAAACATCTCGAACCCAAAAGGAAAAGAGCGCTTTTATACTGTTGTTGGCTACATCTGCGAAACGGATACGTTTGCCAGCAACCGCAGAATCCCCGAAATTCACGAAGGCGATACGCTTTGTTTCCGTAATGCCGGTGCCTATTGTTTCTCAATGGCTTCTAACTATAATTCACGTTTTAAACCCGCTGAAGTATTATGGAAAGATGGAAAGGGGCATTTAATACGCGAGCGCGATACTTTTGAAAACTTACTCCAAAATCAAATTATGATAGAACTGTAATTCACCCTTTTTGCCTCATGTTTGGGTCAAAATCCTGTCTTGTTTTTCGAACGAGGCGGGATTTTTTGTTAGGAGCGATAATTTCTGCATCATTCCAACCCTGCTCCCGCTATCCGCGCTACACGGTAGCCAGCTCCTATCGGGGCTATAAT
>JAZKCP010000043.1:0-18029 GCA_040388035.1 Bacteroidota bacterium | reverse complement strand
TTACTACTTAAACTTTCCTTCATTTCCTAAACATGATTACATCGTTATCCATTGAAAATTTTGCGCTGATAGAAAAATTAGATATCGATTTTTCAAATGGCTTTTCAATCATAACAGGTGAAACCGGAGCAGGAAAATCAATACTTCTTGGCGCATTAGGCTTGGTTCTGGGAAAACGTGCCGATTTAACTTCACTCAAGAATAAAGACGAAAAATGCATAGTGGAAGCCAATTTTTCAATTGGTAAATATGATCTTGCATCTTTTTTCGAAGCCAATGATTTAGACTACGAACACGAAACTATCATTCGAAGGGAAATTTTGCCTTCGGGAAAATCGAGAGCTTTTGTTAATGACAGTCCGGTTAATCTTCAGCAACTACAGGATTTGAGTTTTTATCTGATTGATGTGCATTCACAGCATCAGACTTTAGAATTATCTGAAGAAGATTATCAATTCAAAATCATAGATGCTATCGCCGGAAATCAAGAGTTTCTTGGTGAATTTCAATCCGTTTTAAAAAAGTATCGTTTAGCAAAATCGGCTCTTGAATCTAAAAAAAATGAATATTCAGCTCTTTTAAAAGAGAAAGATTATAACGAATTTTTATATCAGGAATTGGAATCAGCCAATTTAAAGGAAGGCGAATTAGAAGAATTCGAGCAACAATATCAAGTGTTAAGCAATGTTGAATTCATCAAGGAAAATTTGGATAAGCTATTGTCTATTACTAACGAAGAAGAATTCGGGATTTTAACAAACCTAAAAGAATTTAAAGCTATACTTCAGAAAAATGTTGATTTCTCTGTGGAATATAAGTCACTTTTTGAACGAACAAACAGCGTCCTAATTGAATTTGACGATATAGTCAAAGAATTAAACCGTGAATCGGAATTGGTTTTTAATGATCCTGAAAAACTGGAAACTATTAACCAAAAGCTGCAACTGATTTATAATCTTCAAAAAAAGCATAACGTTTTGACTGTTGAAGAATTATTGGTAATTCAAGCCGAATTGGAAAGCAAAGTTATTTCGGTTTCAAATTTCGAGGAAGTAATTGCAACGCTTGAAAAAAGTATTATCGATTTTGAATCGGAATTAGACGAAATGGCTAATAAAATAAGCCAAAGTAGGAGAGAAACGATTCCGAATTTGACTGATAAACTTGTCACTATCTTAAACCAGTTAGGAATGCCTAATGTCAGGTTTAAGATTGAAATTCAGGCTTCGGCAACTTATCAGAATAACGGGAAAGATAACCTTCAATTTTTGTTTTCAGCTAATAAAGGAACCGATTTTGGTTTGCTGAAAAAAGTAGCTTCCGGTGGCGAGATGTCCAGGATTATGCTTGCTGTGAAATCTATTTTATCGCAATATTCAAAACTGCCAACGATTATTTTTGATGAAATTGACACCGGTGTTTCAGGAGAAATAGCCAACAAAATGGGAGAAATTATGAGAGATATGAGCAAGACAATGCAGGTTTTCGCCATAACCCATCTTCCACAAATTGCTGCCAAAGGAATAAATCATTATAAAGTCTTTAAAACAGTTTCGGGCGAAACTACAGTGTCCGAACTGAAACTATTAAATAATGATGAAAGAATAATTGAAATTGCAGAAATGCTGTCAGGAAAGGATATTTCAGATTCGGCTATGAATCATGCCAAAGCATTACTTAATTGATATCCGAATTTATTACTTTTGTAACTCAAAAAAAACTAACTAAAATACATATCACATGATTATCGAACCAAGAATGCGAGGATTTATTTGTTTGACTGCTCATCCCGAAGGATGTGCACAAAATATCAAAAATCAAATTGAATATGTAAAATCAAAAGGTCCTATCGATGGTGCTAAAAAAGTATTGGTAATTGGAGCCTCAACTGGTTTCGGGTTGGCTTCAAGAATAACAAGTGCTTTTGGTTCAGGTGCAGGAACAATTGGAGTTTTCTTTGAAAAACCACCATCAGAAGGCAAAACTGCAACTCCGGGTTGGTATAATTCTGCTGCTTTTGAAACAGAAGCTCAAAAAGCCGGATTATATGCTAAAAGTATAAATGGAGATGCTTTTTCAAATGAGATAAAACAACAAACAATTGATTTGATTAAAGCTGATTTGGGTCAGGTTGATATGGTAATTTACAGTTTGGCTTCACCAGTTCGTATGCATCCGCTTACCGGAGTTTTACATCGTTCGGTATTAAAACCTATAGGGCAGACATTTTCAAATAAAACTGTTGATTTTCATACAGGCTTAGTTTCCCAAGTTACTATAGAACCTGCAAGTCAGGAAGATATTGATAATACTGTCGTAGTAATGGGCGGTGAAGATTGGAAAATGTGGATGGATGCTTTAAAAAATGCTGGTGTTTTAGCAGAAGGAGCAACAACTATTGCGTATTCGTATATCGGACCTGAAGTTACTGAGGCTGTTTATAGAAAGGGAACAATCGGTCGTGCCAAGGACGATTTGAAGGATTTAAACGGAAAGGCCTATGTATCTGTAAATAAAGCTTTAGTGACACAGGCAAGTTCTGCGATTCCTGTGATCCCATTATATATTTCCCTATTGTATAAAATAATGAAGGCTGAAGGTGTCCATGAAGGCTGCATTGAGCAAATTCAAAGATTGTTTGAACAACGTCTTTATGCAGGGAAAGAGATTCCAACTGATGAAAAAGGAAGAATTCGCATTGACGATTGGGAAATGCGCGAGGATATTCAGGAAAGAATAAAAGGGTTATGGGCAAAAGCCACCTCTGAAAACCTAACTGAAATTGGGGACTTAGCGGGCTATAAGCAGGATTTTCTTAATCTGTTTGGTTTTGGATTCAAGGATGTTGATTATAATGCTGATACAAACGAACTGGTTATGATTAAAAGTATAAAAAATTAAAAGTTAATAACTTATTAGTATTTAATAATTTAAAACTCACAATTTGCTTGTGGGTTTTTTTATTTGTATATATATTTAAGCAATTAACTTTTAAACTTAAACAAAATATGAGAAAAATTACACTATTACTGATGTTATTGGTCAGTTTTTCAGGGTTTGCGCAGTTTCCGTTGCCCTATTGCGGTCCAATGACTTTTACAAGCAACGTTGAACCAATAACTTTGGTCGAATTTGCGGGGATTAATAATACCAGTTCTGCTTTGGTAGGACAAGATAACGCTACAACAATCTTTGCACATGAGGATTACACTGCAATGGTGGGAAATGTTACTGCGGGATCTAATTATCCAATCACCCTAAAAGGAAATACTGATGGTAATTTTACCACAAGCCTTAGAGTATACATTGATTGGAATCAAAACAATGACTTTACCGATTTAGGAGAATCTTATGACATAGGGAATATTGTCAATTCAACAGGTGTTGATGCAACTCAATTAGTTGGAAGCATAGCCGTTCCTGGAACTGTTATGGGTGGAAATACGAGAATGAGAGTTATTAAAAGATACAATGGTTTCGGAACTTCTTGTCAAACCGGAACTGGATTTGGCCAGGCTGAAGATTATACTTTAAGTGTAACTGCGGTCCTTCCTTGTTTAACTGGGCTTAACTACCCTGACACAACAGTTGTTCCGGGTACTTGTGATGGATTTACACCTACCGAAATCGCTACTGATTCATATGCTGGCGATTACTTTTATGTTACGGTTACTACTGGTCAGACATATAAGTTTTCAAGTTCAGTAACCACTGATTATTTTACTCTCAGTACTGATGATGGTGCTACTGCCGCGGCATCAGGTACAACACCATTAACGTGGGTGTCAAATTTTACAGGAGATGTTAGGGTGCATTTAAACACCGGTTCAGCATGTGGTACGGAAGATGAGGAAAGAACAACATCTGTAATTTGCGGTGTTACCTGTTTAACGGGCTATTTATATCCAGATGCGACATATTCAGTTCCAGTTTGTGATGGTACTACTGCCAATGTTGTTGTAACAGATTCATATGCAGGAGAATATGCAAACGTCAATGTTTTTGATGCTAACGATTATGTTTTTTCAAGTTCAGTGGCTACTGATTATATAACTGTAGCATCAGCTGATGGATTAACGGTTTTTGCTGTAGGTACAGGTAGTGTAAATTATGGACCAACTGCTGACGGAGTAGTTAGAGTTTATTTCCATACAAATTCAACATGTGGTACTCAAGCTACTAACAGAGAGAGAAGGATTGTCTGCACTACTGCATTAACAGTACCAGAATGTGCTACTAATCCAAATCCTGCCGATGGAGCTATTAATGTTCCTGCTTTTACTCCCATTGCATTACTATGGGTTGCGCCAGCAACTGGTGATCCTGCAACTTCATACGATATTTATGTAGGCGATTCTCTTGCAACGATGGCTTTTGCAGGCAATGTAACAACAGTTGGTATTCCAAATGCGGGTCAGGTTGATGGATATAATACAACAGTTTATTGGCAGGTTGTACCAAGAAATGCAGCTGGGGCTGCAGTTGGTTGTGCAATTTGGAGCTTTACTACTGAACCACAACCGACAGATACGCCTAATTACGTTAACTTACAATGGCCACCAACAATTTCAGTTACTCAAGGTGGAACCGGTACAGTTTACGGAAGGGTTTACGAGCCTGGTTTAACAGATGTAACTTCAGGTCAAGCGGCTGGAATTCTTGCTTGGGTTGGTATCAGCCCAATCGGAGACAATTCTAATCCAGACACCTGGACTGATTGGACTCCGGCTACCTTTAATGTAGAAACTGATGGAAACAATAATGATGAATATCAAGCGGCCATAGGTGCTACACTTGCACCAGGTACTTATTACTATGCTACAAGATTTACTCTTAATGGAGGGCCATATGTATATGGTGGGATCGACGCCAGTAACAATGGTAACTTCTGGGATGGAACTACATACAACAGTGGCGTGCTGACAATTAATCCAGCACCACCGCCAGCTAACGATGCCTGTGCAGGTGCCATTGCTTTAACTGCAGGCGGCGTATTCGCTGACAATGTTTCCTCCGGTACCGTTTTAGGTGCTACAAACGCAACTGAAACCCCAACTTGTGCCTTCAACAATACTCAAAATTCTGATGTTTGGTATACAGTTACGATTCCGGCATCCGGAAACCTAACCATTGAAACGCAAACTGAAGCGGCAAATTCTTTAACTGATACAACAATTGCTGCATTTTCCGGAGCGTGTGGATCATTAGTTCAGGTAGCTTGTGATGACGATGCAGGTTTAGGATTGATGTCACTAATGGCTTTAACCGGTCAAACGCCAGGTGCTGTTATTTATATAGGAGTTTGGAAATGGGGTACAGCTGCTCCGTTTGGAACAGAGAATCAATTTAAAATTTCTGCATACGACGCTTCTTTAGGAAACAGTTCGTTTGATAATACTAATTTTTTATATTATCCAAATCCAGTAAAAAACACATTAAACTTATCCTATAACCAGGAAATTTCAAATGTTGAAGTGTATAATTTATTAGGACAAAGAGTGAGCTCTAGTATAATTAATGCTAACAATGCTCAGGTTGATATGTCAAACCTTTCAAAGGGAGCATACTTGGTTAGGGTTGCATCTAATAATCAAGTAAAGACGGTTAAGGTCATTAAAGAATAGTCTTTTAAGTTTTTTTTAAATATTAACCACCTAGAAACAGGTGGTTTTTTTGTTAAAGTCACGTTATTTAACAATATAACCTTTATTATTTTTTAAATTTGCATATACAAACTTTTAACATACTACTACAATGAAAAAAACTACACTACTATTCTTTTTTTTAGGGACAATTAGCTGGGTAAATGCCCAAGTCCTTAATCAAAATGCAGCCTGGCCAAATCCCGCGTGGACAGTGACAGGATCTTACGAAACTGCGCCGGCAGCTTTTGAATTTGACCCAACAACAACTGCTAATTTTGCATTTGATGACGATGATGCCTTAAATGGCCATGAAGACAATATTGCAGCAGAATCTCCTGTAATTAACTTAACTCCTGCTGTTACAGCTGGAGAAACTTGGCTGAGTGTTACTGTTGAATATGGTTACAGGTATTTTGCCAATGACCAGTTGCGTTTCGAATATTGGGATGCAGATACTTCTACTTGGGTAGCTTGGGGTGCAAATATACCCGGCAATAATACCGTGGCAGAAGATAACTATTGTACAACTATTACGAAAACAACATTTACAACACCAACACTAAACGTTGCAGGTTTTACATCGACTCAATTATCAGGATTTAAATACCGTATTTCCTATAATGATGATCCTGCTGCCGCCGATTGGAATTATGGTTTTTGTTTTGACTCACCTACAATAGTCTCTGCCGCGCCACCTGCATGTCCGACTCCTTCGGCTCTTAATGCTGTTGCAACAACTACTTCTGCGACACTTTCGTGGACGGAAAACGGAACAGCAACTTTATACAATGTCGAATATGGACCTAATGGTTTTACACAAGGAGCAGGAACTTTATTAACAGGTGTTTCAAATTCATATAATCTTACACCACTAAACCCTAACACAGCTTATTCGTACTATGTGCAATCAAGTTGCGGAGGTACTGTAACTAGTGATTGGGCAGGCCCTTTTAATTTCACTACATTAGCCTTACCGCCTTCAAATGATGAATGTGCTGTTTCAGTTACATTGACCGTAAACCCGGATTTTGCATGTGGGACTACGACAACAGGAACAACTCTAGGCGCTACACAGTCAACAGCTGCTGCCCCTTGTTTTGGTAATCCGGATGACGATGTTTGGTACAACTTCGTTGCAACTTCAGCAAGTCATAGGGTTGTTTTGTCAAATATTGCTGCGATAGGAGGAACGGGAACCAGTACTGATGCATACATGCAGATTTTCTCGGGAGCATGTGGTTCATTAGTTTCACTTTTATGCAGTGATCCTAATACTGCTAACTTAACTAGTTTAACGGTAGGACAAACTTACTATGTAAGAGTATATACGTATGGCAACACAAACAATATTACATTCAGTATTTGTGTTGGAACTCCGCCAGCTCCACCAGCTAATGATGAGTGTACCGGCGCAATTGCCTTAACTGTGAATCTAGATTATTTATGTAGTTCAGTTACTTCTGGAACTGTTACATCTGCAACACCTTCTAACACAGATACTACTGCTTGCTTTGGTGCAGAGGATGATGATGTATGGTATTCATTCGTTGCAACTTCAACAACCCATAGAATTACGTTATCAAATGTGGCAGGTTCTGCAACAGATCTGTTTCATTCATTATGGACAGGAGATTGTTCCAGTTTAACTTTAGTTACCGGTTCGTGTTCAGATGCCAATACAAGTGATCCGACAGGTTTAACTATTGGGCAGACTTACTATGTGCGAGTAAATACGTACACAGCAACAGGTGGACAAGACACAACATTTAATATTTGTATTGGAACACCGCCGCCGCCACCTGTAAATGATGATTGTGCGGGCGCTATTACCGTAACTTGTGGATCTGCTACAACTGGTACCACTACAAGTGCTACAAATGAAAACATGGCTGTATGTGGTATTTCAGGGGTGACAACACAAAACACTCCTGGCGTTTGGTTTAAATATGTAGGAGATGGAAGTGATGTAACGGTAACAACTTGTTCTCCTACCATAACTGCAGGAGATTCAAGAATAGCTGTATATTCAGGTGCATGTGGAACACTTACTTGTCTTGGCGGTAATGATGATGCACAAGCAGCCGGTTGTGCAACTAACACCTTGGCTTCAATAGTTACATTTAGCACTGTTTCTGGTAGCGAATATTATATTTTGGTATATTCTTATAGTGCAGCATCACCTGGTACTAATCCAATTAACTTTGAATTGAATGTAAGCTGCGTTGCAGCCTGTTCACCAGCTACTACAAATGATGATTGCGCGTCGGCAATGCCATTAACAATTGGTACAACAGCTACGGGAACTGATAATTTATGTTCTTCTCCTAGTTTAGGCACAACATATCCATCATGTGGTAATCAATTTGGAACTTATTATGATACCTGGTACTCATTTAATACTGGTTCAGATGCGAATTTCACGATTAATTTAGCTAACTCAACCGGAACAACAGGATATGCCTTATATTCTGGAGATTGCGCAACATTGGCTATGGTTGCGGGCTCTTGTACGACTACAGGAGGAAGTACCTTAGTAACTGGTTTAGCAACTGGCAGTGTTTACTACCTTAGAGTTTTCTCAACTACTCCTTCTGCTCGCGGCAGCTTTGAGTTGACGGTTACAGCTACATTGGGAACCGGTGAATTTGATAGCTCAAGTTTCTCATACTATCCAAACCCGGTAAAAAACACCTTGAATTTATCGTACAATAAGGAAATTTCAGATGTCGAGGTATTTAACCTACTTGGGCAAAAGGTACTTTCTAGTAATGTAAATTCTAACGACGTTCAAGTTAATATGTCGAACCTGGCAAATGGACCATACATGGTTAAAGTAACTTCAAATAACCAAGTGAAAACCTTAAAAGTCATAAAAGAATAATTTTAAAAGATAATTCATAGATGAAACCACCTAAAATTTAGGTGGTTTTTCTTTTTTATAAAACTTATCTTTGTAAACCGAGTCTCGTCCCAAATACGAGACGAATTGTTCGAAGTAAAAATTTATGCCATGTATTTTTCGATTGTTATTCCTGTTTATAATAGACCCTACGAAGTTGAAGAACTTTTAGAAAGTCTTTCTGTTTCTGATTATAAAGAAGAATACGAAATTGTAATTGTGGAGGATGGATCTACAATACCTTGTAAGGAACAAGTTGAAAAATTAAAAGACAAAATGAATATATCCTATTATTTCAAAGAAAATTCGGGTCCGGGAGATTCAAGAAACTTTGCAATGAAAGTAGCGAAAGGTGACTATTTTATAATTTTTGATTCCGATTGCATTATTCCAAAACAATATCTGAGTGAAGTCCAAAAAGAATTAACTGCTAATTATGTTGATTGCTTTGGCGGTTCAGATGCGGCTTTAGATTCTTTCTCAGATATTCAAAAAGCGATAAATTTTGCAATGACTTCCTTTTTGACGACAGGTGGAATTAGAGGTGGTTCGGAAAAGCTGACCAAATTCCAGCCTAGAAGTTTTAATATGGGAATTTCCAAAAAAGCTTTCGAAGATTCTAATGGATTTGGAAACATTCATCCTGGCGAAGATCCGGATTTAACCATCCGATTATGGAAATTGGGATATGAAACAAGGCTCTTTCCAAAAGCATTCGTTTATCACAAACGTCGAATAGATTGGGATAAATTTTCGATCCAGGTAACTAAATTTGGCAAAGCCCGGCCGATTTTAAACAGCTGGTATCCGGAATATAGTAAGCTTACTTTTTTCTTTCCTACCTTGTTTGTAATAGGCTTATATTTTTCGATAACCTTTTTAGCTTTCGGATATACCTTTCCAATACTTTGCTATGCTTTCTATTTTATATTAATTTTTGTAGCAGCCTCAATTCAAAACAGAAACATCAAAATAGGTGTTCTTAGTGTTACTGCAGTACTAAGGCAATTCTTCGGATACGGAAATGGTTTTTTAGAATCCTATATCAAAGTGATTTTGTTAAAGCAAAAGCCTCAAGTAGTTTTCCCTGAATTATTCTTTAAAGTAAAGTCATGAGCAAAATAATTGGATTAACAGGTGGAATCGGAAGCGGAAAAACAATGGTTGCTGAATATATCAAATCATTGGGAATTCCTGTTTACATTGCTGATGATGAAGCAAGGCGATTAATGACCTCTGACGCAATTATTGAAGCGGTAAGTAACACATTTGGAAATGAAGTTATGAGTAATGGGGAAATTAATCGTGAAAAATTAGCACAACTTGTTTTTAATAACCCTGGAAAGCTGCAAAAATTAAATAGCATAGTTCATCCTGAAGTCAGGAAGCACTTTGACATTTGGGTTGAAAAACATAAAAATTATCCTCTACTGGTAAAAGAAGCTGCAATTTTATTCGAATCTGGAAGTAATAAAGATTGTGATGCAGTTATAGTAATAACAGCGCCATTAGAAACTCGACTTCAACGAGTAATGGAGCGTGATAAAACCGATAAAGAATCGATTTTAAAAAGAATGCAAAACCAATGGACTGATGAACAAAGAATTGCAAAAAGCGATTATGTAATTCCTAATCTATCAATAGAAGCTACTAAAAAGCAAGTTAATGAAATCCTCAAATTATTGAAAAATCGATAATTTATACACAAGATGTTAATGTTTGGTTAATGTATTTATTGTATAAATGTTAAAATGTTAAATTTGTATAATGAACAAATTGTTTTTCCGCTTACTGGTTATCCTAATGAGTTTATCCCTAATAGGTATAATTCTCGTACAGGTCTACTGGTTTGATAAGTCTTTTGAGAATAACGAAGAACAATTTAAGTATCATGTTAAACAAGTTCTTGGGAATGTTGCCGTTAAATTACAAAAGAATGAGCAATATTCTTATTATGAAATGTATAACCGTCTCAAAGACAGTACGGGTAAAACACCACAAAAAAGCGATTTTTTGGAATTTGGTTACTATCAGCGGGACTCAAGAACTAACGAAACAATTATATATTCAAATAGCATAAATTCCGAGGACTACGGAATTTCGGCATCGTTCTTTGATAAAAAATTCGACAGTGTAAGACTGAAAAATTACACAGCCAAAAGAAAAACAGAGATTTACAACGACGACATTGATAATTCAAGCATAAAACAAACGGTTACTCCGGATATTAAAATTGAAAAATCAGGGCGTGTGGATTTGTTGGATGACGCACAATTTGAAATTGGGTATAAAGACATCGCAGCGGTAAAACCTATTCAGGAAAGAGTTTCAAATGAGATGATGCAGAAATTATTATCTGAAGAACTCAATGAATATGGAGTTAAAACCCCGTTTGAATTCAACGTTTACAGCAATGGTTTAGCAACAAAAATAAAATCGGAACGTTTTAGGTATGATAAACCATCGACTTATTCAATTCCAATTTTCATTGATAACGATGGAAATAATAAATATCAATTGCTATTAACATTTCCACAAAAGAAGAAATTCCTGTTTTCGGAACTGATAGGAATTTGCATCTTGTCAATCGTTTTTACGCTCATTATTGTTATCGCTTATTCCAGTGCATTGAACCAACTGATAAAACAGCGCCAAATTTCTGAAATCAAAACCGATTTCATCAATAACATGACACATGAATTTAAAACGCCAATTGCAACGATAAATTTGGCTTTAGATGCTATTAAAAATCCAAAGGTAATTGAAGATAAGGAAAAGGTGCTGCGATATCTGGAAATGATAAAAGATGAAAATAAACGTATGCACGCCCAGGTTGAAAATGTATTGCGGATTTCTAAACTGGAGAAAAAAGAGTTAGATATCAATAAAGAATCAACTAATATCCACGAGATAATTGAAGATGCTGTTGAACATGTAAATTTAATTGTAGAAGACAGAAACGGAACAATAACAACCCATTTCGACGCTACACGGACTTCAGTTTTATTGAATGATGTTCATTTTACGAATGTAATCGTTAATATTTTGGACAATGCCATTAAATATTCTCCCAATGAACCGGTAATTGATATCCAAACTGAAAATGTAAAAGATTTTATTATAATTAAAATCAAAGATCAGGGTTCAGGGATGTCAAAAACAGCTCAAAAAAGAATATTTGAAAAATTCTATCGTGAGCATACAGGAGATTTGCACAACGTAAAAGGGCATGGATTGGGATTAGCATATGTCAAAAGAATAATTGAAGATCACAACAGTGAAATATTTGTAGAAAGCGAAAAAGGAAAAGGAAGCACATTTATAATTAAAGTCCCACTCATAAATTAAAATAAAAAAAACTACTACTATGGAAAACAACAAAAAAATACTTCTGGTGGAAGATGATCAAAACTTCGGAATAGTTTTGAGGGAATTCCTGTCATTAAATGACTTTGAAGTAACTCTAGCCAAAAACGGTATGGAAGGTTTCGAGAAATTCAAAAAAGACAATTTCGATTTGTGCATTTTGGATGTGATGATGCCATACAAAGATGGCTATACTCTGGCAAAAGAAATCAGGGAAAAAAACAAGGACGTGCCTTTGATTTTCTTAACTGCCAAATCAATGAAGGAAGATGTATTAAAAGGATATAAAGTCGGTGCAGATGATTATCTTAACAAGCCATTCGATTCAGATGTATTATTGATGAAAGTAAAAGCAATCATCCAGAGAAAAGCAGCTGAAAATAAAAACGAACCGGCTAAATTTGAGTTCCAAATTGGAAATTTCCTTTTAAACTCAAAACTTCGCTATCTTAAATATGGTAATAATGAACCAATCAAATTGTCACCAAAAGAGTCAGAATTGTTAAAAATGATGGCGACTTATGAAAATGATTTGATGCCAAGGGAATTAGCATTGACAAAGATTTGGAGAGAAGACAACTACTTCACCTCAAGAAGTATGGACGTTTACATCGCCAAATTGCGTAAGTATCTCAAAGAAGATCCAAACGTAGAAATCCTAAACATTCACGGCGAAGGATTTAGGTTAGTCGTAAAAAAATAACAAAATGGCTTCGGGAAACTGGAGCCATTTTTTATTAAATTTTATTTTAGGAGCTAATCCGGCTTTCCGCGCTACATGGTAGCTAGCTCCAATCCGGGCTAAAAAAATACCTGACTGCCACTGGGAAAAAACCGAATGTCTACTAGACATTCTCCTCTTAATATCAAATTCCTCTTAATATCAAATCATCCGGGCTAGGGCAGTAGTTTATTTCCAATTGAGCTGCAAAGCGAAGCAGGTTTTTGCGTTTGAATTCACAGTAAAAACCGAATCGTTATTGCTTTTTTCAATAGTAATTGTTTCGTCTAAAGAAACTTCCTTTAGATAATTCATCTCAAAACTTTCTAATTTTTGGCTTAGCAGCAATTTTGGGGCAACATAATCCAAACACCATTCTAAGTATTTTACGCTGTTAGCATGATTCACAATATCTAAATCGGAAAGCAGGATAGTTTTTTCTGTCACGAATGTTTTGTCGGCTGAAGTGTCAATTTTAGAAAACTGGATTTCAGTTGCTTTATCATTTGGGTATTTTTCAAAATGCTCATGCGGCAATGCCAGGTTTTCCGGGCGACGCGTTTGTGTATTGAATACTGCCCAAAAGGTTTCACAACCTACAATTTTTTCGTCGCCAATATATAATTCCAGACATCGAATCGAACGCGAGTTTTCCAATGAATTAATCCAGGTTTTTACTGTTACAACATCTCTCCATTTTGGCAATCGCTTTATCTCAACACGCATTCGACTCAAAACCCAAGCCTGGTGATTCACCTGCATATCGGTAAAACTGATTCCGCCTAATTCTGCATGCAAACCGGCTGTTAATTGCAGGATATTGCACAAATCCGTGTATTTCAAATAACCATTCGGATAACATTGAAGAAAGGTAATTTCCCAGTCCTTGGTTAATATAGAAGTAAAGTCTTTTGAAATTGGCATGCTTGGAATTATGAATTGTGAATGGTGAATTGTGAATTAATATGATCAATTATGGCTTTTCTTTCTGCTTTGAAGTCGAACCATTTTGCATTTTCTGTTCGCTTAAACCATGTCAGTTGCCGTTTTGAAAACCGACGAGTGTTTTTCTTGATTTCTTCTATCGCAGATTCCAACGAAATCTTGCCGTCAAAATAATCAAACAATTCTCTGTAGCCAACAGTTTGCAAAGCATTTAAATGTTTGTTTCGAAACAAACTTTCAGCTTCTTTTACCAAACCTTCGTCAATCATCATATCTACACGCTGATTGATTCTGTCGTACATGATTTCCCTTTCGGATTCGAGGCCAATGATAATAGGAATGAAGTTGCGTTTGCTTTTCTTTTGGTTCAAAAAAGAAGAATATGGTTTTCCGGTGCCGATGCAGACTTCAACAAAGCGCTTCATTCGCTGTGGATTTTGCAATGTCTGTGGATTTTCTGATTCTATGTTTTGATAAAAATCTAAATCAAATTTTTTCAATTGCTGCTGCAGGTAAACTATTCCAAGTTCTTCAAAATCAGCATTTATTTTTTCTCTTACTGAATTTTCAATATTCGGAAAATCATCAAAACCTTTTAAGATTGCATCCACATACAAACCCGAACCGCCAACCATTATTTGGATGGTATTCTTCAGGAACAGTTCATCCAGTTTTGCGATAGCTTCTTTTTCAAAATCGCCAACAGTATAATTCTCAAAAATGGATTTGTTTTGGATAAAATGATGTGTAGCCGAAGCTAATTCATCCTCAGATGGTACCGCAGTGCCAATGCGCATTTCCTTAAAAAACTGCCGACTATCACACGAAACGATATCACAGTCAAAATGTTGCGCCAAAGCAATGCTAAGGGAAGTTTTTCCTATGGCTGTTGGTCCGATGATAATAATAAGGTAGTTATTCATTTTACTTTTTCTCCACAATGATGACAAAATTTGGCATCTTTAGTCAAATTAGTAGTGCAGGATGGACAATTTTTAACTTCGTCGGGATTCGTTCTGTTTTTGATACTTGAATATTCTGCAGTAACAATTCCGGTAGGAACGGCAATAATTCCGTAACCCATTATCATTATGAATGATGCAATAATCTGTCCTAACGTCGTGACTGGAGCTATATCGCCATACCCAACCGTAGTCAGGGTAACAATACACCAATAAATGCTTGTTGGTATACTGGTAAAGCCGCTTTCTTTGCTTTCAACTACATACATTACTGCGCCGAGTAATATCGACACAATCAAAACAAAGTAGACAAATACGATAATTTTAGTCCGGCTGGCTTTGATAGCTAATTTTAATTGTGATTCCTGTCCGGTGAAATGCACTAGGTTTAAAATACCAAATAAACGCAACAGACGCAAAGCCCTGATTACTGATAACATTCTTGATCCCGGAAAAATAAACGATAAATACATTGGCATGATCGAAATCAAATCGACAATGCCATAAAAACTAAATATATACGATAATGGTTTTCTGTTGGAAAGAATTCGGAGCACATACTCTAATGTAAAGAAAATTGTGATTATCCATTCAGCGATAAGAATTAATTGGTGGTATTTGGTATCGAGTTTTTCGACAGATTCAAGCATTACCAGAAGTACGCTGAGAAGAATAACGCCGAATAAGATTAAGTCGAAAAGACGTCCACCCCAAGTATTGGCACCATAAACTACTATGTATACCCTTTGGCGGAAAATATCGAACTTGCTCTTAATTTTTCTCATCTGTTAGAATTTTACAATTCGTATGACCTTATTTTTACGCAAATAGGCTTGGATAATTGTTCTGGTATCTCGGTTATTCTGCATTGGAATAATGATGTTTTTCAGGATATCGATATTGTTAATCTGATAATTCAGTTCGTAAAAACAATAGCCTTTATAAATCCCGTTTTCAATCAAAACGGCGCAACGTTCCTCAACTGTTCTTCCTCTGTCAACAATGACCATATTGTCATTTTCGAATTTCATTTCCTGAATGAATTCCTCAACGCGTTCGTTATATAATTCTGGAGTTTCCTTACCTAAACATGCGCCATTACATTCCTTTATTTTATGTTGAAAGCAGCCATTACTGGTTTCATATAAACCATTTATTTTTTGGCACAAATTATACTTTTCTGTAATTTTCAACAACGAATTTTTGCCTTCCTGTATAGAAGTAAACGAAGTAATTTCTTTTTTTCTTCCATCAGCTTTCTGAATTTTTAACGCCAGATAACCGTTTTCATTCTTTTCGGGATATAATGCCCATTGAAAAATCGTCCTGCGTTGTGAACGGTTATAAACTGGTTTATTGATTTTGATTTCTTCACATTCTTTCAGAAGCGCAATCAGTTCGCTTCCGGTAATTTCATAAGTGACCGCAAAAACTTCGCGTTGTATTTTTTTGCATTTTCCGGATGTTCCTGTAAAATGCTGATTGATGCGTTTTTTGATATTTCGGCTTTTGCCAATGTATATCAGGTTGCCTTTCTCGTTATGAATGTAATAAATCCCCGTTTTTGTTGGCAGGCTTTCTACAATATCCAATAATTTTGGCGTCAGGCCCGATTTGATTTCGGCCTTAATCAAACTGATTAAAATTTCTTTTTCAGTATCTTTTGCCAGAATCATTTTAAACAATTTCACCGTTGCCATTGCGTCACCAGCGGCGCGGTGCCTGTCAGTTACCGGAATGCCGAGTGCACGCACCAATTTTCCCAAACTATACGAAAGTTGTCCCGGAATTAATTTCTGAGCCAATTCAACTGTACAAAGAGTAGGTTTTATATAATCATAGCCCAAACGTTTGAACTCAGTTCTGAGGATTCTGTAGTCAAATGAAGCATTATGGGCCACAACAATACAATCTTCCGTAATTTCAATAATGCGTTTGGCGACTTCATAAAACTTTGGTGCTGAACGCAGCATCGCGTTGTTAATCCCAGTCAATTTTACCACAAAGGGTTGGATTGGTTTTTCAGGATTCACCAAACTAATAAATTGATCCACAATTTCGTGGCCGTCAAATTTATAGATAGCAATTTCGGTTATGCCTTCTTCATTAAATTGTCCACCGGTGGTTTCTATGTCGAGTATTGCGTACAAAATAAGTGTTCAGTGTTCAGTTTTTAGTGTTCAGTTGTGTGGCAGATAAAAATCTTTTTTCTATTATCTATTTCCAAATATACTACTTCCAATCCGAACCATCGTACTGCCACAATCAATAGCAAGTTTGTAATCGCCGGACATTCCCATTGAAATTACTGTGAGTTGTGGATGCTTATCAAAAATAGATTTCAAATGCTGAAATTCTTTTTTGACTTGTTCCTGATTATCAGTAAATGTAGCCATTCCCATTAATCCGACAACTTGTATGTTTTGCATTGATTTGTATTCTTCAGAGTTCAGTATCTCATTCAGTTCTTTTCCATCCAAGCCAAATTTACTTTCTTCTTCAGCAATATAGAATTGCAGCAAACAATCAATTATCCGATTGTGTTTTGCCGCCTTTCTATTGATTTTCTGTAATAAATCCAAGCTGTCAACACCGTGAATCAGGTTTACATATTCCGCCATGTATTTTACCTTATTGCTTTGAACATGGCCAATCATATGCCATTGAATGTCTTTTGGCAACTGTTCCCATTTGTCGGTCATTTCCTGAATTTTGTTTTCACCAAAAATCCGCTGTCCGGCATTGTAGGCTTCCATCAAATCGGAAACAGGTTTGGTTTTGGAAACGGCAACGAGCGTTACATTTTCAGGCAAAGAAGATTTTATTTGGAGTAAGTTTTCCTTGATTGACATTTTAGCTTTTTGATTATAATTCATAAACCATCAATCCACTTCTGAACTTTGGCTCGATATACGTACTTTTTGGGGGCATAATCAAATTGTTATCCGCCAAGGCTTTGATTTCTGAAATATCGGATGGGAATAACGTAAAACCGACTTCAAATTCACCTTCGTCAACCAATTCTTTTATCGTTGAAATGGATTGTTTTCCGGGAATATATTCAATACGTTCGTCGTTTCGCAAATCTTCTATTCCAAGCATTGGTTTCAATACTTTGTCATATAAAATCTGTGCGTCAAGATTTTCCAAAATGGAAGGCTGCTTGTTCTCCTGCTTATAAAACAAAGCATAAAAATGACCGTCGAGATACATTCCAAATTCGAATTTGCTTTGTGGTTTCCACAATTCCTGTTCTTTGTCCTTGATGATGAAGTTTTCACCAAGTTTTTCGAGGAAATTATCTTTGGTAAAACCATTTAAATCCCTGATAATCCGATTGTATTCGTAGATTTTAACATTGCTTTCGGCAATAAGGAAACTCATGAAATAGTTTAAATTTTCGTTACCTAAATGTCTGTCTTCATCATACAACAATTCGGCTGAAGCCGAACGGTGATGGCCATCTGCAATATATAATTCCGGAATTTTTT
>JAZKCP010000042.1:10327-24308 GCA_040388035.1 Bacteroidota bacterium | reverse complement strand
ATTTTTGCAATTTTATCTAACGCATCTTTGAGTTTATCACCTTTCATGTCAAAATTGTCCATGAGTTCAGGTTCATTCGTTCTGTAGGTAGTTTTAATGAACATAATATAAATTTTTAGTTAATGGTTTGCCGTGTGTTTTATTAATTATTAGAGGTAAAAGTGATGGGAATGCTGCCAAAATACGAAGCGTAATGTCTGAAAGCTTTGAGTTTTGAAGCAGTGATGCCAGCCATCTGCCTGTCCGTAAACGCTGTCGGAAATTATTGTCCCATTTTTGTCTATAAAGTTCTTCCAATTTCTGCCGCGATAGTTCCTTTCTCAGGTATTTCGCCACTAAGTCTGAAGCAATTTTGGCGCTGTGGATTGCCATAGCCATTCCATTACCGCATAAAGGATGTATTAAACCGGCGGTATCACCTATCATTAAAACATGATTATCAACAGTATGCTTTGGGGCAAATGATATTTGGCTAATGGTTAATGGCTTTTCTGAAACCAATGTCATTGATTCAAATATCCTTTTTAAATTGGGATTTTTAGCAACGACTTTTTCCTGATATTCTTCGAGGTTTTTGTAGTTTTTGAATGTATCATAATCGGCTAAATAGCAAATATTGATTTTGTCATTTTCCACTTTGGATACACCACAATAACCACCTTTAAAATTATGCAACCCAACAACATCATCTGGGAAATTTCCATTGTAATGCGCTTTGACCGCCAGCCATGGTGATTTCTGTTTAATAAAATTACGTTGCATTTTCTGGTCAATAGTCGAACGTTTACCAAAAGCTCCAAGTACTACTCTGGATTTAAACTCATGTTCTTTAGCCGTTGTAACAGTAAAAATATCTTGGTCAAAAGTAATAGCATCTACAGTCTCCTGTACAAACCGGCAACCATTGGCAATTGCTTTTTGGAATAAAAAATTATCAAGTGCGTATCGGCTGATTCCAAAACCACCTAAAGGTAATGAAGTTGTGATATTTCGTCCTTCAGTGGTAGAAAAATGCAGTTTTTTAATATGCGTTGGATTTAACTGGCTTAAATCGAGTTTTAGCCAATTTAAATATGGTAAGACTTCATTTGAAATGTATTCGCCGCAGACTTTGTGTTTTGGATACTTATTTTTTTCAAAGACTGTAACCTGAAATCCTAGTCCCGACAAATGAATAGCAGCTGTCAAACCTGCCAAACCACCACCTACTATTATTACTGAAGCATTTTCCATAATTCGTAAATTTATGGAATTCGCCAAGGTATCAATTTATATAATTATGATTAAATAGTTATATAATTACGATAAAAAACCTTAAATTATTGTTTGTAAACAACACCATCTTTCATCACAAAAATCACATTGTTAACTGTTGCAATGTTTTGTGTTGGGTCGTCATTTGTAGCAATGATATCTGCAAGGAAACCAACTTCAATTGAGCCAAGCTTTTTGTCCATGTCGAGTAACATTGCATTAGTAACTGTTGCGCATTGCAATGCTTTCATCATTGGCATTCCGGCTTCGGTCATATAGACAAATTCACGCGCGTTTAATCCGTGCTCAAATACTCCGGCGTCAGTCCCAAAAGCGATCGGAACTCCTTTTTTATAAGCTTTAGCAAAAGTTCCCTGAATCTTTGGCCCGATAGACAAAGCTTTAGGAACTACGATTGCGGGATAATAATTAGGTTTTTTGGCATTCTCTTCCACAGTCTTTCCGGCTGTCATGGTTGGCACCAAATAGGCATTGTGTTTTATCATCAAATCCATAGTCGCATCGCTCATTTCGGTTCCGTGTTCAATGGTTTTCACTCCGGCGCGAACTGCTCTCTGCATACCTTCATCCCCGTGGGCGTGGGCTGCTACTTTCATTCCGTAATCTTTGGCTGTAGCAACAATGGCTTCTATTTCTTCCTGAGTAAACTGTGGATTTCCGGCACTTTTGGCCACACTCAAAACCCCGCCTGTCGCTGTGATTTTTATCCAATCGGCACCATTTTTATAACGTTGACGTACTGCCTGACGGGCATCTTCTAAGCTATTGACAACTCCTTCTTTTGGGCCGGGATTTCCCATTAAATCCTTTCGGTAACCGTTTGTTGGATCGGCGTGGCCACCCGTGGAAGCCAATGCTTTTTCGACAGTGAAGATTCTTGGGCCGACAACCTTCCCTGAGTTAATAGCATTTCTCAATGATACATTGACACCCGATCCGCCTAAATCCCTTACAGTAGTAAAACCAGCCATTAAAGTAGTTTTTCCAAAACCTTCAGCATCATAAGCAATATCGGCATCGTTCAGTGAAAATTCGTCCAGATAGGCAGTCGGGCTTGTTTCTCCTTCAAGATGCACGTGCATGTCAATCCAGCCAGGCATTACTGTTTTGGTTTTGAGATCAATAACTTTGTCGCTTGAATTTGTTGGGTTGATAAAACCATCTTCAATTTTTTTGATGATTTTATCCGAAACGATTATAGTTTTATTGGTCAGTACTTTTCCGTTTTTGGTATCTATAAGTTTACCGCATTGTATATAGGTATCCTGAGCCTGGATATTTAATGCAGCCAATAAAATGCCAAACAGTAATAGTTTTTTCATGCTTACAGATTTTGATAAAGATAAAAAAAGTCTCTATATTTTGTTACTTTGGATTTACATCCAGTTCGTTTATTTGATCTTTATAATCAGAAGGAAGCAAAATACTTTTGAGCATCCAATCCATTTTCATTAACCTACTGACTTTATATACCGGCACTATCGGCGTGAGTAAAGAAAAATCACTGAACTGCAACAACTCCTTTACTCTATTTGGACACACTAATTTCTGACCTTCTATCAATACCTTGAACCGCATAGTTCCCAAGTGTTTCTTGTATTGTTTGAATAAATCAGCAGTGTATTCGCTTTTTTGGAGGTCAGCCAATAAATGCGATTCTCTCACGGGCAGCCACTCTTTGTAACTTGGTGGCAATTCTTTTAATCCCATTCTGTCACCAACCCGATAAAAAACATCGTAAACCTCTTCCTTTTCTTCATCACTCAATTTTCTTTCCAGCAACTCGTAGGATGAAATAGAGTAATGTATCAACATAAATAACACATCGCGATATGCCCAATCGGGTATGACGTCGCCGCGATTTTGTTCAACGGCAGCGTGTATTTTCCTCATGGTGTCGATGGCTTTATTAGCGTCATCGGTTGAAGAAAAAACTATCATACGAGCATATCGAACCGTAGAGAAAAGCCGTCCTAACGGGTCGGAAGGCAGCCTACCAGTAAAGTAAAGCCAATCCACCGCTTTGTTTAACGCAAACTCAGCGGCAGCTCCGGCAAAAATAAAAAGTATGGTATCGCTCTTGCCCCAAATAGTCCTGACAATGGAGTTTTTTTCTACGAAGTATTGCATAATAAGCTAAATTGTTATCGCTTAAGCGAAGCCATATCAATTACAAAACGATATTTTACATCGCTTTTCAGCATTCTTTCATAGGCTGCATTGATTTCCTGCATTTTAATTATTTCTATTTCAGAAACGATATTGTGTTTGCCACAAAAATCAAGCATTTCCTGAGTTTCGGCTATTCCGCCAATAAGCGAGGCGGCAACTGCTTTTCTTCCCATGATCATAGGCACAGTATTTAAAATTGGATCCAATCCTCCTAAATAGCCAACTATAACTAAGGTTCCACTTATGGCCAAAGTTGCCATATATGGATTCACATCATGCACATAAGGAACCGTATCGATAATCAAATCAAATTTTCCTGCAACCGAAGCCATCTGAGTATCGTCTGTAGAAATTATTACGGCGTCCGCACCCAAATCTTTTGCATCTTTTTCTTTATCAGGTGTTCTTGAAAAAAGCGTTACATCGGCTCCTAATCCTTTTGCCAATTTTATTGCCATATGTCCCAATCCACCCAAACCTACAACTGCAACCTTACTTCCTTTGCCGACCTTCCAATGGCGTAAAGGAGACCATGTTGTAATTCCGGCGCAAAGTAATGGAGCCACAGCAGCTAAATCCAAATTAGCCGGAACTTTTAAAACAAAATCTTCATCGACAACGATTTTTTCTGAATAGCCACCATGGGTAAATCCTCCTAAATGTTTGTCCTGGCTGCCATAAGTTCCTACCCAGCCGTTTAAACAGTATTGCTCCAAATCCTGCTTGCAGCTACTGCAGGTTCTGCAAGAATCGACAAGGCAACCTACGGCTGCAAAGTCTCCAACTTTCAGTTTGCTTACCTCAAATCCTACTTTGGTTACCTTTCCCACAATTTCATGTCCTGGAACTACCGGGTAAGTAGTGAAGCCCCAATCGTTCCTGGCGGTATGTAAGTCGGAATGGCATACGCCACAGAATAAAATTTCAATTTCAATATCTTTTGCTAAGGTTTCTCTCCGCTCAATGTTCATTTCTTTTAGTGGTGCAGTGTTGTTGTCGGTACCAAATGCTTTTACGTTTTGTGTTTTCATGTCATAATAATTATTCACTCAAATTTAATCTATTTTATTATAGCTTGAACACCCTAAAAATTAATTTAAAGTAAGTTAGAGTTTGTTTTTTTTTATGATTTGAAATTCACGACAGACGATAGCGTAAAATCTTGGCTTATTTTTTGTATTCGGAGAGAAAAAAATTATATGAAAAAAATTCTTTTTATGCTGCTAATAACTTCTGGAGTGTATGCTCAACAGGAAGTTTTTAATGTTCAACATTATTGCGTAGATATCAAACCTTTCAAAAAAGGAGAATGTGATATCTCAGGAAACGAATATTCTTTTGTCTTTTTAGATATTCAAAAAAAAGATGTAACATTTTTCTTCACGAATACCAAACTCCAATATAAGATAACAGCATCTCATGTGGAAGAAACAAATCCTGATTTTACCTGGTATAATTTAGTAAATGAAAAAGGAATTATGGAAATGAGAATCAATAAACAAAAAACCAAGATTGAATTTATTGATGCTAGTAACCATATTTATTTGACTGTTGGTAAATCTACTAAATCAGAATAGTCGACTACGGTTTCGATTTAATACCTAGCTTTGCAAATGATGGATATAACTGCATCTAATTTCACTATGAACTCTCAAAAGATAAATTTCTCAAAACTTGCTATAGTTATTGGTGTTTCCTTGGTTATTTTATGGATTGTCTCTGATTTCTCTAAGAGATCGGGCATCCAGCCACAAAGTAATGAAACCATTATTAATGATAACCTCATAAATCCATCCGAAAATAAGGTTTCCCAAAGAGACAGTATTGTCAACTATGGAATGGAATTATTAGGAACGCCTTATGTTGAAGCTGGTTCTGATAAGAACGGATTCGATTGTTCCGGGTTTATTTATTATGTTTTTAAACATTTTAAAATTGAGGTTCCAAGAAGTTCACCACAATATGGGAATTTTGGGAAAGAGATTCCAATAGAAAATGTAAAAAAAGGAGACATATTAGTGTTTTTAAGCCCTACCAGTGATGTCATTGGTCATCTTGGTATCGTCACCAATCCAAAAGGAATGGAAAGTGATTTTATCCATTCTACATCAGGGCGTCAAATGAAAGTGGTCATTACAAGTCTTACAGTAGAAGGTTACAAGCGTAGATTTGTAAAAGCCATAAATGTAATCAATTAAAGATACTCACCAGCAGCTCTTTCAATAAATCACCTTGCGGCAATGCACTAGCGCCAACACCTTTACTTTTCACATCAACATCGCGGAGTGTTCCCACAATAGCGCTCACTTTTTTCATCGGATAATTATGTGCTGCGGATATATAATCATTGACGAAATAGGGGCTGACTTTTAGAATTCTGGCAACATTCCCGGCTGACTTATCTTTTAAACCGTGATATTGTAGTAAAGATGAAAAGAAACTAAATACCAACCCGTTGGTCATCACTATTGGGTGATCTTTTTGATTCTGTGCAAAATAGTTGGCGATTTGATACGCCTTAAATTGATTTTTTTCTCCAATGGCTTTTCGAAACTCAAACACATTGAAATCCTTACTAAACCCAATATTCTCCTCTATATGATGAGGCGTAATAGTGCTTCCTTTTGGCAGGATAATCTCGAGCTTGGTCAATTCGTTTGCAATACGGCTCAAGTCATTCCCAAGAAATTCAACAAGCATCGCCATCGCTTTAGGTTCGATGCCATAACCTCTATTTTTCAGAACATTCTTAATCCATTGCCCAACTTGGTTTTCGTACATTTTTTTGCTTTCGTATACCAAGCCATGCTTTTCTAGCGTTTTGGTTACTTTTTTGCGTTTGTCAAGCGTTTTGTATTTGTAAGCGAAAATCAAAACGGTAGACGGCTGCGGATTTTCTGCATATTTTTCCAACTTTTCAATGGTTTTGGATAACTCCTGTGCTTCTTTTACAATTACAACCTGGCGTTCTGCCATCATTGGATAACGCTTTGCATTGGCAACTATATCCTCAATAGTAGTATCACGACCATAAAGCACCATTTGATTGAACCCTTTTTCGTCTTCTGTCAAAAGATTATCTTCCAGGTATTCGGTGATTCTATCAATGTAATAGGGTTCTTCACCCATCAGGAAATAGATAGGTTTGATATTTCCAGCTTTGATGTCGTTAATTATTTTTATTACTTCTTCCATTTCAAGTGTTCAATGTTCAGTATTTAGTAGGCAGATAATATAAATTTCAAATTGTATAATTTTAAAATTTTCAAATTAACTTTGTTGAATGCAAAACCTCAACTTTCCTTCCTATAACTTTCGCTTCAAAAATAGTGAAAATAAAGTGTCAATTTTTGATGACATCAGGAAAAAGTTTATCCAGCTTACTCCCGAAGAATGGGTTCGTCAAAACACGGTTCAGTTCTTGTTGCAGGAGAAAAATTATCCAAAATCTTATGTCAATATTGAGAAACTTATTAAAATTAATGATATAATAAAACGATACGATATCGTTGTTTTTCAACCCGATGGAACCATCTTTTTACTTATAGAATGCAAAGCGCCCGAAATAAAAATAACACAAGAAACCTTTGATCAGATTGCGCGTTATAACCTAACGCTAAAAGCGCAGCATCTAATGGTAACCAACGGACTAAATCATTACTTTTGTCAAATGGACTTTGAGAAAGAGCAATATGTTTTTCTTGATGAACTTCCCAATTTTATAAGCAAATAACATTGAAGAAAATCGCCGTGGTCGTATTGAACTGGAATGGAGCCAAACTATTAGAACAGTTTTTGCCTTCTGTGGTTGCCTATTCACCTGAAGCGAAAATTTATGTGGCTGATAACGCTTCGACGGATAATTCTGTTACACTTGTAAAAGAAAAATTTCCATCAATAACTATTATTCAAAATGATGGGAATTATGGTTTTGCTAAAGGCTACAATTTAGCATTGCAACAAGTCGAAGAGGAATACTATGCGTTGGTTAACTCTGATATTGAAGTTACTGAAAACTGGCTTACTCCTGTCTTGTCCATTTTTGAAAATGAACCTAACATAGGTATCATCCAGCCGAAGATTTTAGATTTTAAAAACAAACAATATTTTGAATATGCCGGTGCGGCCGGAGGTTTTATTGATCAATATGGCTATCCCTATTGTCGTGGCCGAATTTTTGAAACCATTGAAAAAGACAACGGACAATACAATGATGAGTTGGAAATCTTTTGGGCAAGCGGTGCCTGTTTTTTTATCCGAAAAGAAGTTTACAGAAAATTAAACGGCTTTGACGACGATTTTTTTGCACATCAGGAAGAAATTGATTTGTGTTGGCGTGCATTCAATTTGGGCTACAAAGCCAAATACACATCCGAATCTGTTGTGTACCATGTTGGTGGCGCTACCTTGCATGAGAGCAATCCGAAAAAAACTTTTCTGAACTTTAGGAACTCTTTATTGATGCTGACGAAGAATTTGCCCGAAAACAAATTGGTTCCTATACTTTTCATGCGTCTTTTACTTGACGGTATTGCAGGAATTCAATTTATTTTTAAAGGAAAATTTATTCATTGTTGGGCAATTGTGAAAGCACATTTTCATTTTTATCATCTGATTAACAAAACGTTAAAAAAAAGAGGCGGAATCCAGTCAAATTTTTACTATCATTCGAAAAGTATTGTATATCGCTACTTCATCAAGAGCGGCACCGTTTTTGAAAAGTAATTTTAACAAGAGTTTATCATTGGATATGCTCAGAAAACTTAAATTAATCCGTATTTTTGTTAAAATTAAATCACCTAACTATGAGAAAACTAATTTTTGCACTTCCGTTAGCAGCACTTATGCTAACATCGTGTGGTACCAAGAAAAAAATCGCCGCTTTAGAAGCACAGAACAAAGAATGTAAGGATTTATTGAATTCTACTACCGTTAAACTGAATTTGTGCCTATCTGAAAAAGATGCCCTTTCAAAACAAAACGATTACCTAAAACAAAACAATTCGGACTTGATCAGCAACTCTAAGGATTTGACTGTCTTGACTACTAAAGGAGCTCAGAATCTGGAGAAATCTTTAGAAAGCTTAAAGGAAAAAGATCTTAAGATATCACGTCTTCAGGATGCTTTGACTAAAAAAGACAGTGTAACTTTAGCTTTGGTTACCAGCTTAAAAAGTTCAGTCGGTATTTCTGATCCGGATATTGAAATCAATGTAGAAAAAGGTGTTGTATTTATTTCAATTGCTGATAAATTATTGTTTAAAAGCGGAAGTTATGTTGTAAGCGACAGAGCGAAAGAAGTTTTAGGCAAAGTTGCCAAAGTTATCAATAGCCGTCCAACATTTGAATGTATGGTTGAAGGCCACACTGATAATGTTCCGTTTACAGGAAATGCTGTATTGCTTGACAACTGGGATTTGAGTGTAAAACGCGCTACATCGATTGTTAGAGTATTGACAAAAGATTTAGGTGTTAAACCATCGCAGTTGATTGCTGCCGGTAGAAGTGAATTCATTCCATTAGTGGATAACAATTCGGTAGACAACAGATCAAAAAATAGAAGAACACGTATCGTAGTAATGCCAAAAATTGACGAATTCTACGAAATGATTGAAAAAGAGATGAAGAATCAACAGAAATAGTGTTCAGTGTTCAGTGAACAGTGTTCAGAAAAAAAAGACGTCCCAATTACTTGGGGCGTCTTTTTTTATATAATTATAACTGCCTACTAAATTCTGAACACTGAATACTAAAATATATCCGGATCACCTTTTCCTTCACGGAGAACAACAGGTTCATAGCCTGATAAATCAACAATGGTGGAGCCAATATTATCACCATAGCCACCGTCAATGACCAAGTCAACTAAATGCTGCCATTTTTCGAATATCAATTCCGGATCGGTGGAATATTCCAATACTTCGTCATCATCGTGAATAGAAGTTGAGACGATTGGATTGCCCAACATTTTTACAATGCAGATTGCAATATTATTATCTGGTATCCTTATCCCGACTGTTTTCTTTTTTCTGAATTCTTTTGGCAAATCGTTCCCACCTGGTAAAATGAAAGTATAAGGTCCGGGCAGGCTTCTTTTTAGGATTTTAAAAGTTGACGTATCAATTTGACGAACGTAATCGGATAGGTTACTCAAATCACTGCAGACGAAAGAGAAATTGGCTTTCTCTAATTTAATACCTTTAATTTTGGCAATACGTTCCAAGGCTTTCGAATTGGTAATATCGCAACCCAATCCATACACCGTATCTGTTGGATAAATGACCAAGCCGCCATTACGCAACACGTCAACCACTTTCATGATTGAAGCTTCGCTTGGTTTGTCTTCGTATATTTTTATGAATTCCGCCATTTTATATTATCCAATTATATCCAATTTGGCAAATCGAAGTAAAAGCTTTTTAATTCCTCCTACTTCGAACTTGATTTCTGCTTTTTTATCTGCACCGGCACCTTCTAAACTTACGACTTCGCCTTTTCCAAAGCGCTCGTGAATTACCACATTTCCAGTAGTTAACTTGCTGTCAAACAAATTAATATTGCTAGGTGCATTTCCAATCGGTTTCAATTTACGGATATTCGCGGCGGAAACCGGTTCATCGCCATATTTTTTTGGTGGAATTCCGGCTGTTGGTTTGGCTGAGCGCAATTTCGACTTATCAATATCACCAAAAATATCCAAATCTATAGTTGGTTTGTAACGGTAACCGCTATCCATCGGATTGATATATTCAATATAGTCATCTTTTATTTCTTCAATAAAACGTGAAGGTTCACTGTCAACCAATTTTCCCCAACGATACCGCGATTGCGCATAGGTTAAATACGCCTGATGCTCGGCACGGGTTAAGGCAACATAGAACAATCTTCGCTCTTCCTCGAGTTCACTACGTGTATTCAGACTCATCGCACTCGGAAACAAATCTTCTTCCATTCCAACCACAAAAACATACGGAAACTCTAATCCTTTTGCCAAGTGAATGGTCATCAAAGCCACTCTGTCGTCATCGCCGGTATCCCGATCTAAGTCGGTTGCCAATGCCACATCTTCCATAAATTCAGATAAGGCTCCACGTGCGCCATCAATTTCTTTCTGACCTTCAATAAAATCTTTTATACCGCCCATTAAGGTTTCGATATTTTCAATCCGGGCAATGCCTTCCGGAGTTCCGTCTTTTTTGAGTTCCTGGATCAGACCCGTTTTTTTGGCAACGTGTTCCGTTAGTATAAACGCATCTTGTTGCTCATTAATAATTTGGAAACTCTTGATCATCGTCACAAAATCTTCTAACTTTTGTTTGGTTCCCGAGTTTAATTTCAGGTCAATCTTATCGATATTTTCCATAACTTCAAAAATGGACCGTTTGTAATGATTCGCTGCAACAGTTAGTTTTTCAATAGTTGTATCTCCAATTCCACGTGCCGGATAATTTATCACACGAATCAAAGCTTCTTCGTCTTTCGGATTAATAACCAAACGCAGATAACATAAAACATCCTTGATTTCCTTTCTTTGGTAAAAAGACAAACCACCATAAATTCGATACGGGATATCACGTTTGCGTAAAGCATCTTCCATCGCGCGGGATTGTGCATTGGTACGATACAAAATCGCAAATTGACCATTCAACATCTGATTGCGCATCTTTTGCTCAAAGATTTCTGCGGCTACAAATCGTCCTTCCTCGCCATCTGTAATGCTACGATGCACTTTTACTTTTGGGCCAAAATCATTGGCGGTCCAAACCACTTTTTCAAGTTTGGTTTTATTCTTATCGATAATCGAATTTGCTGCTTCTACAATGTTTTTTGTAGAACGGTAATTCTGTTCCAATCGATAGGTTTTTACGTTTTCATAATCCTTCTGGAAGTTTAAAATGTTATTGATGTTTGCGCCACGAAAAGCATAAATACTTTGGGCATCATCACCAACGACGCAAATGTTTTGAAATCTGTCACTCAATGCACGCACAATCAAATACTGTGAATGATTGGTATCCTGGTACTCATCAACCAAAATGTATCGGAATCTGTCTTGGTATTTTGCCAACACATCAGGAAAACGATTCAACAGTTCGTTGGTTTTCAATAATAAATCATCAAAATCCATTGCGCCGGCTTTGAAACATCGGTCAACATAATTGGCGTAGATCTCACCCAACCGCGGCTTTTTGCTCATGGCATCCTGCTCCTGCAATTCGGGATTGTTCAGATACGCTTTGACTGTAATTAGTGAATTTTTATAAGATGATATTCTACCCAAAACTTGTTTCGGTTTGTAGATATCTTTATCCAATTGCATTTCTTTTATAATCGCCGAAATCAATCGAACACTGTCTTGTGTATCATAAATGGTAAAGTTGGAAGGAAAGCCTAATTTATCAGCTTCGCTTCTTAGAATCCTGGCAAATACGGAGTGAAACGTTCCCATCCAAAGGTTTTTGGCTTCGTTGGTTCCGACAATATCAGCTATACGCTTTTTCATTTCACGCGCCGCCTTGTTGGTAAAAGTCAGTGCCAAAATATTAAACGCATCCACACCCAAACTCATCAGATACGAAATACGAACCGTCAACACACGGGTTTTCCCCGAACCGGCACCGGCAATAATGATCATCGGGCCATCTTTTTGAAAAACGGGTTGTTGTTGGGCTTCGTTGAGCTGGGAAATGTATTGCTGCATTTTAGATTCTAAGGCTAAGTTTCTGTGGTACTATGAATTGACAAATTTAATACTAGTTGGCTTCAATTGCAATATAGATTTGCTATTTATCTATTATATTTGTGAACAATTTAGACATTATTCACATGAGCTCAGATAAAGTTATAGAATTATTGATGTATACCATTCCTTCACTGATAACTGGTGGTGTGGCCTATTATTTATTTGATAATTATTTTAAAGACCAACAAAATACACGACGCTGGCTATTGCAAAAAGAAAACCAGAAACATTCGCTGCCACTGCGTTTACAGGCGTACGAAAGACTGGCTTTATTCCTGGAACGTATCAATCCGGCGAAACTGCTGATTAGAGTAGCGCCTTTGAGTGATAATAAACTGGATTATCAAAACCTTCTGATTCATCATATCGAGCAGGAATACGAGCACAACATCACACAACAGGTATATATTACCAACGAACTTTGGACGATGCTGTTGACTGCTAAAAACACTATCATTCAAAACATCAGAAAAACAGCTTTGGATGAAACGATTACCACTCCAGATCAATTCAGGGAAAAGATTTTAAGCAATATGCTTGATGGCCAATCTGCCACCACAGTAGCTTTAGCGTATTTAAAAAATGAAGTAGCCGAAGTTTTAGGATAAAAAAGCCTTCTCAATTGAGAAGGCTTTTTTTTATTTATTAATAATCCCTAATAACATGTGCAATAACCGTCAAAGTATGAGGTCCAGTACTGTTAAAAAAAGTTCCGTTAACAGTCATATCAACATATTGGCCAACAGCTCCAAAACTACTCAAATTATATTGAAGTGTATCTGTTGGGTCCATTTCACCTATATCAGCAATATATAAATTGAATAGATTTGAGGCATAAATTCCGGGAATTTGCGTTGTGCCATCTATCAAAATGCTTGTACTGATATTATTACCTTGATACATTTGCATACCACCTGTAGGGGATGAACCTGCGCTAATATTCCCTACAAAAACAACCGCTGGATCGGAATCTACCTGATAGGAAATAAATTCGGTTATCGCATTACAGGCAGTTATCACGCCAATATTAGTAACTGGTGATGTAAACGTATAATTGATAGTTCCAGTAGTTTGCAAGCTGTCATAATCAAAACCCTGCAAAGTAAAAGTATTGTCGCTTGCACAAACCAAGGTACTGAAACTGAACGTTCCTCCTGTTACTGTTGCCATACTTTGAGTGGTTCCGTACTGCATTAAAACATAGCCATTAGTTACATTAGTATTGTCACATTTTAATAATGCTCCCTGAACAACAGTTGGCGTAGCCATCACTGGCGTTATAACAATATTGGGCAAAATAGTATCAACCGCAAACGGCCCGATGGTTCCTGTATAAATTGCATTTCCACATATGTCCAGAACTGTCAAAGTCATTGTCTGATTCGCAGGAACGAGCCCTGAAACTTGTCCATTGCCGTTAGTAGCTCCATAGGCCGTGTAATTAAATCCATTAGGCAAAAGCCCAACGCTTAAATTCGCCAAAGGATTGCCATCGCTGTCAACTACCGTAGTTGTTAATCTGATGGTTGGAAATGGTGCATCACAATTCCACCAAGAAAAATGCGAAACCTCGCCAACATAATTGTTACCAACTTTAGTAGCCACACCATCTTCTTTCCAATAGCCTTTTTCTTCATCAAAATGCCAAAGCGGAATGGAGCTTGGAGCAGTTGCTGTTTGGCTATCATCTATTTTAATGGTAATTTCAGCGGTATGGCCTTCCTTGATGTTTAGTTTTTGTCCTGCACTTCCGCGAAGCTCAACATTTAACATTCCGAAAGTTTGCAAAAC
>JAZKCP010000042.1:0-10317 GCA_040388035.1 Bacteroidota bacterium | reverse complement strand
CTTCTTCATTGGTTTTGGTTTGGGCATATAGCATTCCGGGCATCAGTTTATCAATGTTTTCATCACTCGGCAATAAATGGAACATCGCTACACTAACGCCTCCGGTATAGGCTGCGCCATTTTCATCCTGGAATTCGCCGTCAAAAACAACTTTAGTTCCTGAAGGTAGTGAAACTTCGCTTGAAACTCCTGTTGATATTGTTTGCAACGGGGTATTTGGCACCAGCATAATCCGCACACTATTTTTACCAGAAGTTGGCACCATAGCACGTGAACCATCAATATAACCGATTTTTTTTGCTGTGATATAAGCAAATTTTTCATGGACTGAAGCACCATTAATAATGAAAACACCATTAACATCAGTTTGAACCGTTAAAGTTCCAATTTTGATTTCGGCATTTTGTATTGGATTATTATCGGTATCGACAACCTGTCCTATGAAATCTCTCGAAACTTGGCTTCCGAAATTTTCGGCAAAAGTATCGTCATTTTGTGAAGAACTGCTGTCGTTTGGATCACAACCTGTAATGGTAAAAACGATAAGCAATAGGCCTAAAAGAATCTGGATTTTTTTCATGCTTTTTGGTTTAGCTGACCTAAAGATATGAAAAATCAGTATTGGTAACTTGAATAATTATTTCTTAAACTTTGACAGCCCGTCTTTTAGCCAAGCCAAGTAGTCATTAATTTTTGGAGTATAACTTATTGGCGTATTGAGTTTTTCTTCATTTAAATCGATTAAGACATAAAACGGCTGTGTGTTGGTTTTGTATTTTGTGATAATAAATTCAGTCCATTTATCGCCAATTGTTGTAATTTCATTACCGGTTTCTTTTGAAACTGTTTGTTCATTTTTAGGTAATGGACGTTTGTCATCTACATACAATGAAATTAAAACCACATCGTTTTTTATTATGTTTAAGACTTTTTCATCAGACCAGACATTGTTTTCCATTCGACGGCAATTGACACACGCATAACCCGTAAAGTCGAGCATAACTGCTTTGTTTACGGTTTTGGCATAATCCAGGCCTTGTTCATAGTCCGTAAAAACAGTTAGACCGTGCGGTCCGGCTTCTGCCCCATTAGGTAATTCCTCTTTCGAGGAAACGGTATTATTTCCAAAGAACCCCATCGGGCTTTCACTATAGGTTTGTGGTGGTGGAAAGGCACTAATCAATTTCAAAGGTGCTCCGAATAAACCCGGAATCATATAAATTGTGAATGCCAAAACCAACAATCCTAATGATAATCTTCCTACTGAAAGATGCGTTAACGGACTATCATGCGGCGTCGTTATTTTACCTAAAAGATAAAATGCCCAAGTTCCGAAAATAGCAATCCAGATTACTAGGAAAGTTTCCCTTTCCAATAAATGCAGTTGCAGTACCAAATCGGCATTGGATAAAAATTTAAATGCTAATGCTAATTCTAAAAAACCCATCGAAACTTTCACAGTATTCAACCAACCGCCTGATTTTGGCAACGAATGCATCCAACTCGGGAACATGGCAAAAAGCATAAAAGGTAATGCCAAGGCACTTGAAAAACCAAGCATTCCAATGATTGGTGCAATTCCACCATTAGAAGCTGATTCCACTAGAAGTGTCCCGACTATTGGACCGGTGCAGGAAAAAGAAACAATCGCTAAAGCCAAAGCCATAAAAAGTATTCCGATTACTCCGCCTCTATCAGCTTGCCTGTCCACTTTATTTGCCCAGGAATTCGGCAGCATAATTTCAAAAGCGCCAAGGAAAGACACCGCAAAAACCATTAAGAGCAAAAAGAAAAAAACATTAAACCAAGGACTTGTTGATAACGAATTCAATGCATCGGCTCCAAAAATACCGGTAATGGCCAATCCTAATATCACATAAATACCAATGATGGAAATACCGTAGAAAAGAGCATTTCGTTTCCCTTGTCCGGGGTTTTTGCTTTGCTTGGTAAAAAAGCTTACAGTCATTGGAATCATTGGGAAAACGCAAGGTGTAAGCAAGGCTGCAAAACCTCCTAAAAATGCCAGGAAGAAGATGGTCCACAAACTTTTTTGTCCTTCTTTTGTTGGCGTGTCGGCTGTGGCTTTGACTTCTGGTTCGGCAGTGTCGGTTACGGTAAATTGAGATGAGCTCATAGTGTCTGCAGTTTCAATGTCCGTTGCAGGCTCTCCACTAACTTGTCCTTTACTTGGTAAATCAAATTTAAAACTTGCATTGTCATTGATACATGCCTGTTTGCAAACCTGATAATCCACTTTTGCTTTTATTGATGTGAGTTTGGCGTTAAGTATTTTTACCTTTTGGGTAAAGGTTACGTTCTTTTCAAAGAAGTATTCATCAACTTCAAAAATATCATTGAACTGTTTTTTATATGGGCTTTCCTTAACTTTTCCAACCAATTCATAATTCCCTTTTGCATCCTTAAATGAAAATTCTGCCGGTAATGGCCCTTCCGCAGGTGTAAATTGGGAATACACATGCCAGCCCTCGTCAATCTTGCCTTCCATCACCAAATTGAATTCGGAGTCAGTTACCCTTTCTACTTTCGTTGACCATTTTACCGGTTTTACAATTTGGGCATTTAGGTTGGCAAAGGCCAAAAAACTCAAAAGAAAAAATAGTGTTTTCTTCATTAGGCTGTGTAATTTATTTTTAAAATTTTTGTCGTCGCTTCGGTAACCTTAAATCGCTCGTCCTGTCTTTTTCCAATAACCCAAACGATTTGATTCCCAGAACATAAAAGCCAGGTATTTGATTTGTCCGGTAAAGAAAATTTCTCGTCCTTAAAAAACTTGCTAAGTTTCTTTTTTCCAGTCATTCCGTAGGGATAAAACCAATCGCCTTCCTGCCATTTTCTGACTTCTAAAGGAAACTGAATTTTATTTTCGTCGACAAATATAGCATTAGTTGCCTGAACCGAAATGTGATTTACGTTACAAAAGGACAGTTTTAAGGGAAATTTAACTTCCATTTGCCCTTTTTCTATTGAAAACACGCCTGTTTCTTCACTTTCCTGTTTAGGAAAAACAATAAGTTCGTTTCTGTCTTTTAGCAACGTGTGATACTGCGAATGAATCTGCTTTCCTGATTGTGCTGTGGCCAAATCATTAATGGAATCCCAATCCGTAAAACCGAATGGTTCAAGCCATTGATATAAATAAGCAAGATAATTTGGCAATTGCATCAATTCCTGCAAATTGATTCGCTTTTGAAAATTAATGTCGGTTACGACTTTTCGATATACAATTCGCGATGCATCATCAACCAAGCTTTGGGCTTGCTGTAGATTTGAGATTGTATTTTCAAATGAATCCAACAGACTTGGATTAAGTTCTTTGAGAACAGGAATTACATTGTGACGCAATTTGTTGCGTAAATATTTATCCGAGGCATTGGTGCTGTCTTCGCGCCATTTTAGATTATTTTCTTTGGCAAATGTTTCGATTTCGTTTCTTGAAAACGGCAATAACGGACGGACGATATTCCCATTTTGTTGCGGTATTCCAGTCAAACCGTCTAATCCGGAGCCGCGTGTAAAATTGATTAAAAAAGTTTCTAAGCTATCATCCATATGATGTGCTGTCAGGATATAGTCGTAGTCATTATTTATCAAAAGCGTGTTGAACCATTCGTAACGCAGGTTTCGGGCAACAACCTGGATAGATAATTTATGTTTTTCGGCAAATTTTTTGGTGTCAAAATGATTTACAAATAACAGGACATCGAGCTTTTCGCATTCCGATTTCACAAATTTTTCATCTTCATCGCTTTCATCACCACGTAATTGAAAATTGCAGTGGGCAGCTCTAATATCTAATTTCAACTGATGACACAAATGCAGTAAAACCATGCTGTCAATGCCTCCGCTTGTTGCCAAAAGAAGTTTTTTTCCTTTTAGAAAAGGAAGACTGTTGTTTATATGGCTTTGGAATTCGGCAAGCATCTTCAAAAGTAGTTAATTTAATTTAACCCAAAACCTCAAACATCGCTTTGGCTTTCAGCAGGCATTCTTCGTATTCCTGTTCGGGATCGGATTGCGAAGTGATGGCACTTCCTACAGAAAATGAAACATATTTGGCTGCGGCATTATATAAAATGCTTCGGATCACCACATTGAAATCGAAGTCATTTTCGGGAGTAAAATAGCCAACGGCTCCGCTATACAATCCACGCTTTGATTCTTCCAGTTCTTCGATTATTTTCATGGCTGAAATCTTTGGCGCGCCGGTCATACTTCCCATCGGAAAAGTCGTTCGGAGGATTTCTATTGGTGAAGTCGTATTTTCCACCGTGGAAACCACTGTTGAAATCATTTGGTGAACCTGTTCAAAAGTATAAATGCCACATAATTCTTCCACTTCTACCGAACCTTTTGTAGCTGTATGCGATAAATCGTTGCGAACCAAATCAACAATCATGATGTTTTCGGAACGTTCTTTTGGGTTTAGTTCCAGCGCCTTTTTTGAATTATTGTCCAAAGTTTCATCCAAAAAGCGTTTTGCCGTTCCTTTTATCGGTTGAGAAATAACTTTATTTCCTTCTTTTCTTAAATAGCGTTCCGGTGAAGCACAAAGCAAATACTGTTGATTATTTTTGAAGAATAAGGCAAATGGCGGTTTGGAAATTGCATTGAGTTTTTGATAGATTTCAATGGGTTCAATAGTGGCATTTTCGGCATAAAATTCCATGCAGAAATTGGCTTCGTAAATATCGCCACGGTGAATGTGGTCCAACATTTTATCAACTTTAGAAAGATAACTTTCTTTTGAAACTCTTTGTGTGATGTTAATTTCTGAACGCTGAACACTGAACACTGAACACTGAACAATTTCTTCCAAATCATTTTCAATTTCATCATCACACATTTTCAGGTATTGGATTTCTAATTTATCTCCTTTTAACAGGAATAATTTCTTGGGTTGAAAGAAAAACAAATCAGGAAAATGCAAGCCATCAAAATTGTTGGAATGCAAATTTTCAACATCATTTTTTACATCATAGGCCACATAACCAAACAGCCAGTCTTTGGTTTGTTGCTGGTATTGTTTTAAATCTTCAAAAGCGTTATGATGATCTGTTTTTATCGATGTAAAAGCGTCAACAGCCAGCACGCAGTCAAAGCTGGACTCTTTTTGATGATAGTTATTTGAATCCAAAAAAACCACTTCGCTAAACTGCTTCGACCAATGCAGCAATTGGCTTTTGAACACTTCAGGGTTGTCAATTTTCTTTTCGACTATAGTTCTCAATGAGATGGTTTTTATGGCACTCAAAATTACGATAAAATAATTGGCCTTTAGAATTGAAATTACTGAAAATTTTGGCACGCTTTTTAGTAAGACCAAAACAACAATTAACAAGAAATTCATTTTAAAACTATTGATAGAAAATTACTCACATTTTGAAAATTGAAATTGTAACTATTAATAACTATTAAAATGAATGTAAAATGAAAAACAGAACAAAACTTGGTTTGGCATTGCTCCTTTTCGGATTTGCCTTTGCGTGTAAACAAGCAGATTCGCTTGAAAATTCTAATGCTGCAGATGAAAGTACCGCTGTAGAATCAACAATCTCTTCCAATGCAGCGGTGGAGAAAAAAGAAAGTAATCGTAAATTTGTCCGAACCGCTGATTTAAAATTCAAAGTGAAAAATGTCACCAAATCTACTTACGCTATTGAGAGTATAGTATCGAGAAATGGTGGCTTCGTAACCTTCACCGATTTGAAAAGCAACATCAATGAAAAATCGGAAACCAAAATCAGCCAGGATAGCACGCTCGAAACTACACGATTTACCGTCGATAATACTATTACACTTCGGGTTCCGAACACACAATTGGATACCGTTTTAAAATCGATGGCTAAAGAAATTGCCTTTCTTGACAGCCGATTGATAAAAGCTGATGATGTTGCACTGCAATTATTGTCCAATAAAATGGCACAAAAAAGACTCGCTACCCATCAAAAACGATTGGAAAAAGGCATTGATACCAAAGGCAAAAAACTCAATCAAATCACGAATGCGGAAGATAAAGTACTTGGCAGACAAACTGAAAGCGATGAAAATGTTATTCAAAATCTTAGTTTACAGGATCAGGTGAATTTCAGCACGGTTACTTTATATTTATACCAAAGAGAAAGTGTGCTGCAAGAGATTGTTGCCAATGAAAAAAACATCAATGCGTACAGACCGCATATTGGAATGCAAATTTGGGACAGTCTGAAAACGGGTTGGTTTATGTTTGAAGCAATTGTTGCTTTCGTAGTGCAACTTTGGGCATTGCTATTACTGGCTGTTTTAGGTTTTTTTGCCTATCGGAAATTTGTAAAGAAATAATAGTTAGTAACTTGACTGTAAAATAGATACCATTGGCACAAACCTTTGGTATTTTTTATTTAACTTTGGTAGATCATTAATCACTAAACATCAAAATCATGAAAATTTTCACCATTGTTATCCGAGTTTTAATTGGACTTTTTTTGTTATTTGCCTCAATCAGTTTCTTTTTGAAATTAACCCCTGAACCTGTAACTACAGGAGATTTTAAAGCCTTTCAATTGGGCTTAGTAGCTTCCACTTATTTAATGCCATTGGCCAAAGGAATTGAATTGCTTGCAGGTTTGGCTTATGTCACCGGTAAATACGTAACCTTAGCTAATATTGTTATCTTGCCAATAACCATAAACATTCTACTAATCAATTATTTCATGTCGCCTGAAACATTACCTATTGCTATTTTATTGTTTTTGGCCAACGTGTTTTTAATTTACCGCTATTGGGATAATTATAAATCTGTATTCACACCATAAAAAAATCCCCGCTTTCGCGGGGATTTTTTTATTTATTTTAGTGTTTAAGCTAAATCAAATCGGTCAAGATTCATTACTTTATCCCATGTTGCGATAAAGTCTTTTACGAATTTACCATTAGCATCGCTGCTACCATATACTTCAGCGACAGCTCTTAATTCGGCATGCGAGCCAAACACAAGATCGGCGCGGGTTGCAGTCCAAGTTCGTTCTCCGGTATTACGGTCCGTTCCTTCGTATAATTCCCTGTCATCTGAAATTGCTTTCCAACTAGTATTCATATCAAGAAGATTCACAAAAAAATCATTGGTTAATTGTCCAGCACTTTTTGTAAACACACCATGTGCCGAACCATCAAAATTAGTATTCAACACACGCATACCGCCAACAAGCACAGCCAACTCACTCGATGTAAGTGTCAGCAATTGTGCTTTATCAATTAATAATGCTTCTGTAAGCACGGATGATTTTTTACGATAATTGCGGAAGCCATCAGCTTTCGGCTCTAAGAATGCGAATGATTCTACATCGGTTTCTTCCTGCGATGCATCCATTCTACCCGGAGTAAAAGGAACAGTTGTATTTTGTCCTGCCGCTTTTTCAATTGCTGCACAACCTCCCAAAACGATAAGGTCCGCTATTGATACTTTTTTATCACTTGATTGAGAATCGTTGAATACTTTTTGGATACCTTCAAGCTTGTTCAATGTATCCGCAATCAGAGGAGTATTATTTACCTGCCAGTATTTTTGGGGAGCAAGGCGAAGACGTGCGCCATTGGCACCACCACGTTTGTCCGAACCACGAAAGGTCGAAGCAGAAGCCCAGGCAGTCGATACCAATTGAGATACAGAAAGCCCTGATTCTAAAATTTTATTTTTTAATGAAGTTATATCATTAGCATCAATCAGCTTATGATTTACTGCGGGAATTGGATCCTGCCACAACAATATTTCCTGCGGAACATCTGCACCAAGATAACGGGCACGAGGCCCCATATCACGATGTGTTAACTTAAACCAGGCACGTGCAAATGCATCAGCAAACTGGTCCGGATTTTCAAGAAAACGACGTGATATTTTTTCATATGCCGGATCTAATCTTAATGAAAGATCGGTTGTTAGCATTGTTGGCAAATGTTTTTTTGAAGGATCAAAAGCATCAGGAATTGTTGGTTCAGCATTTTTGGCAACCCATTGATGAGCTCCAGCCGGACTTTTAGTCAATTCCCATTCAAAGCCAAAAAGGTTTTCAAAAAAGTTATTGCTCCATTGGGTTGGTGTTTTTGTCCAGGTAACTTCGAGGCCACTGGTAATCGTATCTGCGCCTCTTCCGGTTCCATATTTGTTAATCCATCCAAAGCCCTGTTCTTCCAAATCTACTGCTTCAGGCTCTTTCCCAACATTGTCAGACGACGCAGCTCCGTGGGTTTTACCAAACGTGTGTCCGCCAGCTATAAGCGCAACAGTTTCTTCATCGTTCATTGCCATTCGCCCAAATGTTTCCCGAATATCTTTAGCTGCAGCAATTGGATCAGGATTACCGTCCGGACCTTCCGGGTTTACGTAGATTAATCCCATGTGTGCTGCCGCCAGAGGATTTTCTAAATCACCTTTGGAATGCATATCGCCTGGATCTTCATCCGAAGAGACTACGCCACGCTCGGCTAATCCTTCCACTCCATGAGCGTAACGGTCTTCATTTCCAAGCCACGTAGTTTCTGAGCCCCAGTATACATTCTCATCTGCTTCCCATACATCTTCCCGTCCACCGGCGAAACCAAAAGTCTTAAAGCCCATTGATTCCAATGCAACGTTTCCTGCAAGTATCATCAAGTCAGCCCATGAAATCTTCCGTCCGTATTTTTGTTTGATTGGCCATATCAATCGACGTGCCTTATCAAGACTAACATTATCAGGCCAGCTGTTTAACGGTGCAAAACGTTGTTGCCCTTGTCCGCCGCCGCCGCGACCGTCCTGAACTCTATACGTTCCGGCACTGTGCCATGCCATACGGATAAACAATCCGCCATAGTGACCAAAATCTGCCGGCCACCAGTCCTGCGAATCTGTCATCAGTGCGTGCAAATCCTTTTTCACCGCTTCTAAGTCAAGGCTTTTGAACTCTTTTGCATAATCAAAATCAGAATCCATTGGATTAGACAATGAAGAATTTTGACGAAGGACATTTAGTTTTAATTGTTTGGGCCACCAGTCGGTATTCCTGGTTCCGCTGCCCGCTGTTCGTTTTGAGGCTTCGTGATTAAATGGGCATTTGCCCGAAGTATTATCATTTCCCATATTTATGATTTATTTGGTATAAAATTACATTTTTTAAAAGTCAAATCTAATGATAAGCGTCATCTTTTGCGATAGTTTTTAATTATATATGACTATTTATTAATTGCCAAAACTTATATGGAAGATAATATCATTTGGTTTTATATATTTGTTTTCTATTAAACCAAACGTTGTCCATGTCATTATCACAATTATTCCGAAAAAAATCTACCTCAGTAATAGTAAAAGAAGGCGGTGATGGAGACCACCACACTGGCTTACACAAAGTTTTAAATGTTAAGGATTTAACTTTTTTTGGCATTGCTGCTATTATTGGCGGTGGTACTTTTAGTGCTATTGGAAATGCGTGTTTTTCGGGTGGTCCTGGTGTTGTTTTCTTGTATATAATTTGTGCCGTTGCCTGTGGATTTACCGCTTTATGTTATGCCGAATTTGCTTCACGGGTACCTGTTTCCGGTAGTGCTTATACTTATGCCTATGTTTCCTTTGGTGAATTGTTTGCCTGGATTATTGGCTGGGCATTGATTATGGAATATTCCATTGGAAATATTTATATCGCTTTTTCGTGGAGCGGTTATTTTACCAATCTGCTCGAAAGTTTCCACCTGCACTTACCCGAATGGCTGACTATTAATTATAAATCGGCACAAGATGCTTTCTTGGCGAATAAGGCTGGTGAAGGAATGGCTGCATGGCAAAATGCACCGACTATTGGTAACCTACGTATCATTTTTGATTTGCCTGCCGTAGTGATTAATTTGCTTATAACTTACCTGGTTTACAGAGGAACAAAAGAGTCTAAAAACTTTAGTAATGTGATGGTTTATATCAAACTGGCAATTATTGTATTGGTAATTATTGTAGGCGCATTTTATATTGATATTGAAAATTGGACACCATTTATGCCCAATGGTTTTGGCGGTGTTATGGGTGGCGTTTCTGCAGTTTTCTTTGCTTATATCGGATTTGATGCTGTATCGACCTTAGCGGAAGAAAGTAAGAATCCGCAACGTGATTTACCTCGTGGGATGATTTATTCGTTGGTAATTTGTACGGTTGTATATATCATTTTGGCTTTGGTCGTTACCGGAATGGTTTCCTATACATTGCTTGGCGTTAGCGATCCTCTGGCAGAAATATTTGCGCTAAAAGGTGTTAAATGGATGCTGTTCATAGTTTCGATAGCAGCGGTAGTAGCCATG
>JAZKCP010000041.1:0-3935 GCA_040388035.1 Bacteroidota bacterium | reverse complement strand
TTGAAGTCGGCAATGATCCACAGGCTACTGTTATAGCATCTGGGGCTGTCATTGTTGGTAATGCTACTGCATTAATAGTTAAAGTAAATGTAGTTGGAATACTTGAACAACCAGCTGCATTTTTAACAGTGATAGTACCAGTATAAGTGCCCGCTGCAGTATTTGCAGGAATTGAAATAGAAATTGGACTTAAAGGTAATGCTGCATTTGTAACAGGTGCAAAAGTATTTGAAGGTGATGCATTCCATGTAATACTATATGTCGTAGGAGAATTTGTTACTGCACTGTAAGTTAATGGTGTAGTCTGTGCTGTTGGACTGTAGCATACGCTTGTTGCGCTTGCTGCCGGAGTTATAGTAGGTGACGAATAAATTTCCACCTGTTTAGTCACTGTTTTTATACATCCTCCAGTAGTAAATGAATAGGTCACAGTGTAAGTACCTGTAGAACTATTAGCAAGATCGATTACTCCTGTTGTAGCGTTAATAATTAATCCGCTAGGAGCAGAATAGGTACCACCCTGAACCCCAATTACTGATAAAATTGCTGATGCGGCATCTTTACAAAATGGGCCGCCAATTATTTCAGCAGTTCCTAAAACTAATTGTATTGGAAAAGGACCCGCAAAATCACTTAAACCAGCTGAAGCTGAAGCAGAAGTTTTAGTTTTGACAAGCAAATTACCAAATGTTCCTCCGGAACAATTGTTGGTTACGTTTAAAAGATCTGTCATGTCTATCGCTCCTTCAACAAACTGATAAGGAGTGTATTGATTTAACCCGAATGCGCCCCCTGTTATAGTTGTAACATTCACAGTATTAACCTGACCAAATCCACTGGTAGGGGAATTTTGTAATACATAAGCCGTATTACTCCACAAATATAATCGAACAGTCGCAGTAGAACCTCCGCCAGTATATTCTACTGAAAGTAAAATATCCCCATTGGTTCTTCCATTATGTGGACCAGCAGATGTAAATGTTCCATTCGCATTCGCACTAAAAGTATTTTGAAAAAATTCGAAATCAAGATAACTTGTTCCCGTTGTTGTTTTTCTGTCACTTGCAAAAATTATCCATTGGTGATTGTTGGATGGATCATTGCCTAAATGAAGATAAACATTATTAATATCTTCTTTTCCTCCTGCGGCGGCGCTTACCCAACTCCATTGTGTATTTGGATTATCGTTGTATTTAGCTCCACCTGCAAACGTGTTGTCAGCACTGGCACTTCCACTGTATTGATCTGTATATCTCACAGAAGTGGTTGCGTTTAAAGTTGTGCCATTAATAGTAAATACTGAACCGCCCGTTCCAGCCGGACCGGGAATCCAATCACCTACACCGGTAGTTGGTGTGTTTGCTTGAAGATCGCCATCAATACTAAAGCCTCCGGTTGGCAGAGGTATAGTAACATTCTGCGCAAAAGACATTGATATACTAAGTATATTAAATAACAAGAACGCGCATAAATTCTTCGAAAGTGTAAAATTTGATTTCATACAGTTAGGTTTAGTCGAATAGATTTGAAAAAGGCATTTCTGTACAGGGAGTACTTTCGTAGGGGTCTATGAAGTTGATAGATAATTGGGGTTATACTATGGAGCCAAATTTAGTTTCAGAGTATTTTTAAAAAACCATTATATCTGTGAACGACATAAAAAATCGACGAAATGCAGTTTTTCTTAACTTTTCTAGTTCTTGATTAAGGTTTTTTCGGGGTTATTTTTGATTTTTGACATGGTTGACTTGGGTTTTTGAGGGTTATTTTTTTGTATTTATTTATGTTTTACAGTTCGAAAGTAGATAGTTTAAATCAAACCACCAAAAAAAACATCGATAAAGTGCAATATTTTATAGATAAAGTACACTATTTAACATTTTTAAATAGAAAAATACTACAACATTTTAATTTTGATAAGTTGTTTATAAGATATTTTTATTTTAACTTTTATTTATAATTCTCTTTACAACGAAATTGTATTCTGTTAAATTCAATTCAGGTAATGGTATTAAGCAATTAAGTTGTCGGATAAATACACTTTATATGATATAAAAACTTAAATTTATGGTATTATAATTTTTTGGAAATCTTCTCATGAAACAACTTATACTAGTTCGACACGCAAAATCAAGTTGGGGAGCGCCGCTTCGCGATATTGACAGACCTCTGGCAAACAGAGGTATTCAAGATGCACATTTAGTATCCTCTCATATAAGTGCCCAAATTCCGAAATCATTTGTAGTCTGGAGCAGCATTGCGAAAAGGGCTTCAGAAACAGCTATTATTTTTGCTCAAAACATTTCATTTCCTATAGAAAGCATCGTATTTAAAGAGGAACTATACACTTTTGATGAAGGTAAGCTGGAGCAAATCATTAAATTGTGTCCAAATAATTATGACAACTTAATTCTTTTTGGACACAATGAGGCAATTACAAATTTTGTCAATAAATTTGGAAACATCTTTATAGATAATGTTTCTACTTCCGGATTTGTAAATATTATATTTGACACTAACTCCTGGAATGACATTGAAAAAGGTGTTACCAAGAAAGTTATTTTCCCAAGTGATTTGAAATAAATATGAGCACAGAATCCGGTTTTCGTTATATAGACAGAGAAAAAAGTTGGCTGGCATTCAATGCCAGGGTTTTGCAGGAAGCAGCGGATGAAGCTGTTCCATTATTAGAAAGGCTTCGTTTTATAGGCATTTTTTCCAATAATTTAGATGAATTTTTCCGTGTTCGATTTGCAGCGATCAGGCGTTTGAGTCTGTCGGGTGTTTCAGGAGAAAAAATCCTTGGTGGGATTTCAGCCCAGCAACTGGTTAAGGATATTACTGAAATAGTGATTAAGCAACAGTCTGAAAGCCTGCGCGTACTTAACGAAATTGAAAAAGAACTGGTAAAGAAAAACATCATCATCATTGACGAAAATGAAGTTTCTGAAGAGCATGAAAACTTTATCAAAGATTTTTTTATCCAAAAAATAAGCCCGGAACTTGTTACCATTATCTTAAATGACTTAGCGGAATTTCCTTTGTTGAAAGACACTTCTGGATATCTTGCGGTTAAGTTGGTAATGAAATCAGATCAAAAACCCAGCATACTAGGTTTTGTAAAGCCAAAAGCAGAAGTGCGCTACGCTATTATCGAAATTCCAAAAAACACTAATCGTATTGTAGAACTTCCGAACAAAGATGGCAAACAATACCTAATAATGCTCGATGATTTAATCCGTTATAACCTAAGTAGCATTTTCAATATTTTTGATTACGAAAGCATTTCGGCGCACATGATCAAAATCACGCGTGATGCGCAGTTGGACATTGATAGCGATATGAGCAAAAGCATGCTCGAAAAGATCGCAACTTCTGTAAAAGACCGACGTATTGGTGAACCGGTTCGTTTTGTTTATGATCAGCATATTGAAAAGGATACACTCAAATTTTTCCTTACCAAAATGGGCATCGATAATTCGGATGGAGTTATACCCGGCGGAAGATACCACAACCGTCGTGATTATATGAACTTTCCAAATCTCGGCCGTTTTGATTTGTTGTATCCACCAAGAGTGCCGCTTCCTGTTGAGGGTTTGTCACTTGATGGTAGCCTTTTGAATAAAATTGCTAAAAAAGATTATTTGATTAATGCACCGTTTCAGTCGTTTTCATATCTTATAAAATTCCTGCGAGAAGCCGCTTTGGATCCAAAAGTCACTACGATAAAAATCACACTTTATCGTTTGGCAAAAAACTCTCAAATTGTCAGTTCACTTATTAATGCTGCCAAAAACGGAAAGAAAGTTACAGTTCAAATTGAGCTTCAGGCACGTTTTGATGAAGCGAGTAATATCTCTTATGCAGAGCAAATGCAACAGGAAGGAATTGAACTGATTTTTGGAATCAAAGGATTGAAAGTGCACAGCAAAATA
>JAZKCP010000040.1:25902-36337 GCA_040388035.1 Bacteroidota bacterium | reverse complement strand
TTCCATTAAAATCCAAAGCCATAACGCCGACATTATTCAACGGCAGTTGCAACGCTCCGGCGCATTGCTGCTTGGCCACTTTTCCGCCAACGCATCGGTCAACTTTATTGGTCAGCCAATCTTTACAAGCCACAGCTTCAAGCTGCAATACTTGTTCTAAGTATTCCTGGATTTTATCCTGGCTGTAATTTACATCAGCGTAATTTATTTGCGAATTGCTATCGGTCATTACCACTTTTGGAGAACTTCCAAACATGTCTTCCAAAGCAAAGTCCATCGGTTTATTGCCTGTTGTTTTGCTTTCAAAAGTAAAACGGTGATTGTCGGTTACTTCACCAACTTCGAACATTGGCGCACGTTCGCGATCAGCAATTTTCCTTAGGGTTTCAATATCATCTTTGCCGATAACCAATCCCATTCTTTCCTGCGATTCATTGCCAATAATTTCTTTGGCAGAAAGTGTTGGGTCGCCAACAGGTAATTTGTCTAAATCAATCAAACCACCGGTTTCTTCCACCAATTCAGAAAGACAGTTTAAGTGTCCGCCCGCACCGTGATCGTGAATTGAAACAATTGGATTGACATCGCTTTCTACCATGGCACGAATAGCATTGGCAGCTCTTTTCTGCATTTCAGGATTGGAACGCTGAATCGCATTGAGCTCAATTCCGGTACCAAAAGCTCCTGTATCAGCAGACGAAACTGCTGCGCCACCCATTCCGATTCGGTAATTTTCACCACCAAGAACTACGATTTTATCGCCTTTTTTAGGTTTGTGTTTTTTAGCCTGTTCTTCTTTTCCGTAACCAATTCCACCAGCAAGCATGATTACTTTATCAAAGCCAAGTTTTCTGTTATTTTCTTCGTGTTCGAATGTTAAAACCGAACCCGTAATTAGTGGTTGCCCAAATTTGTTTCCAAAATCGGAAGCACCATTCGAGGCTTTTATCAAAATATCCATAGGTGTTTGGTACAGCCATTTTCTTTCGGTCATCCCATTTTCCCATTGACGATTTTCGGTTAACCTTGAATAAGCCGTCATATAAACAGCAGTTCCTGCCAAGGGCAAAGAACCCTGTCCGCCAGCTAAACGGTCACGAATTTCTCCACCGGAACCTGTTGCTGCGCCATTAAATGGTTCCACTGTTGTTGGAAAATTATGTGTTTCGGCTTTTATAGAAATTACCGAATTGAATTCCTTTTCCTGATAGAAATCGGCTTTGTCACCAGTTTTTGGGGCAAACTGTGTCACTTTTGGGCCTTTGATAAAAGCCACATTATCTTTATAGGCAGAAACAATATCATTCGGATTAAGTTCCGAAGTTTTCCTGATCATTTTGAATAAAGACATTTCTTTTTCTACACCATCAATCACAAATGTGCCGTTGAAAATTTTATGGCGACAGTGTTCTGAATTGACTTGCGAAAAACCAAACACTTCAGAATCGGTCAGTTTTCGATTTAGTTTTTTGGAAAGATTTTCTAAATAAATAACTTCTTCATCGCTCAAAGCCAAGCCTTGCTGTTTGTTGTATTTCGCAATATCATCAATTTCCAAAATTGGTTCTGGTTTGATGTTGATAGTGAAAATATCCTGATTCAATTCGCTGTATTTCTGCGAAAGCATTGGATCAAAATCGGTAAAATCATCAGTAACCTTTTGGAATTCCTCAATTCTTATAATGCCTTCAATTCCCATGTTTTGGGTAATTTCTACCGCATTGGTACTCCAAGGAGTAATCATTGCGGCACGTGGGCCAATAAAAAAATCCGTCAGGACGGATTTTTTTATTTTATGTGCGTTCGCGAATAACCAATTAAGTTTTGAGATAGTTTCTGCCGAAAGTTCGTTTTGCGACTGTACGGCAAAAACGGTGGCACTTTCGTTTCCGAAGAAATGAATCATTGTATTGTTGTTTTGTGTTGTTGTAGTTGCAAATTTAGGCTAAAAAAACGATTGGCAAAAATAAGTTTTACTTAGTTTTTTAACGAATTATCAAGAATTGGAATTATGTAAATTCTGATATTATATTTTATACTTTTACCGCCTAAACTTTTGCCATGAAAATTTTTATTCCAGTCTTATTTTTTTTGTGTTTTACTACAGTGTTGTATGCGCAGGTTGTTACTATTCCCGACGCTAATTTTAAAAGTAAATTATTACAATCCAGTCCCAGTAACTTCATTGCAAAAAATTTGACAGGTGCGTATTTTAAAATAGATGCCAATGATGATAGTGAAGTTCAATTAAGTGAGGCGTTAAATGTGAGTCTTTTACAATTATCTAATGACGGAGTGGGAACTGAAATTCAGTCATTGGAAGGAATCACTTCATTTTCAAACCTACGGACTCTCTATTGCTGGTATAACATTTTAGGGAATGTGAATTTGAATGGCTTATCTAATTTAGTAACTATTGATTGTCACGAAAGTAACATTACTTCATTAAACCTGAATGGACTTACCAGTCTGCAAACACTAAGCTGTTATGGAAATCAAATTCAAAGCCTAGATGTCCATAGCTTGACAAGTATAAGATCCTTAAATTGTTCCGCAAACCAATTGACCAGTTTGGATGCATCCAATTTATCAACCCTCAGGACTTTGAGTTGTGGTCAAAATCTTTTGACAAGCTTATCTCTTGATAACTTGTTTAATTTATTTAACTTGTACTGTAATTATAATGAATTAACGACTCTAAACACTAGTGATTTAGTCCAGTTGATTAATTTTTATTGTAGTAGGAATAATTTGACGTCACTGAACCTTACTAATTCAACAACTTTAATTGATCTTCAGTGTGACAATAATTCAATAGGAAATTTGAACTTGAACGGTTTATCAACTCTCCAAAAATTATACTGTTGGAGCAATCAATTAGTGACTTTAGATGTTAGTACCTTGGCGGCGCTTGTTGATTTCAGGTGTAGTAATAATCAGCTTCAAACAATTGATGTAAGTAATCTTCGTAATATAAACATACTGGATTGTTATAATAATGACCTGCGTTATCTATATTTAAAAAATGGACGTAGCAGTATGACTCTTAATTTTGGAGACAATCCAAATTTATTATACGCCTGTATTGATGAGAATTTGGTTCCATGGATTCAGGGTCTGACCGTTAGTTTTGGTTGCCCTAACTGTCAAGTAAATTCTTATTGCTCCTTTGTTCCTGGCGGTCCATATTTTTTGATCAATGGAAATTCTATTTTAGACAATGGTTCGGACGGTTGTGATGATTTCGATGTTTCCTTCCCGCATTTAAAAATCAACGTAACTGATGGCACCAACAATGGAAATTTTATTGCAAACGCAACCGGAGAGTATTCGATTCCAGCTCCACTGGGTACTCACACAATTACTCCGGTTTTAGAAAACCCAACGTACTTCAATATTTCTCCATCAAGTTACCAGGTAACTTCTCCAAGTACGGTCAGTTACAATTTTTGCCTTACCCCAAATGGCTCACACCAAGATTTAGAAACATGGATTATTCCACTTACACCGGCCAGGCCAGGATTTGATGCTCAGTATAAAATTATGTATAAAAATAAGGGCAACAGTGTAATGTCAGGAAATGTTACTTTTGCCTTTAATGATGAGTATATGGATTTTGTTTCTGCCACACCGATACAAGACAATCAAAGTGACAGTTTGCTAAGTTGGAATTATGCCAATTTAAACCCATTTGAAGTTCGGGAATTAGTTGTTGTTTTAAATATCAATTCCCCTATGGAAATTCCTGCTGTTAATGTTGGTGACGTGATAAAATTTTCGACTGTAATATTTCCGATTGTTGCGGACGAATATACAAGTGATAATGCTAATGACTTAAGGCAAATAGTTGTTGGTTCCTTTGATCCTAATGATAAATTCTGCTTAGAAGGAGAAATTGTTCAACCGGATAAAATTGGTGAATATGTTCATTATATTATTCGTTTTGAGAATACCGGAACTTATGCTGCTGAAAATATTGTTGTGAAAGATATGATCGATACAAATAAGTTTGATATGGCAACATTAATCCCACTCGATGGAAGCCACGATTTTGAGACAAGGATTACTAATGGGAATAAGGCCGAATTTATATTCGAAAATATTAACTTACCTTTTGACGATGCCAATAACGATGGATATGTTGCCTTTAAAATCAAAACAAAACCTACATTGGTTGTTGGTGATAGCTTCAGCAATGCTGCGAGCATTTACTTTGATTATAATTTTCCGATAAATACTAATTCTTTCACGACAACGATACAGGAATTGGGCAACCAAGATTTTGATTTCAATGGGTATTTTAATTTATATCCAAATCCCGCTAACGATATTTTGAATGTTAAGCCTACAACAAATCTTCTTATACATTCTACAAGTATCTACAATATGCTCGGGCAACTGCTGCAGGTTCATGCGAATCCAGATCAAACTATTGATGTCTCTACTTTAAAGCCGGGTAATTATATTATCAGCATAATAACCGATAGCGGAAAGGCCTCTGGCAGATTTATCAAGAACTAAAAACCAGGTATAAAAAAAAAGCCTCCTAAAAAGAAGCTTTTTTTATAGTTGAAAAATAATTAATTTTTGCCTGCTGGCGGAGGAGGAAATACAATCCAATTGTAAGCTCCAACATCGTAAGGCGAAACCCGTTGTCTGCCTAATATATCAAAAAGAACTCCTGCATCTATTCCCATTCCGGCTGCCGGGGAATCCTGTTCAAATAACAGTTTGTTTTTAGCAATGTTTTGGAAATTAGGGTTTTCATTTATCTTGTTTCCGTTTTGCTCTAATCGGAAAGTGTCATATAGCTCCGGATTTGCTGCTGCCACAGAACCTGATGAAACGTTAATTTTTACAAGACAGTTTTGAAAAGTGCTGTTGAATACCGCTCCTTTTTTATCTAAAATGATTTCATTCGTATTAGAACCATAGATGATACAATTTGTAAAATCAGCCTGCAATGGTAAAGATTCCGGTACAGCATCTTTCAGATTGTCTGCGACATACACAGCGAGCTGTTTTGAACTGCTCCAATTATTGTTGAATGTACAATTGGTAAAATCATAGTCACCACCATAAACTGCTGCCAGGCAAAATTGCCCTGCGGTATTTATTACGACGTTTTTCCCATCAATACGGCCATCGGCAGCGAAAATCCCATAGTTAGAGCTATCATAAATCTGGGTATCATCGATTGTAATTTTGTTGCCTGCTGTATTTTCAATCAGCAATCCAATGGTAGCATTCTTAAGGGTTAAATTTCTGATTCGGTGATTTTGGGTTCCACTTCCGTTTCTAAGATATATGGTGCCCCATTGCCCGGGAACATCCGAAAATCCGGGCTCCAAACGATCACCTTCAAAGATTACTTCATTTTCCAGTTCTGTTTGTGAAATTGACGTCGAGCCGTCGATATGCAGTGTTCCACCTGCCTGGACTACAATACCGGATTCGGCATGAAAATGAACTCGCGCTCCAGCCGGAATAGTTAGTGTTTCACCAGTCGGTACACTCGCATAACCGTAGACGACGTAAGGTTTGTCGGTATGAAATGTATACTCATCATCATTATCAGGATGATTGTGGTTCAGGTTTCGTCCATTGGTGAGCAAGACATCGCCATTTTCCTTAAATCCAATTGGAATGGAATCAGTAATGCCATTTTGTTTATTTGGAAAAATAAAATAAGCGTCTTGTATCAATGTTACCAATTCCACTTTTTGCAAATTAGCGCCGCTGTCAAATTCAATCTGATCGGTATAAAGGAAATCCGAAGGATTCGCATCGCCAATTCCCGCAGTTGTTTCTATAAAAATATACATGCTATCTTTTGCCAGTAATTCCACATCATGGAAAACCCTGTTTTCATCGCCGGTCATTCCGTCAACTGTAATCCTATATTTTGTCCCAACACCTTTAGCCAGCCTGATTGTTGGGATTTTGATGTCTTTGCCGCTTTTGTTATAGACTTTCAAAGTGTAAGTACTTGAGCCGATATTGGTAAAGACAGTATCTAGGTAAACGGTGTCTTTTGAAAAAACTAAATCTCCTGTGCTAGGTTCGAATACAAAGTCTTCGCGACATGAACTAACGGTAATGGCTAAGCCAACAAAAAAGAGGATAATAAGTTTACGCATCTGCAGTATGAATTTTTACGTTGTACAATTCGGCCTTATGGCCTCGGGTGGTAAATGTAAGTATTAAAGTTTAATTTGAAAATGAGCCGATTTGAAAATTTGAAAATTCAGAAACCTGATATTATAACGCAATAAAATCAAATTTATTATCAAAAGTAGGGATTTCAATACTATTTCGGTTTTAAATTCTTGCAAATAAGTAGTATTTTTACAGAAGTAAAAAAAAATCTATGGCATTCGATAAAGATAAAATCCTCCAACTTTGCAATGATTGGTGTAAAAACACTTTGATGGAAACTTTAGAAATAGAGTATATCGATGCTGGTGAAGATTTTTTAACCGCAAAAATGCCCGTTAACCCTAGAGTGCATCAACCGATGGGGATTCTTCATGGTGGCGCATCAGTAGCTTTGGCAGAAAGTGTTGGAAGTGCTGCTTCGATGCTGTTTATCAATCCCGAAAAACAGGAAGCCCGCGGTATTGAAATTTCAGCCAATCATTTAAAAAGCAAAAGGGAAGGAACGGTTTTCTGTACCGCCAAAATTATCCATCAGTGCAGAAGCATTCATCTATGGGAAATAAAAATCACCGATGAGGAAGGAAAATTGATTTCGCTTTGCAAACTAAGTAATATGATTATACCCCGACGCTAATGACCGATCTATTTATAAAAGTTAAAACCCACCAAGGACAAAACCTGCCGTTTGTATTGTTTTGCAAACCCGATTCCGATAAGGTTATCGGTGTGTTTCAAAAGAATGACCATCTTTATTTTTTGGAAACCTTCGAGGAAAAAGGATTTGCATTTGCACCTTTCGATGCTGATGAAGTTCCGTTTATTCCATTGGAACATTCGGACGTATATGTGGAAACCGTGCACGGCAAGAATTACTATTTTGAGCCTAAATCTTCCAATTCAAATGATGTCATAGGAAAGGATTTTTTTGAGGAAATGGTTAGTAAAGCTGTGGAATCCATAAATAACAAACAATTCCTGAAAGTTGTCCTATCGAGAAAAGAGGAAGTAGCGGTTCCCGATTTTGACATTCAGGCAAGCTTGCGTAAAATGATTTATCAATATCCGGGTGCTTTCAAGTATTGTTTTTTTCATCCCAAAATTGGCACTTGGCTTGGCGCCACGCCCGAACAGTTTTTGAAAACGAATGGCACTGCCTTAAATACCGTTGCTCTTGCCGGAACCCAATTGGCGACAAATTCCAAAAATATTGTTTGGCAGGATAAGGAAAAAATAGAACAGCAGTTGGTGACTGATTTTATCGTGGACAGTTTAGAGGATTTGGCAAAGGAAATTACAATTTCAAGTTCCTACTCCGTTAAAGCCGGCAATTTATGGCATATTAAATCAGATATTTTAGCAAGGCTGAAATCTAAGAAATCACTAAAAAAAATCATTACGGCGCTGCATCCAACTTCGGCAGTTTGTGGATTGCCAAAACAGGCTGCAAAGGAATTCATATTGGAAAATGAAGGCTATAACCGGGAATATTATTCCGGGTTTTTAGGCGAACTGAATATTGATTTTGTTACTTTCCGAACCCTGCAAACCGATTTATTTGTCAATTTACGATGTATGAAAATCATCAAAAACAAGGCACAGCTTTTCATTGGCTGCGGCATTACGAAAGACAGTAATCCTGTTGATGAGTATAATGAAACGGTCAATAAATCGATGACGATGAAAAAGATTTTGTTGTAGAGCTTGACAGCTTAGACAGCTTAGATTAGATTTTAAAATTTAAAATAGAATTACATGAAATTAGATATATTGGCGTTTGGTGCTCATCCCGACGATGTTGAATTAGGTTGCTCCGGAACACTTGCAAAAGAAATTTCCCTAGGAAAAAAAGTCGGTATTATCGATTTAACCCGTGGTGAATTGGGAACACGCGGTTCGGTTGAAATCCGGAATGCAGAATCCGCTAAGGCATCAGAAATACTTGGGATTTCGCTTAGGGAAAATCTCGATATGCGTGATGGTTTTTTTGTAAATGATGAAGCACACCAACTTCAAATCATTAAAATGATACGGAAGTACCAGCCGGAAATTGTGCTGTGCAACGCTGTTCACGACCGACATATAGATCATGGCAAAGGAAGCAAACTCGTTTCGGATGCGTGTTTTCTATCGGGTTTGCGAAAAATTGAAACGACTGTTGATGGCAAAACCCAGGAAACCTGGCGGCCAAAAGTAGTCTATCATTATATTCAGTGGGAAAATGTAGAGCCTGATTTTGTGGTTGACATTACCGGATTTACCGATAAAAAAGAAGCTTCCATTTTGGCTTATGCTTCGCAGTTTTATTCAGAAAATTCAAAGGAACCGGTAACGCCGATTGCAACCAAAAATTTCATGGAAAGCATTCATTACCGATCGCAGGATTTTGGGCGTTTGGTAGGCGTAGAGCATGCTGAGGGTTTCACTGTTGAAAGATATTTGGCTGTCAATAGCTTAAGCGATTTAAAGTAATTTTTTAATTTTTTTTCTTGACAAAAGAAAAGAATTATATATATTTGCACTCGTTAAAAATGGTGGTTGTAGCTCAGCTGGTTAGAGTATTGGTTTGTGGTGCCGAGGGTCGCCGGTTCGAACCCGGTCAGCCACCCAGAAACGCAAAAGTCCCGAGAAATCGGGACTTTTTTTGTTATAATAGTATAATTAAATTCCTAAATAATGTAAGCTTGCTTTTTGTCTTCTCATTTATCTTTGATATACTAAAACGCAAGAAAATGAAAGCACCATCAACCTTCGCAAACCTACTTTCCTTACTGTTTATTTTAATTTCGCTGAACGGTTTTTCACAGACTTCGACAAATGAAACTAAAAACCGCAAAGCTCAACTGACTACCCTTCAAAACGTTGTCGAGGAAATAAAGGAAAAGAACAGCTCCATAAAAAATGTGGAATGCGTTAACGTGATGGTAAACGAGTTGCTCATAGAGGATTTACACGAGTTTATCATTGACCCAAAAAGCATTGCAGCGGTTGAAGTCCTGGTCCTGGAACCTAAAGCAGGAGCAGAACGCATTAACCCATCAATAATAATCAATACGAAATAACATTCGAATTACGCCTTATAAAAAAGTCCTGGAAATTTCAGGACTTTTTGTTTTTTAAATTATTTGCCATCCGTTTTATCCACAACCAATCTTTCTTTTCTATTGGCAATTTCGGCAGCAATGGCAAAAGCATATTTGGTTCGGACAGTCAAGGCGTCAAACTCTATTTTGCTTGTTTCATCTGTAGATTTGTGATAATCGGTATGTTCTCCGTTATAAATGAAAACAACGGGAATTCCTTTTTTGGCAAAATTATAATGGTCGGAACGGTAATAATAACGGTTTTTATCGTTTTTATCATTGTATTTATAGTCTATGGTTAAGAAGTTATATTTTTTATTTACGTCTTCACACACATTGTATAAATCGGTTGACAGATAATCTGAGCCAATCAAATACACATAATTATTGGTGTTTTCATGAAATGGATCGCGTCGTCCAATCATGTCTATGTTCACATCGGCAACTGTATTCGCAATCGGGAATAAAGGATATTGTGTGTAATAGCGTGAACCATGCAAACCGTGTTCTTCGCCCGTCATGTGCAAAATTAAGATAGAGCGTTTTGGGCCATGTCCTTCGTTTTTCGCTTTTTGAAAAGCAACTGCAATTTCCATAATGGCTACTGTTCCTGAAGCATTATCGTCTGCGCCATTATAGATTTCCCCTTTTTTCATTCCAATATGATCATAGTGGGCAGAAACAACGACAATTTCTTCCGGCTTTTCTGAACCTTCAATAAAAGCCCAAATGTTTTCTGAATCGGGAAGGTCTTTGTTTCGTTTCTCATTTAAAAAGGCAGCCGGAATACGTTGGTAATAATCGGTTGCGCCTTTTGGAAAACCAACACCGCGTTTTTTGTAGAAATCGATTATATAAAGTCCGGCTTTTTTCTGGCCTTCACTTCCTGTGTCTCTTCCCTGCATTTCATCCGAAGCAATTACCGTTAAATTGGTTTGTAAGCTTTCGGTAGTTATGTTTTTAAAATAACCAGCAGTCTCACCGTTTGATAAAGTTGATTTTTGGCTTGATGTTGAAACTGATTTTTGGCTAGAACAGTTTATAAAAAGAAACGCAAACAGGAATAATGCAATAGTTTTTTTCATGAAATTTAATGGATATTGATAAAGGTATATACGATAAATACTAAAAGTAAGATGCTCATCAAAACAACATTGATAAAAAACATCGTGATGCTTTTTAGGAACGAAATGGTT
>JAZKCP010000040.1:0-25892 GCA_040388035.1 Bacteroidota bacterium | reverse complement strand
GATGATGTGCCGGAAAGAAATAATAGAACATCCAGATGTTGGCAGCTCCCACTCCGATAAATTTGATGACATCGGTAATTGAATTGTCGACAAAACAGTTCATTATTTTTCTGAAAAAGAAAATGAACAATACTGAAAGTAAAAGAAACGAAAAATAATGTAAGGTAAAAATACCGTGATCAAAATAATACCATCGTTTTTTTCCATGAAAAAGCCACAAGATCAATGCGAACAATGGCATATAAATGAATAGCATTTTAGGTACGTTACGCCAAGCTTCCTCACCAAATTTATCCCACATTTCCTTTTTATTGTATTTGGCTTTTACAAGCAGTGTTTTTTTGGTAATGTTATATTCGAAGTCACTTAATTTATCTTCGGCCGGGCCATATTTTTGGAGAGAATCCAATTCTTTAATATTCTTATAGCCAAAATTCAGGAAACCTTCATTTTGTTGCGCATTGGTCAAATGCTTTTGTTTTTGGGTTTTTTCTTCAGCCTTTAGGATGTCGGAAAATTTTATTTTTTTCGTGCTAACAACACTGTCTTTGATTTTACCGTTTTTATCTTTTACAGGAACGGTAACAGTTTGATCACCTTTTATCAATTCATCTTTGTCATTTGGAAAAACGGCAATTAAAAAAAAGGTAACAAAACTGATGAAAATATACAGTCTGACCGGGGCTAAATAAGAAAGACGTTTGCCGGAAAGGTATTCTTTGGTAAGCGAAGCAGGCTTTAGGAATAAGTTCTTTATGGTTTTCCAAAAGGCATTTTCATAATGCGTTAAATCTTCAAAAAAATGGACAAATAAATGGTGAAAAGTCTTTCGGGTATCGGTGTTCTCCTGGCCGCAGTTTGGGCAAAATCTGTTTTCTACAACGTAATTACAATTCAGGCAGGTCTTGTCTTTTCTTAAAGGACTTCTGGACATAGGAAATAGTTATAAAAATCAAAATGTAAATCTATTAAATTTATTTCTATTTTTGAGTCACAAAAAATAAAACCATGCAATCAAAAGCAACAACTGCCGAACAATATTTAGCTGAATTACCGGAAGATAGGAGAGAAGCCATGCAAAAACTCCGCTCTAGCATTAAGGATAATCTGCCCGAAGGCTTTAAAGAAGGCATGGGTTATGGAATGCTTTGTTATTCGGTACCAGATAGTATTTATCCAAACGGCTATCATTGCGATCCAAAATTGCCGCTGCCTTTTATTAGTTTGGCTTCACAGAAGAATTTTATCGCGGTGTATCATATGGGAATTTATAGCGATAAAAATTTATTGGATTGGTTTGTCGCCGAATATCCAAAACATGCTAAGACTAAGCTTGATATGGGAAAGAGCTGTCTTCGATTTAAAAAAGTTGATGACATTCCTTTTAAACTTATCGGTGAATTGGCAACGAAAATGTCGGTTGAGGATTGGATTTCAACCTATGAAAAAGCATTGAAACGATAGATGATTGAAATTAAGAAAAACACGGACGAGAATTTTACCAGCGTCAGGGCAATTGCCAAAGAAGTTTGGCCAGTTACTTTCGCAACTATTCTTAGTGAACCGCAAATAGACTATATGTTGGACATGATGTATAGTGTTTCGTCTTTACAAAAGCAAGTCAATGAAAAAGGAAGCCGTTTTATATTGGCGGTTGAAAATGAAATTCCCGTTGGTTTTGCGGCCTATGAATTCAACTACAGCAAAAAGCCTAAAACAAAAATCCATAAAATCTATATTTTGCCGAATCAACAAGGCAAAGGCGTTGGGAAAGCCCTTATTGATTTCATTATGAATAAAGCCAAAGAGCGTCATCAAAAAGGCCTGATTCTAAATGTAAATAAATACAATATGGCCATTCGTTTTTACGAAAGCATTGGTTTTACTATTACCAACGAAGAAGTCATAGATATTGGAAGTGGTTATGTGATGGACGATTATGTGATGGAGAAATCAATTTAGAAAATTTCTTAAAAAAAAGAAGCTGTAAATTATTTACAGCTTCTTTTTTATTTTACGGTAGCGTCTAATTTTACAGCTACTTTCTTCGAGACTTTTTTGCTGACCACGTTTGGGATTTCAATTCCGAAATCATCTGTATTTAAGGTGAAATCTGAATCGATTACAATGCCGTTATTTGATTTTTTTATGTTTGCAGTAATGGTAATATCTTTTGATTTTCCATGCATTTCCATTTTTCCTTTTACGGTATAGGTTTTAGCCGTTTCAGTAAGTTTTGAAACATCAAAATTTTCTATTTTGCCTTTGAAAGTCGCTTTCGGATACGTATCACTTTCCATATAGTTTTCGTTGAAGTGCTCTTCCATCAAAGCTACCTTAAAGCGGAAACCTTTAATCAAAACCAAACTAGCGATTTCACCGGTACCGGGATTTAATACGACGGTTGCGGATTCGTTCTTTGCTTTTACTTCCTCAAAAGATGGAACGGAAGCTTCAAAGGTTACTTTTCCTGTTTTTGTAATCATTTTTGTTTGTGCAAAACCGCTCAAACCAACCATAATTATCAGACTCAATAATTTAACTTTCATAATATTTTTGTTTTATTCTGGTAATCCATTTGATGCCCATTCGAAAATCTGATCAATTTTTGCCTGTGGTAATCTTGTACCACCACTGGGCATCATTCCAGGCGCGCCTTGCGGTCTTGAAATTCTATCTAGTAAACCTCGCGTTTGAACTGCATTCTTCACATTTTCGTATGTTGTTAAAGACATTGGTGCACCATTTACGGGAACGTCAGCATGGCATGATATACAGTTGTTATCGATAATTGCTTTTACCGTATTGGCATAAGTTATTTCCCCTTGGGTTATGTCAATCAAGTCAGAACTGGAATCGTTTGTGCAGCTCAGGACAAAAACAATACCAAAGGCTGCTATCAGCGGAAAATATAATCTCTTTTTCATTTTGATTTTATTTAAGTAGTATTTTTAAGTAAATTTACATAATTAATTGATTATCCGAATTAAAAAATTTCGATTATGAAGAAAAAGCTGTTTTATATTTTACTCTTATTAATTGTAGTTGTTTTTGGTATTTATAAATACATGTATAAAAGCCACAGGGACATAGCCACAGAAGATGCAGCATTTTCTAAAACAGTTTCGGAAGTTTTTCAGGCATTCACTACAAATGACAGCTTGGCAAACAAAACCTATTTAGACAAAACAATTTCGGTGAAAGGAAAAATAACCAATATTGATTTATCCAGTAAAATAATTACGGTAGATGAAAAGCTTTCAGCCCGATTTACAAATAAGATTTCGGATAATATAAAACTACAGGATTCTATAACCTTAAAAGGAAGATTGGTAGGTTATGACGATTTATTGGAAGAAATACAAATGGATCAATGCACTATTGAATAAATAAACCAACTTTAAAAATAACATTCTATGAAAAAAATTATTTTACTGCTATTATTACCGCTGGCTGTGGTTGCCCAAGAAGATTTACTCAGTGGAGTTGATAGCACTTCGACACAAAAAAGCAAAGTTGAAGCGGCTTTTAAAGGATTAAAAATTGTAAACCTGGAATCTACAAAACTGGCTGCCAAAGGTGATTTTTATTTTATTGTTGCGCATAGATTTGGATCTGTAAAGGATGGCTTTGAAGGTGCTTACGGATTGGATAGCGCTGTAACTCAATTGAAATTTTTATATGGAGTCACGAATTGGTTCAACATAAGTGCTGCGAGAAGTGAGTTGGCCTATGATTTCTCCGGTAAATATTTATTACAATCACAGGAAACAAATGGTTTTCCGGTGGCTATTGCCGGTTTTACAAGTGTGGGTTTTAACAATACGCTGAAGGAAAGTAATTATCCTAATTTGAAATTTGAGAACAGATTGATTTATGTTGCCCAACTGTTGGTTTCCAGAAAGTTCAGCCAGAATTTATCTTTGGAGCTCGCTCCGACTTTTTTCCATGAAAACTTTGTAATTGATGATAACCAGGATAACAGTCAATATGCAATAGGAGTAGGAGGAAGATATAAATTTGCGAAACGGTGGTCAGTAAATGTTGACTATGCAGCCCATTTAAACAGATCAAGTACTTCACCATATAAAGATCCGCTTTCTATTGGAGTTGATTTAGAAACAGGCGGACACGTATTTCAAATGCATTTTAGCAGCTCACAAGGAATGCACGAAGCAGGATTTTTGGGCAATACTACAGGAGATTGGGGCAAAGGAGATATTTTCTTTGGGTTTAATCTCTTAAGGGTTTTTTAAAAAAATAAATAAGCTAAAAAAAAGCGTCCCAACTCGGAACGCTTTTTTTTTAGCTCTATTAAATAATTTATTCTTTAATGAATTTCTGAGAGTAGTTTTTATTGTCAGTATCAGAAATTGTCAAAATGTAAGTACCGCTTGCTAATTTTTCAACGTTAATCGGCTGGTGTAATTCGGTGGTTGATAATACAATTTTACCGGTTAAGTCAAATACTGTAACTGATTTAAGCGTTACACTTAAATTATCCTTCAACTGAATGTTAACTACATTTTTTGCTGGGTTTGGATAAATAGAGAAAACACCATTGTTAAATGAATTAACAGCTAATGTAGCTCCTTCAACCACTGATAGTCTTTGATTTGGATTTACGTTGTTGAATGTATCAACAAGACCTGATGGCCATCTTATTATTACCTGATCAATTGTGGTAGCCTGCCCGATACCAAAATGAGCATTTAATGAACTCATGTATTTAAACCCTTCTCCACTTCTGATATCCCTGATTTGTTTTCCCCAAGCACCATATATTTCAACACGCGCTCCAATTCCGTTACTATTACTTGCGATTCCCTGTAAAGATACTTTTAACCAATTATTTGTATTAGGAACTGCAAAACGAACACTACTTCCGTTTTGAATGTCAAGAAAACCATCATCGTTTAAATCGCCAATGGCACCAACACCAATTGATGAATAACTAAAAGGTGCAAAAGTGCTGTTATGCTGATTAAACATAATTTTATTCCCGCCACCTAAAATGTCAAGATAGCCGTCATTATCAAAATCATAACTAACGTTATCAATATTAGTTGATGTATTGGTGTCCCAACCTGAACCAGAAGTTATATTAGTAAATGGTTGGATAACATTTCCTGCATCAACATTATTCCTGAAATATTTATGTGAACCGGTACTTGCAGTAATGATGACATCCATATCACCATCATTATCAAAATCCCCTACAGCCGATGACCAGGTTTGAATAGGCGTAACATTAATTTGTGCAAATGCAGAAACATCGGTATAAACTCCACTTCCATCATTTCTGTGTAATTCGCAAGGAGGTCCTGAACATTTTGAAACAAAAACATCCGTATCTCCGTCGTTGTCAAAGTCAGTAAATAAGGTCGCATAATTACCACCGATAGTGCCAAAATTCATCGCGCCTGGAGTATTATTTGATTGATAAAAAGTCAAAGTATTAGTCGATCCTCCACCATTTAGATAGTAACAATTCGGAGCAATATCATGGCAAGAGAAAATGTCAAGATTGCCATCATTATTTAAATCGGCAAAATTTGTTCTTTGGCAGAAAATGTAATCACCCGGAGTTACATTTGTATAACCGGTTCCATTTGATTTCCATAAAGAAAGTCCGCTTCCGCTTCCCAAAATAACATCATTTTTCCCGTCTTTATTAAAGTCTCCTGCAGCCATACTCCAACCTGGCATAAAGCTTGTCCCGGTTATTGGATAATCAGTAACCGTAAAGGTACCACCGGCACCTTGATAATGAACTTTTAAATTACCATTACTTACTCCCACTAGATCATCTTTATGATCGCCATCCATATCAACTACACAGAGATTGAAAGAGCTGGTCATTGTTGGAATAACTTGTGATGTATAAGTAATTGGTGGTGTAGGTAAAACAACAACAGGAGCTTCCGATAACTGAAAAGTAAAACCGGCTGCACTCCATTTATTATCAAAAGCAATATAATAAGTAGTCCCCGCAGTTACATTAAATGTTGCTGTAGATAAAAAACCATTTCCGATTACTCCACTGTCATCATCACCTGCAAAGCAAGTTAAAGCACCGCAGGTCCCGGTGTAAACGTGAAATCTTGTGTCGCCTCCTGAGTTCACCATTAAATCTGTAGTTATAGTTGTAGTACGGTTTTGAGTTGGAGTGTACATATACCATTTTCCTGCTGTAGCTCCACTGCCATTATCAGCACAAATAGGAGAGGGAACCTGAGTTCCGTTTACAGCACTAACAACAAAAGAACCAGCAGTAATTGGAACTGCCGTTGCACAAGTGTCTTGAGCATTTGATAATTGCACAATTAAGAGCAATGCAATGATTAAAGTAATTTTTTTCATAGAATGTTAATTTTTAGATCGATTATTTTTTAGTTTATGGACAAGGTGATAATGAATTAATCCACTGTTCTATTAGAGCTATTCCTTCCTGATGTATTATTGTTCTACCATGCAAAGGCATTCTAAAAGATTCATCTGTGGTGTTTAATCTATAATAAAGCATAGATCTGTTTATATTTCCCGGAGCTATAATTTTGGTTAATGCAGGCGCAAAACTGTAATCTTCTGTATCGACACATACGCCCATATTGGTTAAGCCATTGACGCCGCCCGTCTCGCTAAAAGGGAAACGCATTGGTCTGTAATCACAATGCCTGGCTATGGCATGGCAATGCGAACAATTACTGTCCAGATAGGAACGAACTCTTGATTCTAAAGGTCTTGTATTGTCATTATAGTTAATTGCTGTATTCTCTGCGGTAGGTAAGGTGAAATTGTTTTGCAGATATCCAATTTCAATCCATTTGGAAAGTTGATTTTTAGTTTCCGTAGTGTAGGTGTAGCTGAAATTAAGGTTCTGAGGTTTGATACCAATCGGAATATAAGTATCTATCTCGGTTGTTCCTTCAAATTCTTTGTTTTTGTGGCAAATCATACATTGTACTTGATTTGGAATTCTATAATTAGTGCTTTTGATTATATCATTTTCGTCTTTCCATGAAATATCTGTGTAGCTGCCTGCTAAATCAAAATAGGCTTCTGTCTGTTCAGCATTCCAAACATAATTGGCAAAAATCCATCCTGTCGCTTTTCTAATCATAAGACGGGTTTCAATAATACGTGTTGAATTATCGGGTTGTACATTATCATAATAAAATGTTTTTATTAAAGCGGCACCAATCGGTAGCTCTAAAATTTTGTTGTCAGAAACAAAATTTGCCTTTGTTCCCTGTGGCATCCAAACAAATCTTTTTTTATGGGCATAATCTGAAAAAAGAGAGCTGGCCGGTTCATAGGGTATAACATTTAACGAAGGAGCCTGATTTTTTATATCACCTTCAAAAAATTTATAGTCCGATAATTTAGGATAAGGAACTAATGCTAAATTAACAACAACCGGAGAAACTGGCGTATAATCTTCATCTTTATCGGAACATGCAATAAAAATTATTAATAATAAGAATATTGTAATTGATAAGATGTAGTACTTCTTCATTGATTTTTGAAATGCAAATTCAAATATAATAATTATTTCATAATTTATTAAAGATTAACAGATTAAATAGTAACCAGCCACCTCTGTTTTGACGTAATCTCATTAAAAAAGCGTCCTGGTTTAGGACGCCTTTTTAAAATTTTATGAAGTGTATGTTTATTCCTTAATGAATTTTTGAGGATAACTTTTACCAACTGTATCAGAAATTGACAGGATATAAGTTCCGGTTGCTAATTTCTCAACATTAATCGGTTGATTTAAATCATTAGTCGTAAGCACAACTTTACCTGTTAAATCATAAATTAAAGCCGATTTAAGTGTTACATTCAAATTGTCTTGTAAATGAATATTCACAACATTTTTTGCCGGGTTTGGATAAATTGAAAACACTCCATTGTTGAATGAATCAATAGCTAATGTGGAGCCTTCAACTATCAAAAGATTTTGATTTGGATTTACACTGTTAATGGTATCAATAACTCCGGATGGCCATTTTATGATTACCTGATTAATAGTAGTTGCCTGTCCAATTCCAAAATGCGCGCTTAGTGTACTCATGTTTTGAAATCCTGTTCCACTTTGAACGTATCTAATCTGTAAGCCCCACGAACCGTGAATTTCAACTCTCGCGCCAATTCCGTTTCGGTTACTTTGAACACCTTGTAAATTAACATTCAGCCATTTATTAGTATTTCCATTGTTGAATAAAACATTGGTGCCGCTTTGAATATCTAAAAATCCGTCATTATTTAAATCTCCAATAGGTCTATCGTAAGCAGAAAGGACATACATATTTGGATTGGGCGTAAATTGAAAATTTCCATCACCAAACATAATATTACTTCCTGATCCCAACACATCTAAAAAACCATCGTTGTCGAAATCCTGAGCCACATATTCTCTTCCCATATTGGTATTTGTGTCATAGCCTGAACCGGCAGTCACACTTGTAAATGTTCCATCGCCATTATTTCTTTTTACATTGGTATACCCATTAGAATTCGAATTTACACCGACAATAACATCCATCCAACCATCATTATTAAAGTCACCACAAGCTCCCGACCACGTTTGTTCCGGATTTGCCATATTTGCTTCTGCAGCGACATTTGTATAGGTGCCATCTCCATTATTTTTGTGCAATTGATCAATATTTCCACCAACACCAGAGCCACCTTGGCCACATTTTGCTAAATACATATCTACATCACCATCGTTATCAAAATCAAACCAATTGGAAGCATAATTTCCACCAGAGGCAAAATCACCAATTCCGCCTTGGATATGATTTAAATTGGTTCCGTCGTTAATATAATATCGGTTTGGCGCATTATCATCACAGGCAAAAGCATCAAGTTTCCCATCATTATTAATATCTACAAAGTTTGTTCTCTGTACCAAATAACTTTGTGTTTTCCTGTCAGTTGTATATCCGGTTCCGGTTCCATTTGCTCTTAAAAACGTAACACCGCTTCCCGAACCATAAACTAAATCATTATATCCATTGTTGTCGTAATCCCCCGCAGCAATACTCCATGAAGGTAAAACGGTTGTATTTAGAATTGGATAAGTCGATGTAGAAAAAGTTCCTCCGGCTTGTTGGTAAGATATGACTAACTGAGTTGCACTAACAGCAGAAACAATATCATCTAAATAATCCCCATTCATGTCAACAATGCAATTGTTGTAACCTCCGGTAATGCCTCCAACAGCCTGAGTTGTAAATGACAATCTATCCGGTCCGGCCGGAGCAGCTTCCATAACACTAAAATCAAATCCAGCTGAACTGAAGCGATTATCAAAAGCAAATGTATAGGTAGTTCCTGTTGTTGCTGCAAAAGTTACCCGCGAAGAATAAAGCCCATTGTAATCATCATTCGAATCGACACATAGCAAAGCGCTGCAATCACCTGAATATACTATTAAGCGAGTATCAGTATTTCCGTTTTGCGCTAAAGAAGTGGAAACAGTTATAGTGCTGTTGCTGGTTGCCGTATACTTGTACCACTTACCTTTATTCCCGGGGCCATTTGGTAGTCCACAAAGTTGCGTTGGTGCTGTACCGTTTTCACCTGTAAATGAAGGCGCTGTTGTTATAGAATTTAGCACAACGGGTAATGCAGTATCACAACTTGTTTGTGCGACAGCTAATGATAAGCTAAAAAACAAAACAAGAATAAATGTAATTTTCTTCATAATATGTTTGTTGTTAAAGTTAATTGCAGGTTTGGGTTAATGATGAAATATATTGTTGTAAAAGGGCAACACCTTCATCGTGAATAACAGTTCTTCCTAATAAAGGCATTCTTTCGCTTTCATCGTTTGACATCATCCTATAATGCATAATGGATTTATTATAGTTTCCCGGAGTGATTACTTTTTGTAAAGTTGGACTTAATTCTTCATCGGCCACGAGGCAAATACCAATATTGGAATCGACATTAGTTAGGCCAAAAGGAAATCGAATCGGTCTGTAATAACAACGGGCTTCATCCTGATGACAATGCGCACAGTTGGCATCCAAATAAGAGCGAAGCCTTAAATCCAAAGGTTGTGTAACATCATGGTAATCTACAGTTGAAGCGATTGACGAAGGAAAACTGTCTAAATAACCCTGATCAACTAATTTTTGTAAAATGTTCTTACTTACATTTCCATAAGTATAATTATGATTTAGATTTTGTGGTTTAACTCCAATTGGCGTTGCAATTTCATTAATTTTATGACAGGCAAGGCACTCACCATCTGAAGGAATTCTATAGTCTGTTGTTATGGTTTCACCACTTGGTTTTGTAAACGTGATGGTTTTAGAGCTTCCGTTTGTAAAGTCTAAACCCGATACTAAATCGGCTTCTGTTTGGTCATCATTCCATAGATATTCATAAAACTTCCAACCATCATCTTTTCGGATCATAATTCGGGTTTCGATTATTTTGGTTACGTTTCCTGGCTGAATGGTAGTATAGTAAAATGTTTTTATCAAAACAGTGCCAACCGGAAAATTAAGGATTTTACCATCTTCGTTATATGTTGCTGTAACACCGTCAGGCATCCATATAAATCTCTTTTTTGAAGCATAGTCAGTAAAAAGTGAACTTGAAGGTTCATACGGAATAACATTCAATGAAGGGATCTGGTCCTTTATATCACCTTGGAAAAACTTGTAATCAGACAGTTTCGGATAAGGAACCAAAGTTAAATCAACTGTAACAGGAGAAACCGGGATATACTCGTCGTCCTTGTCAGAACAAGATATAAAAATGGTAAACGCTAAAAGTACGGCAGCTGTAAGAAAGTAGTATTTTTTCATAGGTTTTTTAAATGCAGACCAAATATAATAATTATTTAGTAACCTTCTAAAAATTAACACAGTTTGTAAAAAATGAAACCAATTTATTCACATTTGATAAAAGCAAATTGTGTTTTTCTCTAAAATTCTTCTTCTGTATTTGCTCTTTGTAAAATATTTTCCGGTAAGGCTTTTTTAGCTTTAGCGCCCATTTTTTTAAGGTTCTCGACTCTATTGATTAGATTTCCACTGCCATCAACGAGTTTATTCATCGCATTATCATATTCTGTTTTGGAGTCTTTTATTTTATTTCCGACCTTGACTAAATCGGCTACAAAACCTTCAAACTTGTCGTACAAAGCACCGGCCTGCCGTGCAATTTCCAACGCGTTTTCCTGTTGCTTTTGATTCGCCCACATGCTGTCAATCGTCCGTAAAGTGGCCAATAACGTTGAAGGTGTAACTATTACAATATTTTTCTCAAAAGCTTTGTTGTAAAGTGATGTATCTTCATTTAACGCCAATGCAAATGCCGACTCAATCGGAATGAAAAGCAAAACAAAATCAGGGCTTTCCATTTGGTATAAATCGTGGTAGTTTTTGCTTCCCAGTTGCTCAACATGACGTTTAATCGAAATCACATGCTCTTTGAGGTACAGCGATTTTTCAGCTTCATCTTCCTCATTAATATAGCGTTCATAAGCTGTCAGTGCTACTTTTGAATCAACAACCATTTTCTTTCCGTCAGGCAGATTAATTACAACATCTGGAAAAACACGATTGCCGTCTTCGGCGGTAAAGCTTTGCTGTATTTCATATTCGCGTCCTTTTTCCAAACCTGATTTTTCCAAAACACGCTCCAGAATCAACTCGCCCCAATTCCCCTGCATTTTGCTGTCGCCTTTCAAAGCTTTGGTAAGGTTCAGGGTTTCTTTGCTCATCTGTTCGTTCATTTCGCGTAAGCCTAAAATCTGTTGGCGTAAAGCGGCGTGATAATCAATACTTTCCTTGTGTGTATCTTCCACTTTCTTTTCAAAAAGCTGGATTCTTTCGCTAAGTGGCGATAGGATATTTTTGAGGTTTTCCTTGTTCTGCTCTGTAAATTTGGAAGTTTTTTCCTCAAGGATTTTGTTAGCCAGATTTTCAAATTCTTTGGTAAATTTTTCCTGAAGTTTTTCGACTTCTTCCTTTTGCTCTTTATTTCGTTCCCAAAGGTTTTCAAAATCAGTTTCCTTTTTGGATAATTGAATGGCCAGTGATTCCTTTTCGGTGCGGATGTTTTCGCGTTCCTGAACTGTTTGATTAAGCTGATTTTTTAGTTGCTCAATTTGCTGAAGCAGTCCATTTACTTTTTCTTCAAGTGAAGCTTTTTCGGATTTTGAGTTAGCTGCAAAAAAGACTTTTCCAAAATAAATGCCTAAAAATAAGGCGGTTACAAATAGCAATGCGGAAAGAATAACGGGATTCATATATAACTTATTTGAAAGTAAATATATGAAAACAATTGGTTATTTTTATTCGTTCATAAAAGAATAAAATTTATCAAATTCGTCATTTTTTGTCCTTCTGTTTGAATAGCTATTATAAAATAACGATCTTGATTTTGTTCTTTTTGGCAAGTTCAGAACACTGATAATCAGAAAAATAAAAAACAGTATCAGAAGCAATGACATGAATATAATATAGCTAAATTCAAAGGAATATTTTAGATTAGTTATGAATAGATATCCAAAAACTACCGAAGCCAGGTGAGACAGAATTAAGTATAGAACTTTCATAACTGAATATTTTAAAAATTATAATGTTAAAATTAACCTTAATTTTGACCTTGCGTTTACATAATTTTAACGTTTCATTATATAATTTTTATGTTAATATGATTGAACATCATTTCCTCATTCACAAACCTCACGGTTATCTGAGTCAATTTATTTATGAAAAAAAGCGCCCTAAAAAATTGCTTGGCGAATTATATGATTTCCCAGCCGGAACCATGGCAATTGGCCGTTTGGACGAAGATTCGGAAGGATTGTTATTGCTGACAACAGACGGAATGATGAGTGAAATTGTCCGCAGTAAGTCGGTCGAAAAAGAATATTATGCCCAAGTGGACGGTATCATTAATGAAGAAGCAATCAGCAAATTAAAAAATGGTGTAGAAATTGGTTTTAAAGGAATACGGTATACAACGAAAACCTGCGAAGCTAAAATCATTACCCAACTTCCGGATTGCATAGGCAAAGGAAGAAGAATTCGGGATGAGCGTCACGGACCAACAAGTTGGGTTTCAATAACCTTAACGGAAGGCAAATTCCGCCAGGTTAGAAAAATGACAGCGGCAGTCGGATTTCCAACCCTGCGTTTGGTCAGAATTAGAGTAGGAAACATACATTTGCAAAACCTAAAGGCCGGTGAAGTTTTAGAAATAGACACGCTTTGCTTTTAGATATTTAGATACGCCCTTCGGGCTTTTGATATGCTTCGCTCTTAGAGTAAAGAAATCTAACAATCTAAGAAGTCTAACAATCTAACAATCTAAAAATGCTCAATATAGTTTTAGTAGAACCCGAAATCCCAAACAATACTGGAAATATTGGCCGATTGTGTGTTGGCACCGAAAGCCGGTTGCACTTAATTCATCCGTTTGGATTTGTGATTAATGACAAAAACCTAAAGCGTTCGGGTTTGGATTATTGGGTACATTTGGATGTAACCGAATATCAAAATGTGGCAGAATGGATGACTCAGATTCAGGACAAATCAAGGGTTTTCCTAATGAGTTCACATGCTTCGAAATCGATTTATGAAACGGAATTCCAGGATGGCGACTGGTTGGTTTTCGGGAAGGAAAGTGTTGGTTTGAGTAAGGAAGTTTTGGCGTTGTTTGAAAATCATTTGACCATTCCAATGTCCAATTTAATCCGAAGTTACAATATTGCTAATTCAGTGGCTTTCGTAGTTGGCGAGGCTAAAAGGCAGATTACTGGTTTATAAAATTCGTATAGGAATTTAAAATTTTATTTATCGTATTTTCCAAAGAAGGCTTTGCATCCCTAAAGTCGTCTTTTAATTTTCCTTCAGCAGTAAAAAAATCAGTTAGTGTAGTTTTCGTCAGCACATTTTCAGCATATATTTCCTTTACAGAAATCCGTATCGTATACTTTTGATTTTCCGTAAATTGGATTTTCAGGCTGTATCGAATGTCGTAATTATATTTTACGCCAACATTATAAGAATAAAAGGCATTCTCGACACGGCCATCGATTGTTAGTGAATTTTGCGTCACGTCAGAAACATCGTAGCCAACTTTATTATAGTAAGGCGCCCACGCTTTAGAAAGTTCAATTAATTGATCAATCGGTCTGTTTGGTGTATTTAATTCCAGTGGCAGTAAGCCTTGCGGAGTGATCTCAAATTTTATCTGTGCCGAACATAAGGCAATACAAAAAAATAAAGCGATGGTAAAAAAGTGTTTCATCTTTTAATAGATTTAGTTCTCTTACAAAGATATACAACTTTGCTATAGGTTTTTGAAACTGAATTTACCTTTTTCCTTATCGAAAAAAAGGCTTTCATCCTTGAATATCGTATCAAAAACTCCTTTGGTAATCAAACTACAAGGATCATCCTGTTCTACTAAACTTTCCGTCATGACAATCATTTCATCCGAAAGTTGTATTGCCAAATCAATATCGTGAGTGGAGAATAAGATGCATTTATTGGTTTCCTGTGATAGTTTTTTCAGCAATTTAAAAACAGAAACTTTATGGAACAAATCCAAATGTGTTGTGGGTTCATCAAGGATTATCAGTGGCGTGTCTTGTGCCAAAGCACGTGCAATTAAAACAATCTGCAATTGCCCGTCACTTATTTCATGATGTTTTTTATCAATCAAATGTTCAATATGCGTAATGGCAATCGCCTGATTTATTTTGACCAAATCTTCATCGGATAGTTTTCCGAGCCAATTTGTATATGGTTGTCTTCCCAAAGCAATCAATTCAAAAACGGTTAAATTGCTTGGCGGCAATTTTTCGGTCAATACCAAACTAAGATTTTGTGCTAAAGTTTGCGGTGAATAGTTGTAAATATCTTTTTCGTTTAACATAACTATGCCCGACAATGGTTTTTGAATTCCGGTTACCGTTCGCAATAAAGTCGATTTTCCAATGCCGTTTCCGCCAACCAAAGAAATTAATTTTCCTTCTTCAAAAATCAGATTGAGGTTTTCAGCAATACTGTGATTGCCCTTTTTGGATGGATATCCAATAGACAAATGGGATGTGGAAAGTATGATTTTGTTCGAACCCATTACTGAATACTTTTTTTTCTGATAATTAACCAAATCACAATCGGAGCGCCAATAATTGATGTAATTGCATTTATTGGTAAGGTAAAATCAAAACCGGGCATCTGTGAAATCGTATCACAAAATAACATTATGATGGAACCTATAAGCAGCGTTGCAAAAAACAGCGTTTTATGATTACTTGTCTGAAACAACAGTTTACCCAAATGCGGAACCGCTAATCCAATAAACGCAATCGGTCCGGCAAAAGCGGTAATGCTCCCGGCTAAAATACTTGTAGCAAATATGATGATATACCTTGCTTTTTTAATGTTAAGCCCCATGCTTTTGGCATAGTTTTCTCCAAGCAATAAAGCGTCCAATGGTTTTAAGGAAAGCAGGCTGAATAGCAATCCAACTATTGTGCAAACCGCTAAAATAGAAATATTCTGCCACGATAAATTGCCAATGCTTCCCATCGACCAAAAAGTATATTTCTGCAATTGTTCCGCCGAACTGAAATAGGTAAACACACTGACCATCGCGCTCGCGAAACTGCTAAACATCAAACCAACAATCAATATCGACATAGTATCGCGCAGGCGTTCGGATACGATCAAAATCATCACTAAAACCATTGAGCTTCCAACACAGGAAGCGAATATGATTCCATAAGAAGAAAGCAGGAATTGCGAAAAAACAGCGGGCAAAAAACCGGCACCAAGAATTATAAAAGCAACGCCTAAACTTGAGCCTGAACTCAATCCGAGGACATAAGGCCGGCCAACGGATTTCTGAACAATGTCTGCATCAATAATCCCGAAATGGAAAGCCCAATACCAACAAGAATAGCAGTAATGGCTTTTGGCAAACGAAAATTAACTATAATATACTCCCAGGTTTCTCTTGATGCGTGACCGCCAAATAAACTCCTGAAAACCTCTTTCATCGGAATGGAAACCTGGCCCATTGAAATATTCAGCAACAGCGTCAATAACAGCAGTAATGATAAACCTGAAAATAATATGGAGTTTCGGTTTTTCAACTATTTTAATTTCTCAAAGAAAAAAGGTTCATAACCAACTAACAATTCAGGATGCAGGATTTTTACCAAGTCCTTTAACACTATATCCGGTCGGTTTGGCGCCAGTTCATAATATAATCTGCCCCCCGTTTTCCCTTTTTTTCCGCTGAACGAATATACATTTTTATTCCTGAACGCATCAAATTTGGCATAATGCGGATTCATATCGGTCATTTCCTTTAAGCTCGAAAATTGTCCTGAAGTTATCCAGATATCTGCATTTTTTGCCTTTTCAAAAACGGTTTCAAACGACAAGGACAAGCTTCCTGTGCCACTGGTTTCCTGCCATAAATAATTGCCATTGGCCTGTTTCAACAGTAAACTTCCCCAACTTGTTCCTTTTGGCAAATACCACCGATCTTCAAACATATCGCCTGCTAAAATAGTTGGCGTTGCAATCGCCCGTTTTGCGATTTCAATTGTTTTTAAATAGTCTTTTTCCATTGTGGTGAAAATTTCATCTGCTTCTTTTTGTTTGTTGTATAAAGCGCCGAAAAACTTTATCCATTCGGCCTTACCCAAAGCGGTTTCTTCATTCCAATCACCGTTGAGCATTACTTTCAAACCACTTTTCTGCAGGTTGTCCAAAGTTGGATTTTTATTGTCGATGCCATAACCAATAATAACGTTAGGCTGCAAATCGAGTATGACTTCAGTATTTAAATCCTGATTGTTGCCCAATTCTTTCACTTTTCCGGCATCAATCCGCGTCCTTACTTTTTCGGAAGAAATATAATCAGCATGAGGAAAACCTACTAACGTATTGACTTCATCCAACATTTCCAACGAAGGAATATGCGTGGTTGAGGTTACAACTATTGTTTTTATTGGAACAGGTATAATCAGGTTTTGTTTAAGGCTGTCAGGAATAATTCCATCTTTTTCTTTTAGAATGTAAGTATAAGTTTTGGTAGCTTTTGGCCAAGGGTTTTTAACTTTTACGACGGAATAACCCTCATAGTTTTCAATCGAAAAACCGGTTGCGTAACGCACTTCATTTTTAGGGGAAACAGTAGTTTCCGATTTTGTTTCGTTTTTGCATTGTACCAGGAAAAAAGAAAGAATGGCTAAGAATAGAGCGTTACAAAATGTTTTCATCAAATTGTTTTTTACAAAAGTATTGTTTTGTTTTTAATTTATACTTTACATTTGCACCCGAATTAAGGTTGCGATTTCTGTTTTTCAAAATCGCATTAAAAGGGAATTTGGATAAATACCAAAGCTGTTCCCGCAACTGTAAGCTATAAAGCTTGTTGTTATCTGCATACCATTGTTCGTTTCGGCGGATGAGAAGGTCAACAACAAGACGCAAGCCAGGAGACCTGCCTAGTTCAACTGAGTAACAAACTTTCGGGACAAAAGGTTTGGGTATGGGTAAATTCTATGCTTTTCTCCCACGATTATCAAATTATTGTTGAATTAAAAAAATGAAAAAAACAGTAAAGGCAGTAGCTATTTTAGCTTTGCTAAACACTTGTGCTTATGCGCAGGAAAAGGATTCTACCACAGTGAATCAATTGGAGGAGTTAGTGATTTCAGACACTAAATTTGCTCAGAGCAAAGAGAAATCAGGAAAAGTTATCGAAGTGATCACAGCTGAAGATTTAAACAAGAAATCAGGCCAAAGCTTGGCGACCTTTTTGAGTCAGGTTGCGGGCGTTGAAATCAACGGGAACCAATCGGCTAACGGAAAAAACCTGGGATATTACATCCGTGGCGGAAAAAACCGTCAGGTTCTGATTCTGATTGATGGTATTCCGGTAACGGATGCTTCCGGGATTAGCTTTGAATATGATTTGCGATTGCTTCCGGTTGAACAAGTCGAGCGCATAGAAATCATGAAAGGCGCGGCCAGCACTTTATACGGAACAGGTGCGGCAACCGGAGTAATTAATATTACATTAAAAAAATCAGCTAAAAAAGAAATCCAGGGAAATGCCTATGTAAATATTGGTTCCAATAATACAGCGGATAATCACCATTACAACGGAAAGGATTTTAATCAAGGACTTTCGGTAAACGGCAATTTCAAAAAGGTAAATTATTTTGCGGGGTTCAACAGTACAGAAACCAAAGGAATATCTCAGATTACCGGCGAAGATTATGAAACGGATAGTTTCTCAAGACAAAATCTTTTAGCAAAATTAGGTTTTAAAGCTACGGAGAAACTGACTTTTGATTTTTTTGGGAATTATGACAAAATCAAAAATGATTTCGATTTCACATTTGATAATACAGGCTTCAATGATACTGATGTGAATGTTACCACTTCGGAGCAAATCCGTTTTGGGATTTCACCAAAATACAAATACAGCAAGGGCGAATTTGTACTGAATTCAGGTTTTACCAAAATCACCCGTGATTATAACGAGCTAAATACGTTTTCAAATACGATTGATTATTCTTTGTATGAATCGAGAAGTGTTGTTGTTGATGGTTTCAATAAATATAATTTAAGTAAACAACTGTTTGTGATTTTGGGTGCGAATTACCAGTTTAATGATATGAAAAGCAAAACGCCTTTCAGCACTATAGAAAACGAAAACGCCAGGTTCAATATCATAGATGGTTACACGACATTAGTTTACAATTCTAATTTTGGTTTGAATATCAATGCCGGAGCGCGACTAAACAACCACAGTGCTTATGGCAATAATTTTGTTTACAATTTCAATCCGTCATACAATTTCAAAACCAGTTTTCCCTTAAAGATTTTGGCTTCGTATAGCACGGCTTATGTTACTCCAAGTTTATATCAATTGTATTCAGAATACGGAAATCCGGATTTAACTCCTGAAAAGAATGCCACTATTGAAGCTGGGTTTGAAACAGGATTGTTTAACAAAAAAGTAAAGCTGAATGCCGTTGGTTTCTATCGTGACCAAAACAATGCTATCGATTTTTATTTCAATCCTTCAACTTTTGAGGCATATTATATCAACGTAAATGGCAAAACGAAAGCAAAAGGTTTAGAGACTTCTTTGAATATTGCTGTGACTTCTAAATTGCAGTTGAATGGAAATTATACTTTCACACAAGTCGACAAAGCGTTAGACCGATTAATTCCGAAACACAAAGTAAATGCCGGTTTGAATTTCCAGGCAACAAGCAGGACGCTTTTTAGTGTGGATTATCAGTATTTTGATGTGCGTAATGATGCGTTTTTTGATGGAAACACTTTTGGTGTCGTAACGACGCAATTGGATTCCTACCAATTGGTAAATGCTTTGGCGAAATACGAACTGATAAAAAGCCGTTTAACCATTTTTGGAGCTGCGACAAATATACTTAACGAGGAATATGCTGAAAATGTTGGTTATTCCACCCGAGGAAGGAACTTCAGACTAGGATTAAATGTTATTTTATAATTAGTTACAGAAAGCACTCGAAAGAGTGTTTTTTTATTGGTTGAAATTGTATAACATTAACCTATAAGTTTATAATGATTTTGAGTATAGAAGGAAGTACATTTATATTAACTTAAATAAACGATCATGAAAACTTTACTCAACCTTCGAACAGGCTTATTGGCTTTTGCGGCATTTCTATTATTTTCATGCGCATCACAGTATTCAAATCACGGGACATCTTCTGATAGAACCGGAACCAATGGTGCTACCAATGGTACAGGAAAACCACCAAGAACATCGGCTCACAATATGAAATATTAGATTGCCATCATCCGTAAAATAACAAAAGCACTCGAAAGAGTGCTTTTGTTTTGTGTTTCACAGCTTATTTATTTTCTACATACATCTCGCTTCGCAATGGTTCTATTGATTTTGAGTCTGTAAAGTCTCGTTCTATTATGCCTGGGACTTGTGGTAACATTTTTCCGCTGGCAATGATTTGATTGATAGCCGCGTTTAATAAAGGCTCATCAGTATTGCCCAAAACGCCAAGATTAGCAAGGTTTTCAGGTAAAGAAGTTGTAGGCGCAATACCAGTCGTGTAATCGCCATTGCCATTTTTATCTACAATTTTTAAAACTATCGGCTGCATTGCATATTTATGACGTGGATTCACATTGGTTTTGGAAAAAGTCGGCGAGTCGTATAAGGTTATGGAGCCGACATTTTTCCCTGTTGTAACATCGCCTATCTGTACTACTTCTATGTAAGGTTTCAAACAATTTACTACCAATTCACTTGCTGAAGCACTAGCTTTCGTAGTCAGTATATATACTTTGTTGAGGTGCAAACCGTTTAATCCGGATACGAATTTGTTTTCTAACGAACCGGGATTAGTTGATTGGAAATAAGCTTGTGCCTTGGCATTCCATTGTTCTTTAGCGAACACCTGTCCGGTGAATTGCCCTGTAATCATACTGGCAAGTTTTGTTGCTGTCGCTACTGAACCACCTGAGTTGTATCGCAAGTCCAATACTAAATCGGTTACATTTTGCGCAGCAAATGAACCAAATGTCGTATTTAACTCATTGTCATAATCGGGGTAAAATCCGTTATACATTAAATAGCCAATATTGTGTGTTCCCTGATTGATAACGGTACTCATTAATATTGGATTTTCGGCAAGATTGGTTTTGGTTAAAATTAAAGAGTCTCCATTTGGCGTAATTGCACCACCATCATAACCGGCAAAATTTACCGTATAGGTATCATTAGCCAAAAGAGCTCTATAATTATCAATGGTTAACGGTGTGCCATTAATGGCATAAAAAATATCACCTCTGTAAATTGGTTTTGTCGAAGCATCGGAATTTGGGATAATATATCGAACCCAGCCATAAATATCGGTTGTGCTTCCGGTTTTATATCGCAAACCATAATCCATTCCGTTGTTTAGCGTATTGCCCGAAAGGACGCCTTCCAAAACAGTATAGTCACTGAAAATAACGCTAAACCTGTCTATTGAAGGATCAACGCGTAGGTGACTGAACAAGGCTTCCGGAGACGCAAAAGTTTCAAGGAAAGTATTCAATTGTGATTGATTGTCAAATCGGTCATCAGCCAAATCGGGAACATCAGCCTGCCACAAATAGTATAAATTCATACCTTTCCAAACAAAGTCTTTTATTTCGAGACTACTCGGAACTGCATTATCATCCATATCAGAACAGCTGAAAGGAATGACAAATGAGAATGCGAGTAATAGAGATATTACATATTTTTTCATAGCAGCTTTTTATTTTAATAAACGTAAATTTACGAAGTTTAGTATAATAATTTTATTTTGTTTGTAACAAATAAAAATGTGCATCGTCTTGACCTTATAACCAACCAACCAAAGTAGTTTCAATGAATCAAAATGAGTTTATGCAACTTGTAAATCCTTTTAAGGATAAGCTCTTTCGAGTGGCGAAACGACTGCTCGTCAGCACTGAAGAAGCAGAAGATGCCACTCAGGAAGTTTTGGTAAAATTGTGGAACCGGAATGAAAGTTTGAGCGAATATAAAAGTGTTGAAGCTTTGGCAATGACAATGACAAAAAATTATTGTTTAGACCAACTGAAATCGAAACGAGCGGGCAATATGAGAATTGTTCACAACAATTTCACTGACAGGGAAGCAAGTTTAGAGCAGAAAGTGCAGGACAGCGACACTTGGAAATGGGTTGAAAGAATAATGAACGACTTGCCCGAACAACAAAAGCTAATTGTCCAGATGAGAGACATAGAGGAAATGGAATTTGAAGAGATTGGCAAGGTTTTGGAAATGAATGAGCAAGCCATTCGTACGGCATTGTCAAGAGCACGAAAAGTAATAAGAGAAAAAATGATAAAAACACATCATTATGGCATTGGATAGAATAGAAAATTTACTAGAAAAATACTTTGAGGCAGAAACCAGTATTGCGGAAGAAAAGGAATTGAAAGATTACTTTGCTTCATCAGATGTTGCGCAGCATTTGGAACAATACAAACCGATATTTGGTTATGCCGTTCAAGCAAGACAGGAACAGTTTACCGCAACGATACCATTAAACACTATAAAGCGCAATCGCGTAGTTTGGTTATCTATTGCTGCTTCTGTGGTGGTTTTACTTGGCGTGGGTTTATTTACCTTCAACAATTATAATCAATCTAAATCGGATGATTTAGGAACTTATGATGATCCGGAAGTGGCATTCAGGGAAACGCAGAAAGCGTTGGCCATGATTTCGGAAAGCGTAAATAAAGGCATAGGAAGTATGAATTATTTAAATGAATATGAACAATCAAAAAACAAAATTTTTAAAAAGATAAATTAATTAGAAATCATGAAAAAAATATTTTTAACATTAGTATTAGTTTTAACTGCAAACGCATTTTATGCTCAAACTGTCTTTGATAAATTTGACGGTCAGGATGATATTGCAACTGTAATCGTAAACAAAAAGATGTTTACAATGTTAGGCAAAATGGAAGCCAAGGATAAAGAAACGCAGCAGTATGTAAATCTTATCAAAAAACTTGACAACCTTAGGGTATTTGTAACAGAGAGTGACAAGAAAACAGATGAGATGAGATCTGTTTCTGATAAATATATTAAATCATCTTCACTGGAAGAACTAATGCGAATTACTGAAAAAGGTAAAAGTGTAAAGATTTATGTGAAATCAGGCGCTTCCGAATCACAAATTAAGGAACTACTCATGTTTGTTGATGGAGCCGGACCAAAAGCACAATCAGTTTTGATGTCATTAACGGGCGATTTTGACCTAAATGAGCTTTCGGTCCTGACTGATAAAATGAATTTGCCAGGTGGTGATGATTTGAAAAAGGCATCAAAAGGCCCAAAAGGGAAAAAATAATAAGCCATGAGAATCGCACTTTATATTGCCATATCGGTTTCATTACTTCTGTCAGGTTGTAATAGCGAACCCACGCTTCAAAAGTATTTTGTTGAAAGTGCTGAAAAGAAAGAATTCATAGCGTTGGATGTTTCTCCCAGTATTATAAACATTGACAAAACGAAACTGACAGCCGAGCAAAAAACTGCTTTAGCGTCATTTGATAAAATGAATATTTTAGCTTTTAAAGCAGACTCGGCAAATAAAGCAGAATATGATGTTGAAAGTCAAAAAGTAACTCAAATGCTGAAGGATGAAAAGTATCAGGAGTTGATGAAAGTCGGTTCGGGTAAAGACGGTGCTTCAGTAAGTTTTGTTGGCGATGAGGATCACATCAAAGAGTTTATACTTTTTGCCAAAAAGAAAGAAAACGGATTCGCGGTAATTAGGATTTTGGGCGATGATATGAATCCCAATAATATCATGAATATGATTTCGTTATTGAAAAGTGCCGATATTGATTTGGAACAATTAAAGCCATTGCAAGGTTTAATGAAATAATTTATTGAGTTGTTATTTAAAGGAAAGTCCCGATGAAATTCGGGACTTTTTATTTTTTAAAATATTTCCACGGAACAACCAACATTCCGAAGCACTCACCATCTTCTTTGCCGAGATGTTTATGATGCATTTTGTGTGCTCTTCTGACCGCTCTTGCATACCGATTATCAGCATTTCTGAATAGTTTGAATCGTTGATGAATGAAGATATCATGGACAATAAAATACGACAAACCATAAGCAAATATTCCAAGCCCTATCGCTAAGCCAATTTCCAGGAAGTCATATTGCCAAAGCAAAAAGAAGCCAATACTTACCACGGCATAAAAAATAAAAAAAGCATCATTTCTTTCAAACCAGGAATCATGGTCTTTCTTGTGATGATCGGCATGTAAATTCCAGAGAAACCCATGCATGACATACTTATGGCTAAACCACGCCATGAATTCCATGATGCAAAACGTAAGGACAAAAACTAAAATATTCACAAGCATAATTCTATAATAAATTTAAGCGGTAATTAACATAACACTTCGCCAAAAGCCCAAATTTCTGATAATCGGGAACACGTATTCTGGTGTTTTTGATTTCAATTGAAGGTGTTTTTTTTAACTTAGACAATAGCTTTTTATAATAAACATAGGCGGTGTAAACTCCAAATTTTGCTTCCAAAGGCAATTTTAAAATTCCCTGGAAACCTGCTTCAAAATCGGCTTCAATTTCTTTGATTATGGCTTCTTTTGAATATTCATCCAACTTGGATAAATCCGTATTTGGGAAATAGGTGCGGTTCAAATCTTCAAAATCGGTTTTTAAATCCCTAAGGAAATTTACTTTTTGAAATGCAGAACCCAAACGCATGGCGGAATGTTCCAGTTCAGCAAACTTCCTATCATCGCCTTTTACAAAAACTTTCAGGCACATTAGTCCAACGACATCAGCCGAACCATAAATGTAATTATTATATTCATCAATTGTGGTGTATTCTTTTTTATACAAATCCAATTTCATGCTATCCATAAAAGCAGTAATCATCGTTTGTGGAATTGCATATTTATGAACGGTATGCTGAAATGAATTCAATACCGGATTCAGGCTTATTTTATTCGTCAATGCACTGTTCAAATCCTTTTCAAACATTTCGAAAAGGGCCTCTTTATCATAATCATGAAAGGTGTCGACAATTTCATCAGCGAAACGCACAAAACCATAGACATTATAAATATCCTGGCGGATGCTTGGTGCCAGCATTTTTACCGCAGCAGAAAATGAAGTGCTATAGGCCTTAGTTACATTTCTACTGCAATCGAATGATATTTTGTCAAAAATAGATTTCATAATGTCTGTTAGATTAAAGGTTTTTTTGAATCATTTCTGCGACAAGTTTTCCGGAAATTAAAGCTGGCGGAACACCAGGGCCGGGAACCGTTAACTGCCCGGTAAAAAAGAGGTTTTTCACTTTACTGCTTTTCAATTTGGGTCTTAAAAAAGCGGTTTGCATTAAAGTATTAGCCAGGCCATAGGCATTTCCTTTGTATGAATTGTACTCTTTTATAAAATCGTTTACACAAAAGGATTCTTTAAATATAATATTCCCTTTGACTGATTGTTGAGTCAGTTTTTCAAAACGGCTAATGATTTTCTCGAAATATTCTTCCCTCAATTCCGGAATGTCATTTAATCCGGGTGCCAACGGAATTAGGAATATGCCTGCTTCTTTTCCTTCGGGAGCGGCGTTACTATCTGTTTTTGATGGAAAACTGGCATAGAACAAAGGCTCTTCCGGCCATTGTGGATTGTCATAAATAGCGGAAGCATGAACATCAAAATCAACATCAAAAAACAAAGTATGGTGTTCAACATTTTCTATTTTTTTATCAAAACCAACATAAAATAGGAGTGAAGAAGGCGCAAATGTCCTGTTCTCCCAATAATTTTCGGAATAGGCACGATATTTTTTTTCCAGTAAACTTTCACTATGATGATAATCAGCGCCACTTAAAATAATATCTCCATACACGATTTCGCCATTTACGATTATGGCATTGGCTTTTCCATAATCGACATTAATTTTTTCAATATTTGAGTTGGTATGTATGGTCACGCCGAGTTCTTTGGCTAATTTTTCCATTGCCAAAATCACACTGTACATGCCGTTTTTTGGATGCCAGGTTCCCAAACCAAAATCTGCAAAGTTCATAAAACTATAAAATGACGGAGTGTCTGAAGGCTTTGCTCCAAGAAAAAGTACGGGAAATTCGAGGATTTGGATTAGTTTCGGGTTGTTAAATTTTCTACGGATGTCTTTTGAGATGGTTCCAAAAAATTGGTTTACTTTTTTTGCGGTTTCCAAAGTAACCAATTCCAATGGAGAAATTCCCGGACGATAGACTAAATCCTTGATGGCAATTTCATAGTTG
>JAZKCP010000039.1:0-13225 GCA_040388035.1 Bacteroidota bacterium | reverse complement strand
ACCAATTATCTGTGAGCATTCCGAAAGAAAAGTTATAAAAACAGATCGTTTCCAAAAGATTTTGGAATCGGCTATGAAACAATCACTGCATTATTTTTTGCCAAAATTAAATGAGCCTATCGCACTTACAGATTTTGTCAAAGCACAAAAGTCAGGACAATTATTTATTGCGCATTGTGAGAAAACTGATAAAAAATCGTTGAAAAACGAACTAAAAGCTAATGAAAATGTGACAATTTTAATTGGACCCGAAGGCGATTTTTCTGTTAAAGAAATCCAACAGGCTATTGCCGCTAATTTTATTCCTGTATCTTTGGGAACAACACGCTTACGCACTGAAACGGCTGCAATTGTAGCTTGTCATAGCGTAGTCTTTGTAAACGAATAATCACATTTTATTTATATCAAGAATATGAAAAAAAAATTACTTTTTATCTGCCTTTTAATTTTAACTGGAAATGCCATTTATGCTAAGGATATAATCTTTGATCCAATAGTAGATATGGGACCTGATGTTACTGTCTGCCCTGGAAATACAGCAGTCATTACAATAAACGGAACGCCAAATTATGCAGCTACTATTAGCAACTCAAACACGTCAAATTTGATGACCGTTTTTATTGGCGCAAGTGGAACTTTAGTTTTCCAAACACCTATTCTAAATCAAACTACAACCTATTCAATTATTAGCCTGAGAGAGGTTTCTACAGGAAATACAACAACTGTAACCGATGTCAATATTACGATAAATGTAGTGCCAAATGGTTGCGCTACGGTGCTTACAACCATCAGCCCCGGGGAAAATTCAATGATTTGCAATCCGGGAGAATGCAGAACATTGACGGCTTCAATTACTCCTGTCCCATCAACAACATCATATAGTGTAAGCTCAATTCCTTATTGCCCGCAGGCAGCATTTACTGATCCAAGTTATACCCAAATAAACGCTACAAATGATGACGTTTGGTCACCATCAATTACGCTGCCTTTCTCTTTCAGCTTCTTTGATCAGGCTTATACGAACTGCCAGGTTGGATCGAATGGGCTAATCTCTTTTGACGCTCATCCTTCGCCAGGTTTTTGTGAATGGGATTTAAATGGTTTAAATATTCCAAATCCTGCCTTTATAAATAAGAATGCCATTTTTGGTGTGTTTCAGGATATAGATTTAAGAACTGCAGGAGCACAATCTCCGGCTGATGTTTCCATAAATTGGAAATTAACTGGCACTTATCCTTGCAGAAAACTAATTGTGAACTTCTATCATGTAGGCCAATATCAGTGCAACCAGACAGTTGGTTTGCAAACCACTCAAATTGTTCTGTATGAGATATCAAATATCATTGAAGTTTACGTGCAAAACAGAACCCAATGCACCGCTTGGGAAAATGGCGCGGGCGTCATTGGAATTCTGAACAGCTCAGGAACTGTCGGTTATGTTCCGCCCGGAAGAAATACAAACGATGCCTGGACTGCCAGCAATGAAGCCTGGCGTTTTACTCCGAATGGACCTAACGTTTCAATGTTTGTCAGATGGCTGCAAGGTGGAAATGAAATTGCTACCGGTTTAACTGCAACAGTTTGTCCATTCGAAACAACTTCTTATGTTGTCGAAGCTATTTATTCCTTAAGCGGTGTTCCCCATACCATAACAGGAGTTAGTGAAGTGCTTGTTGCGCCTGCAGATCCTACTCAAAATCCGGCTGACTTATCGGTCTGTAATGATGAATCAGGTATATATACTGTCGATTTAACAACAAACAACGCTACGATAATGGGAGCTGTCAGTCCTGATGATTATGAGATTTCATATTATACAAGCGAAGTTGATGCCCAGAATATGGCAAATCCTATAACAAATCCGCAAGCATTTTCATTTACCCAAAACCAAACCATTTATGCCAGTATTATGAGTTACAGTTATGCTTGTATTTATGTAAAACCTTTTCAGTTAATCATTAATGCTTTAGTTGATGCTCCGAGTGGAATATCACCTCAATCCTTAAATCCGGGGCAAACCTTATCGAGTTTAATTGTTTCCGGTCAAAATATACAATGGTATGACGCGCCACAAGGAGGAAACTTATTGCCTAATGATACAGTGGCCGAAGATAACATTACCTATTATGCCTCTCAAACCCTAGCTAATTGTGAGAGCCGTATAGCTCAATCTGCAAGGCTTGCCGTATTAGTGCAATTGAATTTGGGTAATAATGAATTCGACAGTAGTGCATTTAATTTCTATCCGAATCCGACTTCAGATATTTTGACATTAACATCAAAACTAGCAGATGTAAAATTGGATGTGTTCAATACCTTATCGCAAAAAATAGAAAGCAGGATTCTTGAAAACGGAGGGAATACTATATCACTTAGCAATTTGAGTTCCGGAATTTATTTATTTCAATTAAGCTTGGATGGCAAAACAAAAATCTATAAAATTGTCAAAAATTAATATTCATAGAATGATAAAAAAACATTGCCTCTTTCTTTTTTTATTCTTAACTACTGTTGGTTTTTCACAGGAAATTGCTTTGCTGAAATACAGTGGCGGTGGCGATTGGTATTCAAATCCGACTTCATTGCCAAATCTTATAAAATATGCGAATCAGACGATAAATACCTATATCAAATCAAAACCGGCAACTGTTGAACCGGGAAGTTCTGAAATTTTCTCTTACCCTTTTGTTCATATGACCGGTCATGGCAATGTGGTTTTTAGCGATGCTGAAATAAGCAACCTTAGAAACTATCTGCTTTCGGGTGGATTTCTTCATGCCGATGATAATTATGGTATGGATCAATATATTCGCAGGGAAATAAAACGCATTTTCCCTAATAATGATTTGGTTGAAGTGCCTGCGAACCATCCTATTTTTCAAAAACCAAATCTTTTTGCCAATGGATTACCAAAAATCCATGAACATGATGGCAAACGTCCACAGGCATTTGGAATTTTTATAGAAAACCGATTAGTTTTACTATACACTTATGAAACCGATTTGGGCGATGGGTGGGAAGATCCTGAAGTCCATAACGATCCGAAAGAAGTCCGCGAAAAAGCACTAAAAATGGGAGCTAATATTTTGAATTATATTTTTAACAATTAAAATATAGTTGATTTCTTTCTTTTTTATCGAAAATAATAATGAAATCTTAAAATAAGATGTTGTTCATCGAATTGTTAATAAGTACGGCTAAGTTTTTATTGACTTGGCAAAATATTTCCTAAAATTGTAGTAATTAATTAACAAAACCCAAATAAAAATGAAAAAAACCTGCTTGTCCTTAGCCATAATTATGGCTTTATTTTCTTGTCAAAAAGAAGATGATTCGCAAACAACTACTAGTAAAGCCTCAAAACGAAGCTGTGCTTCTCAGGAAGTACTAGACAGACAATTAAAGGAAAACCCTGAATTGGCTGCCCAAATGAACCAAATTGAAGATTTTACTGAGAATGCAATGCTTCAAAATCGATTGGTTAACGGAAAGATTGAAATTCCGGTTGTTGTAAATGTTTTATACAGAACAGCAGCAGAGAATATTTCAGCAGCACAAATCCAATCTCAAATTGATGTTCTAAACAAAGATTTTAATGCTCAAAACTCTGATTATAACAGTGTTCCGGCTTTATTTTCTGGGGTGAAAGCGAATGTTGGAATTACATTTGTTTTAGATCAGGTAATTAGAAAAGCTACAACTAAATCTTCTTGGGGAACAAGAGATGCGATTAAGAAAACCAAACAAGGTGGATTAAATCCAACCAGTCCAACAACAAAATTGAATATGTGGGTTGGAAAAATTGGTGGCGGAATTTTGTGTTATGCTCAATTCCCAGGCGGTTCATCTGCTACCGACGGCGTTGTGATTGACCCGTTGTATTTTGGCGTAACTAGTAATTCGAGTTCTGCTTATCCTTATAATTTAGGAAGAACTGCTACTCACGAAGTAGGTCACTGGATGAACTTACGTCATATCTGGGGTGATGCAACTTGTGGAAGCGATTTAGTATCTGATACTCCTTCTCATAACACAGCTAATTATGGTGTTCCAACTTATCCTCACTACAGTACTTGTTCTGGTGCTCCGGTTGAAATGACTATGAATTATATGGATTATACTGATGACAGAGGAATGTATATGTTCTCATTGGGTCAAAAATCAAGAATGGATGCTATTTTCCTTTCAGGCGGACCTAGATTTTCTTTCGCACAGCCGTAATAATTGTTTAAATAAATTTGTAAAAACTCGTCATTGCTGGCGGGTTTTTTTTATTTTTAATGAAATTTATTTTGCATGGATAAATCCATTTTATCTGAAGAAATTCAAACCTTTATTACTAAAAATATTGACACTGACGTTAGTACTTTAGCGTTGCAGAAAAACAAATTCCCAAATGCGGATTGGACGGTCATCCTAAATCAGATTGCAGCCAAACAAAAAGTTAAAAACAAACTCCCAACCTGGTTTAATGCTTCTAATATCTACTATCCGGGAAAAATTTCCGTTGAACAAACCTCTTCTGAAAAGACTGCGAATTACAAGTCAAATTTGGTTTCAGGCTCATCTTTAATTGATTTAACTGGTGGTTTTGGTGTGGATGATTTTTATTTTGCAAAAAAAATAAACCATGTTACGCATTGCGAAATCAATCCCGAATTAGCTGAGATTGTAAAATATAATTTCGAACAGCTTAAAGCAACAAACATCGAATGTATTGATGGTGATAGTTATGAAATCCTTAAACAGTTAAATCAAAGTTTTGATTGGATTTATATTGATCCTTCGCGGAGAAATGACGCCAAAGGCAAAGTATTTATGCTTAAGGATTGTTTACCAAATGTTCCGGAATTCTTGGATGTTTATTTTGAATTTGCCAATAATATTATGATAAAAACGGCTCCTATCTTGGATATTGCGGCCGGATTATCAGAATTGAAAAAAGTAAAAGCAATTCACATCGTTGCTTTAGAAAATGAAGTCAAGGAACTGCTTTGGATTTTGGAAAAAGAATATTCCGGAAACATTCAGATTGTTAGCTGCAACCTGACAAAAGAAAAAGCAGAAGAATTTACATTTGAACTCGGAAAATCATCCGTTTCAAATTATAGTTTACCCAAAAAATATATTTACGAACCTAATGCAGCCATAATGAAATCGGGCGGATTTGATGAAGTTACAGCGCAATTTGAGGTTGAAAAACTGCATCAGCATTCGCATCTTTATACCTCTGATGCTTTGATTGATTTTCCGGGAAGAGGGTTTGAGATTGCAAACAGCTTTGAATACAACAAACAAAACATAAAATCCTTTTTGGAAAACAATAAAGCCAATATCACCACGCGAAATTTTCCGGAAACGGTTGAAAATATCCGCAAAAAGTGGAAAATTAAAGATGGAGGAAATCTGTATTGTTTTTTTACAACTAACGTAAATAATAATAAAATAGTTTTACTTTGCACCAAATTAAAATAGACCATGAACAAGATAATTCTAGCTTTATTCCTTTTTATTAACTTAAGCGCATTTGCTCAAAATCCCTGCGAAATGGACGCGAACGTTAGCGATAGTTTAGGCACTTATAAATCAACAAAACAATTTATTATTTTTGAAAGAAGCTTTGCCGGTAACGCTACCGATATCCTTTTTGCATTAACCAATAGTAACGGGGTTTTAGGTCTTGAAACACAAATAATCCGAAGAAGCAGTGGTTTTATCAAAGCCAATTGTTTTGATGCTAACTCGCGAATTTATTTACAATTAAACAATGGTGAAATTGTCACTTTACTCTATGTCGGAAACGAAACTTGCGGAACATTAATTACTAATGAAAATAATCCAAGCAGCAGAGTTATGAGTGGTTCGTTTGTGTTTTCAAAAGAAAATTATGAAGAACTTAAAGTTTCGCCGGTAACATTTATGAGAGTAAAATATGGTGGAGAAACTGTCGATTATCCGTTTAAGACAGAATTTACCGCTGAGCTGGATAAAAAAACTTACCAGCCTGAAAATTACTTTATCAATTATTTAAAGTGCATTGAAAACTAATCAGTGCAGTTCCATTTTTGGTTAGAGATTTCATCTTTATTGCTCCCATTTAAATTATAGTGCCACCATTCTGAATCAAACGATTTGAAATTGTGCTGCAACATGATTTCTTTTAAAAATTTCCTGTTAGCCAAAATTTCCTCTGAAAGATTGTGATAATTATGGCTTGCTTCTTCGCCAAAGAAATCAAATTTTGTTCCCATATTCACTTCCACTCCAAGTGAATCAACTAACGAAATATCTACAGCACCACCGCGATTGTGGATAGAACCTTTGTTTGGATTGGCAACATAATTGGCATCGGGAACAATAGCCCACATCTTTTTCTGGATTGATTTTGGGCGATAGCAATCGTAGAGTTTTATCCTGTAACCTTTTTCCAAAAACGATTTGTTGGCATCCAATAAGGCTTTAACGGTTTTTACACGAAGGAAACATTCATCGCATGGATATACTTTTTCCTTAAGGAAATTATCGGCAGTCGCATATTTCATATCAAACACAAAGTCGTTGCTGTAATTTCTAAGATTGACAAAGGCATTGCTGTCAACTTCCTTTGTTATATCCAGTAAAGCTGGAGTTTTGACGGAGCTAAGTTGGATTGATTTGCAGGAAAGTAATAAACCTAATAACAAAAAAGGAAGCAGCTTTTTCATGAACTATTTATTCATTGTGACAAACAAATTTACAGAAAATTATAACCGGCCATAATATAGGTGCTTTTAAATTGAGAATCCCATCCTTCTGATCTTATCAATCCTCTATCTGTAGTTGTATTAAAGGAAATGACAAATTTGTTTTTATATTTATAACCCAATCCAAAATTGAAGTTTAATCCGCCTTTGAAGTCACCGTAAATATCATAAAATTGCTCCATCTTAAACTTAGATTTTAGGACGTGTGAAAACTGAGCCGCACTACTAACAAAAATCTTCGAAGATTCTCCGATTCCAAAATAATACTTAATTCCAATTGGAATTTCAATGCTTGAATATTCCATAACTACCTTTCCGTGTTGATTTGTTAATTCTCCGCTAAAACTAGCGTTAGAAAATTCAATAAAACCCGCTACATTATCATTGCTTTTTGATGGAAAAACAATCTCGGCTTCGACCGCAAATTTTACCTGCGATACATTATCAAAATCAAATTTTCCTATGAAGTCATCATTGGAATCAGCATTAAAAGAATTTGTTTGATATCCCGCTTTTACATATAGGTTAAGTGCTAGTACTCTTTTAAAAATACTTTTTATTTTTGTGCTATCCTGCCCATTATATTTTTGAAAGAGTTTAATTAATGAGGCACTTCTGTATTCTAAATTGTCAAAATCTGTTTGTTGAAGCTTATTATTCTTCAATTTGTTAAATAATTGTTGCCTAAAATTGTTGTTTGTATGAATTTCGCCACTTAAAGAATAGCGCTTATATTCAAGTTGCATTGGGATTTCATTAGTTTCACTGTTAAAGAAAAATTTCATCGAACCGCTGTCATTGTAAGAATACAAATTGGCGTTTCCACTTATTATTTCTTTAAGAAATATTGTTTTGGTTGTAAAATCTAGCGTTCTTGAATCTGAAATTCCATTGGTTTTAGATTCATCTATGGATACTGTAAATCTTTTAAAAATATAATCAGTCTCTGACCCAAACTCTTTAATCATTGTAATATCAGCTTGTTGTTTTTTTGAATTTTCATCCAGTTTATAGACTAACTCTCTTGGATTTGAATCCCAGTCCGCATTATTTACAAGACATTCAACTTTTCTGCCCGAATTATCAATAAAATACCCTTTAACAAAATTAGATTGTGAATAAAAATTCAGGGATAATAAAAAAAATGCTAAGGAATAAAATGCTTTCATAATTGTTTCGATATAAATTGGGCGTAAGGTAGGTAAAAAACCGAAAAATACTATAAAACTCTAAATTTCGTCACTCGTAAACGTAGTGAAACTTCTCTTTTTATATGGCCTGATGATCAATCGTCCTTCGCGGTCAAAACGAATGTAATTGTAAACCCAATTCAGGAAAACAACTGCTCTGTTTTTGAAACCAATCAGCGAAAACAAATGCACAAACATCCATACAAACCATGCAAAAATTCCATTGAAATGATAATGCGGCAAATCAACAACGGCTAAATTCCTGCCAATGGTTGCCATTGATCCTTTATCATTGTATTCAAAAGCGGTCATTGGTTTTTTATGGATTAATTTAACTAAATTTTCACCTAACAATTTCCCTTGCTGAATGGCGGGTTGTGCCATCATTGGATGACCCTCCGGATATTTTCCGGTTTCCATCGAGCAAATATCACCAATGGCAAATATGTTTTCATAGCCAACTACTTGATTGTAATGGTTCACCCGAATTCGTTCTACTTTTTCTATTAAAGATTTAGGGTCTAATCCTATTATTTTAACTCCCTGAACTCCGGCTGTCCAAATTACGGTGGCCGAATCAAAGGTTAAATCCGTATTTGTGGTAATTGTCCTTCCGTCGTAATTGGTGACACGAACGTTTTTCCAGATTCTCACTCCTAAATCCAACAAGAATTTTTCTGCGGCTTTTGAGGATTTCTCGCTCATAGTATTTAACACCCTGTCGCCGCTTTGAATAAGATTGATTTGCATTTTATCGATATCCAGGTCAGGATAATCCTTTTGAAGAATGGCTTTTTTCATCTCGGCTAAAGCTCCAGCTAGCTCCACGCCTGTTGGTCCGGCCCCAACCAATACAAAATTGATTAACGTATTTCTATCAGCTTGGTTTTGTGTTAAAACAGCTTGTTCAAAGTTTTCCAGAATTAAACTTCGGATATTCAACGATTGTGGAATCGTTTTCATTGACATGGAATAACGCTCGATTTCCTTGTTGCCAAAATAATTGGTTTTGGAACCTGTAGCAATTACCAGATAATCATAATCCAAATTGCCTATTTCGGTGATGATTTTTTGATTTTTGGTATCAATTTCCTTAACTGAAGTCAGGCGGAAATAGAAATCCTCATACTCCTGAATCACTTTCCGAATTGGGTAAGCAATCGAACCGGCTTCTAAACCACCAGTAGCCACCTGATATAGTAAAGGTTGAAATGTATGGTAATTGTGTTTGTCAATCAATACGACCTGAACACCCTTATTTCTTAGTTTTTTGGATATTGCGATTCCGGCAAAACCGCCACCAATAATAACAACACGAGGATTTTTTGACGTTGGAATATTCATTTTGAGTAATTAATTTTCATCCCGAAAAGCAACATCACCTTTCCATTTCATAAAACCTCCTTCAAGATTATAAGTTGTTTCAAAACCCAATTGGTTCATAATTGCACAGGCTTGGGCACTTCTTCCTCCTGCTTTGCAATACACATAATAATTTTTAGATTTGTCTAATTCGTCTAACTTATACAGGAATCCTTGTCCTTTATATATGTCGTTTAAAATCGCATTGGGAATAATTCCTTCGTTCCATTCATCTTCTGTTCTAACGTCAATTATAACGGCTTTCGGGTCGTTTTCTACTTTCGCTTTCCAGTCTTCTTGTGATAAATCCATTGTTTATTATTTGAGTAACAAATATACTTCATTGTTCTCTTAAATCCCATTGATAAAAGGCTAAAGTTCGCCTTCGTCAAAATTAACAAAAAAATAACATGACAATTGTATATACAACAAAAAATTCTTTACATTTGTATCTACAAATATTGTAATAACAATTATGAAAATTGAAGACGTGATAAAATCGACAGTTCCGTTGGATGACGCTAAAAAAGTCATCTTAAACTTTACGTATACTCAAAACGTAATTGGAGATAAGTTTCACGAAATTTTAAAACCCTATGATATTTCAAGAGAGCAATACAATGTACTTCGAATATTGCGTGGTCAAAAAGGCGCTCCGGCGAATTTATGCATCATTCAGGAACGTATGTTATCCAAAAACAGTAACACTACCCGACTGATTGACAAATTGTTGCTAAAAGATTATGTAACGCGCGAAGTTTGCCCCGATAACCGCAGGAAAATCGAAGTGCTTATAACACAAAAAGGTTTGGATTTACTAACAGCGCTTGATTCGATTGTGTTGGAACATGAACAGCTTTTTGCCAACAACTTGACCCAACAAGAACTTGCACAATTAAATATTTTATTAGAAAAATACAGAACCTTCGATAAACAATAATTGGCATAACATTATGTTAAAGGCAAGAATCAAAACAACAATAATCAATAAATTTATAATCAATAATTAATATTAAAAAACAATGAAAAATTTAAAAACAGTCGCAATCGCATTATTAGTAGCTTTCGGAACAACAGTAGCTACAGCTCAAACTAAAAAAATCAACGTAGAAAAAAGCACCATTAAATGGAATGGGAAAAAAGTAACAGGAGAACACTCCGGAACCATTAATTTCCAAGACGGAAGCTTGACTTTTAAAAAAGCTAAAGTTGTTAGTGGAAATTTTACAGTGGATATGACTTCTATAACAACCACAGACCTTTCTGGTGATTGGAAAGCAAAATTAGACGGCCATTTAAAATCAGAAGATTTCTTTAATACCGAAAAATTCAAAACCTCAACTTTGGTATTCAAAAAAATCACTTCAAAAGCAAAAGGTGTTTATAGGGTAATTGCCGATTTGACAATCAAAGGGATTACAAATCCGGTAACTTTTGATTTGGCTGTTAAAGGAAATACCGCTTCTACTGTTTTAAAAATCGACAGAACCAAATATGATATTAAATATGGTTCAAAAAGCTTCTTTGACAGCATTGGAGACAAAGCTATCAATGATGATTTCGAATTAACTGTTAACCTACAGTTCTAAAAAGGAAATTATTGCTATGAAAAACCTCGGAAAATTTCCGAGGTTTTTTTTTATCAAAAATAACCTCATCTTTGCTTATCGCAAATTAAATCCTAATGAAATCGAAGATTGCTGCATCAATTCGAAATAAAGGGCTCGGGTCACGAACTCCAAAAAAAACAAACAAATGAGCGTGAGTAAAAAAATAGCAGTCATTGATAATTACGATAGCTTTACGTTCAATTTGGTGCATTACCTTGAAGCGCTAAATGCAAAAGTCACCGTTTTTCGCAATGACGAATTTGAGATTGAGGATTTAGAAACTTTTGATAAGATACTCCTCTCACCAGGACCCGGATTACCAAGCGAAGCCGGTTTACTCAAAAAAGTAATTTCTGTTTATGCGCCTACTAAAAGTGTTTTAGGCATTTGTTTAGGCCATCAAGCAATTGGAGAAGTGTTTAGTTCAAACTTAATCAACTTAAAATCACCACTTCATGGTGTTTCGTCTAAAGTAAAAATAACTGATAATTCAGATTTGTTATTTAATGATATTCCCTCGGAATTCGAAGTCGGATTGTATCATTCCTGGATTATAGAGGAAAAATCACTTTCAAGCGATTTACTAGTTACTTCGGTAAATGAAAATGGTTATATCATGTCAATCAAACATCAAAATTTCGACCTAAAGGGCATTCAATTTCATCCGGAAAGCATACTTACGCCGTTCGGAAAAACAATTTTAAAAAATTGGATTGAAAATTAAATCATCCGGAATATACTTTACGTAATTTATTATATAGTATTGATAATTAAATATATAGACATTTACTATAGAATATATCTATCAAACGAAATTTGGATAAAATCAAGAGCTTACCATAGCTACATCAACAAAACAATTGTATCTCAAAATTCTCCACTTCGATTTTCAGTTAGAAAACCAAACAAGAATACCTAAAGCATTTGCTATGCAAATATTACCTAATTTCTTTATTCGCGTTCTAAATAGTTAATAACGGACAAACCAGGGTAGATAATTAGGGAGCAACGCATTAATTAACTAATTTACAAGTTATTAACAATTTGTTTCTTTTAAGAAACATTTTATTAAATTTGATTTAAGGATAGTAAAACATCAACCTAAAAATCAAGAATCATGGGACTTTTTGGTAAAAATCAAAAGAAAATCATCCAAGACCTTCACAAAAAAAGTGAAGATCATTGTAAGGAAATCACAAAAGAAATTGATGAATTATTAGATGATTTAAAAACTGATTACGATGAAAATCAGGAAGTGGTGAATGAGTTCTCTTCTTTTGTAGATGAACTTAAAACAAAATTAAGCCCGGAAGATGCCAATAAGCTATTGGATTTTTCTTCAAGGCTAGGCAAAGTAAAGCGATGCGCCAAAAAAGGCGTTGAAGCTATGAGGGAATTAGCACGTGACCAACGTAAGCTCACCAGCGAAACCCGAATGGAATATGAAGAATACTTCTATGTGAAATAACAGAAAAAGCTCCAACGGAGCTTTTTTTTATTGCTTTTATCTGGTAAAAACCAACCTATTCCCTTTGCTCAAATTCTCATCAAAACCATAGCCTTCATAATTGAATCCTTTTAAATCGTCAATGGTTTCTGCATTGGTATCGATGATGTAGCGCACCATCATGCCTCTCGCCTTTTTGGCAAAGAAACTAACCATCTTTAACTGACCATCTTTGTAGTCTTTAAATTCAGGATTAATTACAGGCACTTTCAATTCTTTGGCATCAACAGCGCTGAAATATTCGTTGCTTGCCAGATTTATAAACAACTCGCCTTTTTTCAATTCGCTATTTAGTTTTTTAGTAATCGTCTTTTTCCAAAATTCATAAAGGTTTTTGTTTTTTCCGACGGGCAATGACGTTCCCATTTCCAAACGATAGGCCTGCATTAAATCCAATGGTTTCAATAAACCGTATAAACCTGAAAGGATTCGGAGTTTGTCCTGCAGCACTTCCAATTTATCTAATGGCAGACTATAAACATCCAAACCATGGTAAACATCTCCATCAAAAGTATAAACTGCTGGCCTGGCATTATCTTTTGTAAATGGCGTTTGCCAATCCTGATTTCGTTGCCAGTTGAGTTCTGCCAATTTTTCTGAAATACCCATTAACTGTGATAAGGCTTTTGGCTTTTTCTTTTTCAAAGTCCGCTGAATGGTAGCAGCTTGTTTTAAAAATTGAGGTTCGGAAGAAGTAGTTGTAGGCAATTCTCTTTCAAAATTCAATGATTTAGCTGGCGATATAACAATTTTCATTTATATTAATTTGGTTCTCAAAAGTACAAATTCAAGATTGAATACCATCTACCGGCT
>JAZKCP010000038.1:0-11937 GCA_040388035.1 Bacteroidota bacterium | reverse complement strand
AGTTCCTGTTCCTTGGCTGCGCTTTCGCTGATTTTCTTTTGGATAGTGCCTTCAATGAGTTGGGTGATGGAACCGCCTTTCTCTTCTATTTCCTTGAATAATAATAATGCCTTTTCAGCTAATTGCTCGGTAAGCGATTCGATATAGTAAGCACCATCGGCCGGATTTCCAACCTTGTCGAAGTAGCTTTCATGCGTTAGGACCAATAATTGATTACGCGCAATACGGTCGCCAAATTCATTGTCTTTGTGGTATAAAGCATCATAAGGTAAATTCGCAATACTGTTGGCTCCACCCAAAATAGCGCTCATGCATTCGGTTGTGGTGCGAAGCATGTTGACATTGTAATCGTATAATGTTTTGTTGCGTTTGGTAGGTGTAACAACAATATAGCAGTCAAAACTGTGATTGTATTCTTTTGCCAAAGTATTGAATAGTAAACGCAACGCACGAAGCTTGGCTATTTCAAAAAAGTAGTTGGTACCAACGGCAATTTGAATAGTTATCGGTTGATTAATGTATTTGATTCGGTTGAAATATTCGTTGATGTGGGCTAGGATATAGGCTAATTGTTGAACCATGTTGGCGCCGGCGTTTTGGTAGATTTCGGCATTTATAGTTATAAATGGAACAGTTGTTTTAGCAGCAATAGCATTTAGTTTGTCGAAATCCTTATCAAGGTTTTCAAACCAATTTCCGTCTTTTGCTAATTGTCCAATTGGGTCAAGCTGGACGAAACACTTCGCGTTGTTTTTTGTGGCAAAGGAATCTATTTTAGCTACAAAATCTACAGAAAGAAACAATAAATTAAAGAAATAAGATGTGTTTTCTAATGGCAAGTTTTGCATTAAATCGTATATAGCAACGTTCTGGTTTTCAATTGTAAACCGAACACTTTCAGCGCCACGGTTTAAACTATCCAAAGCTCTTTTATTGGATAAGGCAACATCATGGACAAAGATATTCTGCAGTATGGAAAATGGCTCAGTGTTTCCTGCTAAACTGTATTTTTTTTCCGATTCATCTTCGTGGTAAAATGGCCTTACTTTGATGCCTTCCGGGCTTTCCCAAACCAAAGTGTCATTATAATCGGCGCCTTTGAGCTCGTACTGAATTTGCTGTTTCCATTGTTTGGAGGAAACGGGTTCGAAAGCATCAAATAGATTTTCAGCCATGATTTATAAAGATTTTGAATCTGTTTTTTCGTCCTTGATGGAATCGTCTTCAAATTCGATAATGTAGATGTCTTCGCTGTCGCGTTTCATATAATATTTTTCGCGGGCATATTTTTCTATTTGATCCGGATTTTTTAGTTGCTTGATGTTTTCATCATCTTTCCTAATTTCATCCTGGTAATATGTTTTATTGTCTTCGAGTTCGTCAAGCTGTTTGTTCAGGATTCGGTGTTCCAGATAAGAAGTGTTGTCAAGGAACAACATCCAAACCGTAAAAAAAACCAGCACAATAACGTATCTGTTCCCAAGGATTTTCAGGATAGGATAAGCATCGGTAAGGTTTTTAAAATAGCCCATGATTTTTAACTATTATGTAATTCTTTGATTGATAACCGCCCTTACGACATCGATAGCTACGGTATTATATTTATCGTTTGGAATAATGATATCGGCGTAGGCTTTGGTTGGCTCAATGAATTGTTGGTGCATTGGTTTCAAAGTTGTTTGATAACGGTTTAGCACTTCTTCCATATCACGGCCACGCTCGGCGATGTCCCGTTTTAATCGGCGGATAAGTCTTTCATCAGAATCGGCATGGACAAATATTTTAACGTCAAACATTTCCCTTAATTCAGGGTTTGCCAAAATCAAAATTCCTTCTACTATCATTACTTTCCTGGGATGTGTTATGATGCTGTCGTCTGTGCGATTGTGCGTTACAAAGGAATAAACCGGTTGCTCGATGACGTTGCCTTTTTTTAATTCGGTAAGATGGCTAACCAATAATTCGAAGTCGATCGCTCTTGGATGGTCAAAATTGATTAGTCCTCTTTCCTCAAAACTTAAATTATTGTTTTCCCTATAATAAGAATCCTGAGAGATAACCCCAACTTCGGCTTCCGGTAATTCGTTGATAATCTGTTGTACAACGGTTGTTTTTCCACTTCCGGTACCGCCGGCAATTCCGATAATTAGCATATATAGTTGCTTTGTTTTTGTTTCAACAAAAATAGAAATTATATCGGAAGCGCATTTTATTTTTTGAGAAATGTTATGCGGAGAAAAAAAATAAAAACCTTTTGTTTCCTAATTAATAATTCTATATTTGCACTCTCGTTTTTCGGGGTGTAGCGTAGCCCGGTTATCGCGCCTGCTTTGGGAGCAGGAGGCCGCAGGTTCGAATCCTGCCACCCCGACGAGTAAATCCCTTCTGCAATTGCAGAAGGGATTTTTTATTTGAAAAAAGAAATTCGAAGCTTGCTTCGAATTTCTTTTTTCAAATAAAAAATCCACAGCGCTGAAAGCGCTGAAGGATTTACTTGTGATAGAGCCCAAACTCAGGATCACGGAGTAATCCTGCTGAAAAGAGATTCTCGATACATTCCGCCAAGTCGGAATCACTCGAAGTGACGGTGATATTGGATGGAACATCCAAACTTGTGATAGAGCCCAAACTCAGGATCACGGAGTAATCCTGCTTACTAAAATAATGAAACGAACTAACGTTCGAATACCTGACTGCCACCGGCAGTCCTCCTCTTAATATCAAATCAGATTCCTAAGCCTAAGAAACGTCCTCGCTAGCCCCGATGGGAGCGAGCTACCATGTAGCGCGGACAGCGGGAGGATTTGTCCTAAATACCATTATGGTTGTGCTCCTGATTACCTTTTCAACAATAATCGAATCTTATTCACAAATTGCATTTAGCAATGGGTTTACGGATTTATTTTCCATTGAAAAGTTTACATTTGCGACCAAATTAAACAACATCTCATGTCTGATATTATAGAAAAATTAAAATGCTTAATTATAGGTTCTGGCCCTGCGGGTTATACTGCTGCGATTTACGCCGCCAGAGCGAATATGTTTCCGGTTTTATATCAGGGAACACAGCCCGGTGGACAGTTAACCACGACAAATGAAGTAGAAAACTGGCCAGGAAACCCAGAAGGAATTACCGGTCCGGAAATGATGATTAATATTCAGGAGCAAGCCAAACGTTTTGGAACGGATGTTCGTGACGGTTGGGCTACCAAAGTTGATTTTTCGGGAAGCGTTCATAAAGTATGGATTAATGAGACTAAGGAAATCCATGCCGAAACTGTGATTATTTCTACCGGTGCTTCGGCTAAATATTTAGGATTACCTTCTGAGCAACACTATTTGAATATGGGTGGAGGAGTTTCTGCCTGTGCGGTTTGTGATGGTTTCTTTTATAGAAATCAGGAAGTCGTGATTGTTGGCGCCGGAGATTCTGCTTGTGAGGAAGCGCATTATTTATCAAAGCTTTGTAAAAAAGTTACGATGTTAGTTAGAAGTGAAAAATTCAGGGCTTCTAAAATCATGGAAGAGCGCGTTAGAAAAACCGAAAATATTACCATATTGATGAACCATGATACTCTTGAAGTTGTTGGGGATGGACAAGTGGTAACTGAAATTAAAGCTTTTAACAAAACCACAGCTGAAGAAGTAATCATTCCGGCAACGGGTTTCTTTGTGGCTATCGGCCATAAGCCAAATACTGATATTTTTGCAGACTATCTGAATTTAGATGAGACAGGTTATATCATTAACGAACCGGGAACTTCAAAAACAAATATAAAAGGCGTTTTTGTTGGTGGTGATGCTGCGGATCATGTTTATCGCCAGGCGGTGACTGCTGCAGGGACCGGATGTATGGCTGCTTTGGATGCGGAACGTTATTTGGCTGCGAAGGAGTAATTACGAATTTAGCCGCTTAGTTAACTGAGAATTGAAAATATATTTAACAAAAAATCCCGAAACACTCGGGATTTTTTTTATTGTTATTTAGATGTTTTCTTTCGGAGTATGGCACTATCGACTAAATGCTTTACTTCGATTTTTACCGGTTCGCCATACAATTCTACTTCGCCATTTCCTGATGCATCGATGGTAGCGATGTTGCTGATCGCGATACTGCTTTTGGAATAACCGCTAACTTCGACCAAGGCATTTTTTGCGGTTAATTTTTTTCCTGTGAAATCGGTATTGTTATCCAATCGAAGTTTTAGGTCTAAAACATCGCCTTCGACATCGGCAGACGATTTTTGATACATATCAAACTTCATTTCGCCAGAAGAGATAAGTGCTTTTACATAAGCGCTTTTGCTTACATCAACCGCTGTTTTTTCGGATTTTAAATTGAGTTCCACTTTTGATTTGTCGTTTGCCATCAAAGTGAAGTTTTTGGTTTTAGCAATCAAAAACAATTTGGCATAGTCATAACTTTTAAAGGTTACATTATCCAAAGCGATATCTGATAAGGATGTTACATTGGTTTCGTCTTTCGCAATAAGCATATTGAATTTGTCATTGTAAGTCACACGCACACTCAGCTTTTTATAGCTTGAAATATCGCGGGAAGTTGAAATCCTCAGGTTTTTGCCTGTCAATTTATATTCAACAAATTCTATTAGGTTGTCATCGGCTTCTATTTCGATACTGCAATCATTTCCTTTAATCAAAAATATTTCAAGATTATCTTCGACTTCGAGCGATTCGAAGTCGCCGACTTGTTTTTGTTCAAGTTTAACTATTTTGGAACCTTTTACTTTTTCTTTCTTTTGTGCAAAAGTTAGAACGGTTAGGAAGAGGAAAGTTAGTGTAATTATTTTTCTCATGAATGTACCATCTATGTTGTGCCAAAAATAGAAAAAAAAACATCCCAATTTTCATTGAGATGTTTTATTAACTTATTCTTTTGAAACGCTTCCGCCGGAACTTTCTTCTTTACTGACAGTTTTGGGAGAACCGTCGTAATCGATTGAGCTTCCGCTGGATGCTTTGGCTTTTAAGTTCACTAAAGGATGCACTTGAGTTGAACTGCCGCTGGTTGATTCTGAGATGACTTCGTTAACCAATAAGCCGTGAGCTTCAATTTCGCTTCCGCTTGAAGAATCAGTTTTTAGTTTTAGCGCTTTTCCTTTTACAGCGATATGGCTTCCGCTGCTGGATTCACAGCTTATATTGTCATATTCCAAACTTAGATTTGATTCACTTCCGCTGCTGGATTTTACAGTAATGTCAGTTCCGCTAAAGGTGTTTTTTGTAGTCACTGAAGAACCGCTTGTCGTTTCAACCGAGCTTAATGAAGGCAATTTGACACGAATGTTTTTTGCTGTAGCTTCATCAATGTTTTCATCCGAAGTGATAATCAGTGTTCCATTTTCCACCGTAGTAGTAATATGCTCCTGCAGGTTTTCATCGGCTTCTACTTCAATAAAATGAGAGGAAGCTTGTTCCAAGGTTACATTTAAACCTCGGCTTGCTTCAATTTTTGTAAAGTTGCCATCCACATTACGTGTTTGAGTAGTTACGTTTCCGTTTCCGTCAATGCCATCGCCGATTTGAATATCTCTTGCATGACATGAGCTAAATAATGCAGCTGCTATTGTTGTTGCAACTATTTTGGTACAAAATACTATAAACTTTACCATGATTAGTTAGATTTAATTATTACTCCGTTTTCGCCAACTGTTAATTTTCCTGTTTTTGTTTTTCCGGATTTAGTTTCGGTGACGATTTTTCCGTTTACCTTTACAGTTACCACATCTGTGCTGTCATTTTCACTTGTAATTACTTCTGTTGTTGACTCTCCAACATCTTCACCATCCATCTCTTCCGCCGGGCAATTAAGGCATTTTACTTTTGATTCTTCTACTTTGTAAATATAGTCAGCTGACTCATACTGTAAATCGAAAAAGTCATTGTTGTGAGTGTCAAAATCCTGAACACTTTCATCTGCTTTGAACAGTGTGCCTTTTGGAAGATAAAGGTAGATTTCTACTTTTTGATCTCTAAATTTATTGGCAACTTCGGTCAGCAAATAATTGTCTAAAATTAATTGATTTCCTTCGATTTTGTAACCATATTTGATTTTTTCTGCACGATTTTTTGCTTCAGCAGCAGATTTCCCTACGGCTAATCTTTCCACCTGCAGATAAGGTAATGCTTCATCCGTTTTCATAATTTCAATAGAAACATTGTTCGAATAGATGATCTCCTTATTCTCTTCATCCTGGGTTAATCTGAAATCAGTGTGATGGTATCTGTCTTTTGAATAGAAATCATTGTTTTTGAATTTGATCAACAGCGTATCGGTCGGCGCAATATTGATGGTTTCTTTTTTAACATCTTTTCCATCATAAGCTACTTGGGTTGCTTCATTTATTCCTAATGAAATTGCGATACCCATTGCAATTATCCAAATACCTAATAAACTGTACTTAGCAATATTTCCAATTGATTTTAAGTTGTTTACCAATAATTTTAATCCAAGTATGATGAAGAAAAACAAAGGTATTCCGGCTACTAAAAACAATAGAATTCCCTGAATCCAGATTGGTGTTTCCAATCCGATAGGCGTGCTGATATGATTTAGGATATAATTATCCGGCATTGAAGACGAAAAAATCATAAAGATCGATGCAAAGCATATGGCAAGAAACATAAGCGATGACATAACTAAAATTACAGCTCCTAATATTTTTGCAAAAACCCTGAAGATACTCATTAAGATTTCACCAATTCCGTCAGCGGCCCTGGTTGTGCCAGTTCTTATTTCGTTTCCCATTTTATCATAGTCAGCATTTTTAAACTTGTTGGCTACGCTGTCAAATTCTTCTCTCACTTTCCTTTCGATATTGGAAATGGTAACTGGTTCACCGGTCATTTCTAATTTCTCAGTCGTTGTTACCGCTTTTGGCATTGCAATCCAAAGAATTAGATACGCAATCACTCCTGTTCCAAATCCGAATAATAGTATCAGGAAAAGTATTTTAAACCAAACGGCGTCAATTCCGAAATAGTGTCCCAAACCTGTACAAACACCGGCAATGGTTCCTCTGTCTTTATCGCGGTATAATTTTCTTGATCTGGTGTAAAGTGGTTCTGAAGCTTTATCGTCGGCATCATCATCAAGTCGGTAATCTTCCGGTTGTCCCATGATTACAATAACTTCGTCAACATCTTTGTTATTGATTACGTGTTTGTCGCTTTTTTGTTTCTCTGTAAGTAACTCAGCTACACGCATTTCAATATCTTTCATGATTTCATCTTTACCAGAAGAATTAGAAAGGGAGCGTTTGATTGCCTCAAAATATCGAGTTAATTTTTGGTAAGCATCTTCATCTATGTGAAAAACTAAACCTCCTATATTAATATTTACTGTTTTGTTCATGACTTTTTTGATTTGTTTGTTGTGATGATGTTAACGGCGTCGGACAATTCGGTCCAGGTACCACTTAATTCGTTTAAAAATGTTTTTCCTATTTCTGTCAAACCGTAATATTTTCGTGGTGGTCCAGAAGTTGATTCTTCCCAACGGTAATTGAGTAAACCGTCATTTTTTAGCCTTGTCAATAGCGGATAAACGGTTCCCTCTACCACAAGCAATTTAGCGTTTTTTAAAGTGTCTAATATTTCAGAAGTGTATGCTTCTTTGTCTCTCAGGACACACAAGATACAAAATTCTAAAACACCTTTACGCATCTGGGCTTTTGTGTTTTCAATATTCATAATACATGATTTAATTTTTTTTGATTAATACTGAACGTTTTTTGATTTGATGATTGAAACTGGTGATGATTGATTTGATTGATGATTGATGATTGAGTGATGATTGATTAATGATTTATTTAAAAAACGGTATGCTTAAAGGATATTTGTATTCTTCGCCGTTTGACGCTTTCACTGCCGCATGTATAATTAGTACAAACTCGACAACTTTTAGGAAGACAAACAGGAATACAGCAATAATCCCGATCAATGTCACTCCGCTAAAGTGTTCCATGTTAAGATGATTGATCACAAAATCGTCACCATCAAAACAACAGGTATCAAATGGAACGTTTTGAAAAACAGTGTATATAAATATTGGTATGGCTATTAAAAATAACGCAACACTGTATATAAAGATGCTCAACTGAAAATTCAGAACCTGTTTTCCGTTGTAATCAATAAATTCTGATTCTCCTTTTTTTGAACTCCAGATGACAATCGGAAAGATATAATTCCCAAAAGGAATAATATATTGAGTCAAAGTGCTAAGGTGTAAAACAGTAGCGATGTTTTTGTCATTAGTTGTTGTCATTGTTTTGTTTTTTAAGTGATTGATGAGTGAAACTTTTAATACTATAGATAGACCATTAATTTCTTATACAAAGATACCATCAAAAAAAGATACTATGCAATACAAAGTACTAACATTTAACAAAAAATTAACATTCAAATAAATCTGCAAAACACCTTCTTTTTTTGTATGTTTACAGTAAAATCAAGCCCTTATGGAATTTTCACCTTCAAAAATGAATGCTTTTTTATTTTTAAAATTGCCGGCTGCTTTTTGGTGTGGCGTAAGAGTAAAGTCTATTTCCAAGGATAAATGTGTTACAACAGTCAAACACCGATGGTTTAATCAAAATCCATTTAAGTCGATGTATTTTGCTGTGCAGGCAATGGCTGCAGAACTAACGACCGGCGCGTTGGTGATGATGCAAATAAAAATCAGCGGGCAGAGTATCTCCATGTTGGTGGCCAATAATAATGGCAATTTTTCTAAAAAAGCAACAGGAAAGATAACTTTTACTTGCAATGATGGTCATCTAATAGCAGAAGCTATCCAAAAAACGATTGCCACAAGCGAAGGGCAAACCATTTGGATGAAATCAATTGGTGAAAACGAAAAAGGTGAACAAGTATCAGAAATGAACTTTGAATGGAGCATCAAATTGAAATAAACAAAAGTTAAACCCGTTGTAATTGGGTTTTATTTAAGACTGTTGCATTGTAACTTTGAGACTCGGAACGTTGCCGAATTGTATGGAGTGCAGCGTAATAAAAAGCAAGTAAATGAAAATTTTAATTACAGGTGCAACAGGATTGGTAGGAACAGCTTTAGTAAATCTACTCTTAAAGAAAAAGCATTCGGTTAATGTTTTGTCGCTTTCTTTAGCAGATATCGAAGACAAACCTAACTTTCAAGCTTTTTTATGGAATCCTGAATCAGGAAAAATAGATGAAAATTGCTTGTATGAGGTTGATGTCATTATTCATTTAGCAGGAGCAAATATATCTAAGCGTTGGACTAACTCCTATAAACAGGAAATCATTGAGAGCAGGATATTATCGGCCGAATTGCTTTATAACCTGGTTAGAAAGAATCCAAACCAGGTAAAACATTTTATTTCCGCTTCCGCGCCAGCTATTTACCCTTACAGTATCGACAAAGTCTACGATGAAACCACAAAAGAAAGTGAAGACAGTTTTCTATCCAATGTAGTCAAAAAATGGGAGGAAAGTGCCGACCGTTTTCAGGTATTGGGCCTTACAGTCTGTAAAATAAGAACCGGCATAGTATTGTCAAACAAAGGAGGTGCCCTGCCAGAGATGGTTAAACCAATTAAAATGGGTTTTGGTGCTGTCTTTGGAAATGGTAATCAAATGCAATCCTGGATACATGTTGAAGATCTGGCTGCCCTGTATTGCTTTGCGGCAGAAAAAAAGATTGAAGGCATTTATAATGCTGTTACTCCAAATCCCGTAAACAATAAGGAATTGACAAAAATAATTGCAGAAAAATTTAATAAGCCACTTTGGTTACCTAATATCCCGGAATTCGTGATGAAGTTACTCCTTGGCGAAATGAGTTATCTGTTGTTTACGAGTAAAAATATAAGTTCAGATAAAATCAGGCAAGCCGGTTTCCAATTTCAATTTGCCGAGATAAAGAAAGCTATTGCTGATTTATATCCATAAAAAAAAGTGCTGTTATTTTTAACAGCACTTTTTTTTACTATAAAGAATCTTGAATTAATAATTTTTAAAGTAATAAACTAACCTGAATTGAATACTTATTATTGAATAACAAATTTAATCTAAACGAAATCGTAATAGTCTTAAAATTTTATTAAAGTTTTATTAAATTTTGATATTAATTTATTTTTAATGAAACAAAAAATGAATGACAATTTGACATTTTTAAAGAATTGGCAGTACTTTTGCAAACCAAAAAATCATCAAACTAATGAAAAATATTTTTAAAAATAAAAACTCAATGAATACCGGAAATACAGAAAAAGAACCAATTGTAGATGAGAATTCATCAGAAAACATTGTGAATGAGATTGAATCCGCAACAGAGTTGACTGTTGAGGAAAAACTTCAGGAAGATTTAGCCAATGAGAAAGACAAATTTCTTCGCCTTTTTGCTGAATTCGAAAACTTCAAACGACGAACTGCCAAAGAACGTATCGATTTGTTTAAAACTGCAAATCAGGACGTGCTACAAGCCATGTTGCCAGTATTGGATGATTTCGACAGGGCAATGGTTGAAATTTCGAAATCGGACGATGATGTTTTATTGAAAGGAGTTGAATTAATCCATGAAAAATTAAAAAGCACTCTTGTTTCGAAAGGATTAGAGCAAGTTGAAGTAAGGGCAGGCGATGCTTTTAACGCGGATTATGCCGAGGCAATCACTCAAATACCAGCGCCATCAAATGATTTAAAAGGAAAAATTGTTGATGTAATTGAAAAAGGATATAAACTGGGAGATAAAATAATTCGTTTTCCAAAAGTAGTTATTGGTCAATAACCTCGCGTCTAAATTTTTATAAATTATTATGAGCAAAAAAGATTTTTACGAAATACTAGGTGTTTCAAAAAGCGCATCGCCTGAGGAAATTAAAAAAGCTTACCGAAAGAAAGCTATTGAATTCCACCCTGATAAAAATCCAGGTGATAAACAAGCCGAAGAAAATTTCAAGACGGCTGCAGAAGCTTACGAAATACTAGGTGACGCCGACAAAAAAGCAAAGTATGATCAATATGGCCATGCGGCTTTTGATGGTGCAGGCGGTTATGGCGGTGGACATCATATGAATATGGATGATATATTCAGCCAGTTTGGAGACATTGAATCTAAACCGTTATCGCGCATTAAAAAGATATTTTTGGCGGTGCTTTTGGCGGTAGCGGTTTTGGCGGTTTCGGAGGAAATTCAGGAGGAGCACGCAGAATGAAAGGTAGCAATCTTCGTATCAAAGTAAAATTGACGTTAGAAGAAATTGCTAATGGTGTTGAGAAAAAAGTAAAAGTAAAACGTAAAGTCCAGGCTGCAGGCGTTAAATATAAAACCTGTACAACCTGCAACGGACAAGGACAGGTTCTGAGAGTTACCAATACTATCTTGGGTAGAATGCAATCTGCTACAACCTGTAATGTTTGCGGAGGTTCGGGACAAATAATTGAAAGCAAACCTTCCAATGCGGATGCTCATGGAATGATATTGGAAGACGAAACAGTGTCTATCAAAATTCCGGCCGGTGTTGTTGACGGAATGCAGCTAAAAGTTTCCGGTAAAGGAAATGGTGCGCCCGGAAATGGAGTTCCAGGTGATCTAATCGTCGTTATAGAAGAGTTGGAACATGAATTTTTAAAACGAGAAGGCGAAAATCTTCATTATGATTTATATATCAGTTTTGCCGAAGCGGTACTTGGCGTATCCAAAGAAATAGAGGCTGTTAATGGTAAAGTAAGAATTAAACTAGAAGACGGAATTCAGTCAGGAAAAATTTTAAGGCTTAAAGGTAAAGGAATTCCGAGCCTTAATGGTTATGGAAATGGTGACTTACTAGTACACATAAACGTGTGGACTCCAAAAAACCTAAGTAAAGAGCAACGTCAGTTTTTTGAAAAAGCCCTGACTGATGAAAACTTTATTCCACAACCTGAAAAAGGGGA
>JAZKCP010000037.1:6447-49399 GCA_040388035.1 Bacteroidota bacterium | reverse complement strand
ATAATTACCACAATTTACCACAAAATACCACTTTGTTGATAAGTTTTACCACTTCATTATTTTTTTTATTGAAAACGCTTCCAAAATTTTAGCCCTGACAATTTAACAAACCATTAAGAAACTGTTCTAAAACAAGCCGAAGGGAAGTGAATTATTTACTTTTGATTGCGTTTTGAACCTTAACCTCTTGAAATTAAATATTTTATTGGATTGTTAATAATTGGACTTTGTTCCTCTGAGAAGTGCCTAACGGAAATCCTCGATTTTAGTAGTAAATAATCCATATTTAAAAGGATTTTTATCTATAAAATCATATATTTGCTTCGAGGCAAAACTCAAAAACACATGGAAGGAAAACACAAAAAAGAAGGCAGGTATTCGTATTATGAAGCCGGAGAAGGCACGCCGATAGTGGTTCTTCACGGATTGATGGGCGGATTGAGCAACTTTACCGAAGTTGCTGATTACTTCTCGTCAAATGGCTATAAAATTGTGATACCTGAGTTGCCTATTTACACCCAAAATATTTTAAAAACCAATGTCAAATCTTTTGCAAAATACGTGAAGGATTTTATCACTTTCAAGGGTTTTGATCGCGTAATCCTTTTAGGAAATTCCCTTGGTGGACATATTGCATTATATCATGCAAAAGCATATCCTGAAAAGGTTGCCGGACTTGTACTTACAGGAAGTTCCGGACTTTATGAAAGTGCTATGGGCGATAGTTATCCAAAGCGTGGTGATTATGATTATATCAAGAAAAAAGCAGAAGCTGTTTTTTATGATCCGGCAATAGCATCCAAAGAAATAGTTGACGAAGTTTTTTCTGTCGTAAATGACCGAATGAAAGTTATAAAAACATTGACAATCGCCAAAAGTGCCATTCGTCATAATATGGCAAAAGATTTGCCAAAAATGCATATAAAAACATGTCTTATTTGGGGCAAAAATGATCAGGTAACTCCACCTGAAGTTGCGGAGGAATTTGCAAAACTGATGCCAAATTCGAAATTATACTGGATTGACAAATGTGGCCACGCAGCCATGATGGAACATCCTGAAGAGTTTAACCGTTTGTTGCACAAATGGTTGAAAAAATCACATTTATAATCCGAAAGTCCTTTTGAAGGGCTTTTATTTTTAAATTAAAAATGAAAATCAATACCGCCGAATTTATAATCAGCAATTCTGATGTCAGCAAATGCCCACTTGAACGTTTACCTGAATATGCTTTTATTGGCCGCTCCAATGTTGGAAAATCTTCTTTGATCAACATGTTGACCAATCATAAAAATTTGGCAAAAACTTCCGGAAAGCCAGGGAAAACCCAATTAATTAATCATTTCAAAATAAATTCCAATTGGTTTTTGGTCGATTTGCCTGGTTATGGTTATGCCAGAGTTTCCAAAAGAACAAAAGAAGTTTTCCAGGAATTTATCACTGATTATTTTGAAAAAAGAGAGCAATTGGTTTGCGCTTTTGTTTTAATAGATATTCGATTGGAAGCTCAAAAAATAGATTTGGAATTCATCAATTATTTGGGAGAAATCGAAGTTCCTTTTTGTATCATTTTTACCAAAGCAGACAAAGTAAGCAGAGGTAAAATTGATGCCCATATTGCCGCCTACCGGAAAGCACTTTTGGCAAACAACTGGGAAGAAATGCCGCAACACTTTGTAACTTCAGCTACTGAAACTACAGGAAGAGAAGCTGTTTTAGATTATATTGATGATGTAAATACAGAAGTTTTTAAGGACTTGAATCAGTTTTAACCTATTTCTTCAACTCTAATTTTTCGGCAAAGTATTCACAGAAATCTTTCATGGTATCCGCCATTTTTTCATCTTGGGTAGCCCGTTGAAATGTATCGGACATGGCAACCAATGTTTGATGGAAAAATAATTTCATTTCTTCAACAGGCATATCTTTTGTCCACAAATCAATACGAAGTGTTTCCTGCGCCTTGCTGTCCCAAATAGAAAGCATCATCGCCTTAGCGTCTTCCTGCTCAACGCCACCATCTTGGGCTGACCAGGAAAGTTTTTCGGGCACACGGTTTTCATCTAATTCTACAAGGAATTTTATTTCGGAAGTTATAGTTTTACTCATTCTTTTTGGGTTTGTATTTTGACTTTTCAAATATTTCTTTGGCATCCATCTTAAGCATATCCTGCATTGAGACTTCATTATTTTGCATAAACGAACGGACAATCTGCCATCCAATCCATTGTCCAACCCTGCCTGGCGATTCGTTGTCAATCTCTAAATAAAACTTAGAAAAAGGCGCAATGTTTGTAAACCGGTTTGGCAGTTTGGAATCGGTGCTGTACAATAATTCCTTTTCAATAAAATAACGCCAAATATAGCTTTCGTTTTCCTGGCACCATTTAATCTGCTCCGGCAGATACCCAATTTTTTCAGAATCATTATAAGCTGGTAATAATTCATCTTTTAGATACAATTGTTTACCATAATAAATCATTTCGGAAAGCAATGTTTTTTCTGTTGGCGGCGGAATCTTTCCTAAAGAAAAGCTCGTCACGATGTCTGGCATCATTTGTCTTTCCTCAAAATTCTGTTTTATGTATTTAGCCTTATCATAAAATTTATGGTCTTTGCCCAGATAGAGCTCCAGCGCTATTATTAATTTATCATTGGCATAAATGGCTTTGCTATTATGATCCATATCGGCAATTACGGTATACACTTTTGGCATTGTTGCAGTTGGAAAATAATATTTTATATGCTGGAACAAATCCTCAATTTCAGAAGTTTGCTTACCAAAATTTGAGTATTTTCTCTCTACTTCCTGATACAATTCCCGCCATAAAGGGTTTTGCATTTTGTCTGTCCAGACTTTATCCGGCACTTCTTCAGGAAAGAAAAAAGGATATTCTGCTTTTAAATCGGGTAACTCATTGGGTGGTGTCTCAAAAAAAGCTTTTTCAAAGCGGTAAACTTTAAGTGAAATGGGAGGAATTTCTTCAATTGCCTTTTCCACTTTTGATTTTTTATCACAAGAAATTAAACTAACTAAAATGGCTAATACAATTAAGTGTTTTTTCATTATAAATTAACAAGCGTTAAATCGATTAAAAACTTTTGATTTTTTACATTTGCAAATATACATTTCAGTTTCTAAATACTTTCATAACTAATGGCTAAAAAAAGTACAATTCAGGTAGAAAAAGTAAATCAGCATATTGTAAATTGGTTAAAAGAATATGCACTAAAAGCTAAAGTCAATGGTTTTGTTATTGGAATTTCCGGCGGTATCGATTCTGCTGTCACTTCCACACTTTGTGCCCAAACAGGCTTAACTACTTTGTGTATTGAACTGCCAATTTATCAAGACACCACTCAGGTTAGTCGTGGAAGGGAACATATTGAACAATTAAAAAAACGGTTTCCAAATGTGAAAAATGACTTGGCTGATTTAACGGCAGTATTTGAAATGTTTAAAAATGAAGTCCCTGATTCTGAAGATGAAGTGAAACTTAATTTGTCATTAGCGAATACGAGAGCGCGATTGCGAATGACAACCTTGTACTATTTTGCCGGAATTAATGGTTTACTGGTAGCCGGTACAGGAAATAAAGTCGAAGATTTTGGCGTGGGATTTTATACCAAATATGGCGATGGCGGAGTTGACTTGAGTCCGATTGCTGATTTAATGAAAAGCGATGTGTATGCTTTAGGGGAATATTTAGAAATTCCTGAATCCATCCAAAAAGCGGCACCGACCGATGGTTTGTTTGGCGACTCAAGAACTGATGAGGATCAACTTGGGGCAAGTTATGACGAATTGGAATGGGCAATGCTGGAAGATGAAAAGAATAAAAAAAGTGAAGATTTTTCCGGCCGGGAAAAAGAGGTTTTTGACGTCTATAAGAGGTTAAATACTACAAATCAGCATAAAATGACCCCAATTCCTGTGTGTATAATCCCATCAAATATAAAATTTTGTTAAAATTCTGTAACAATTTTCCAATATCTTTCTTACCTTTACGAGTACTTTTATTAACTTTTATCAAATACCACAATTATGATAAATCTATGTGTCGCCGATAACTTTCCAGTAGTTCATTTTGGAATGAAGGCTTATTTCAAGGACCATCCTGAAATAAATGTTGTTTCAAACGTAGGTAACTTTTTTATGGTTCCGGATGCTTTAAGAAATAAGGAAATTGATGTTTTAATTATTGACTTAGAGCTTGAAGGACTAAAGAGCATTTATGAAGTCAAGTCAATAATCAAAAATTTTCCAAAGACTAAGGTTATTGTATTTAGCAGTTTGTCTGAACACATCTACGCACCAAATGCCATAAAAGCGGGTTGCGCCGGTTATGTTCATAAGACATCAAAGCTCGAAAATTTAGGGATTGCGATTGTTAAAGTCAATCAAGGTCAGATCATTCTGAATGATGAAATCAAGAAAAGTTTAGCACTAATTGCTAAACAGAACAAATCAGAACGTTTGTACCGAAAACTTTCCAATCGTGAAATCGAAGTACTTCGCTTTTTAAGCGATGGTAAAAAAAACAATGAGATTGCTAAGATTTTAGCACTTAACGAGAAAACAATCAGCACTTACAAACTTCGTCTGTTGACAAAGTTAAATGTGACGAATTTGGTTGACCTAGTTAACAAAGCAAAAACCTTAGAAATCGTTTAAAAACTGAACCCTGCAATTTGCAGGGTTTTTTTATAAGAGTTAGATTTAACTCGTAGTGAAGGTGCTGCATAGATTAACTTTTAGTTTGTTGTAATCATTGATTGTAGATTTAAGTTCTTCCAAATCATTTTCTTCTTCTCCGTTATAGCTATTCATCAAATCCATAATCAATTTATTGATAAGGTATTCTCTTAGCGAGACAATCGTTTCGCTAACATATTGACTCACATTTTGAGTTTTGGTTTTCACATAAATGTTTTTAGCTTCCCAATTGTGAAGCAGCTCTTTTTCTTCCAACATCAATATATCAGTAACCATTTGTGAATGTTCAACTGACAATTGCATTAAATATTGCTCAATATTGAATTGCTCGTTTTGATTATAGTAAGCAATTAAATCATTGTAAATTTCTTTGAATAAAGGATTAGCCAATTCAACCTCGTCTTCCTGCAGGCTCAAATAAATACGTTGATGAACTTTAATTGTGTTTGTTTCTTTTTCCTCAATCATCTCACCTTCCTCATTGGCTTTTAGAATGAAATCCTCAAAATCCGCTTCCTGAGAACCATAAAGCAACAGCATTTCAATAATCTTGCGTTCCAATTCGTAAACAATATTGACTTTCTCGTGTGGCGTCTGAGTTTCACTTTTAACAACCTCTAAGGCTTTATACTCTTGTTTGAGTTTTTTGCCGGCTTCCGAAATGTCTTTCTGAACTAATTGAGCTAAAGTGTTCAACAAAATCTGCTCTGAAATATCCATAATCCGGGAAGTTTCCTGAATATAGATTTGCCTTTTAATGCTATCCGGAATTTTGGAAATGCTCACAACCATATCGCGAATCAAATCGGCTTTCTTTATTGGATCATTCTTGGCTTCATCCATCAAAAGAGAAGCCTTGAACTGAATGAAGTCTTTCGCGTTATTTTCTAAATGATTGACTAAATCATCATACGAGTTATTTTTTGCAAAACTATCCGGATCTTCCCCATCAGGAAACGTGCAGACTTTGACATTCATTCCTTCTTCCAGGATCAAGTCAATTCCGCGGACAGAAGCCCGAAGTCCGGCAGCATCGCCATCAAAAAGCACAGTTATATTTTTCGTCAGGCGATTGATTAACCTAATCTGGTCAGGCGTTAAGGCGGTTCCTGACGAAGCTACAACATTCTCAATTCCGGCCTGATGCAATTGAATTACATCGGTATAGCCTTCAACCAAGTAGCAGTTATTTTGTTTGGCAATCGCTTGCTTTGCATGGAAAATTCCGTAAAGGACTTTGCTCTTATGGTAAATTTCACTTTCAGGCGAATTGAGATACTTGGCGGCTTTTTTATCATTATTCAAAATCCTTCCACCAAAACCCAGATTTCTTCCGGATAAACTTTGAATTGGAAACATGACTCGACCTTTAAAGCGATCAAAATGCTTTCCATCTTCTCGAGTAATGGTCAATCCCACTTTTTCAAGATAATCCAATTGATAGCCTTTTGCTAACGCTTCTTTTGTAAAAGCATCCCAGGATTCGGGAGAATATCCCAAGCCAAACTTTGCAATGGTTTCGTTGGTAAAACCTCTTTCCTTGAAATAGGATAAACCAATTGCCTTTCCTTCTTCGGAATTTAAAAGTGTGTCGTGGAAATACGTTTTAGCAAATTCAGAAACCAAATACATGCTTTCCTTTTCATTCGCTTCTATTTTATCTTCCTGCGAAACTTCGGTTTCTTCAATTTCAATATTATACTTATTGGCCAAAAAACGAATCGCTTCAGGATATGTAAAATGCTCGTGTTCCATCAAAAAAGTCACAACACTTCCTCCTTTTCCTGAACTAAAATCTTTCCAGATTTGCTTCACAGGAGAAACCATGAACGATGGCGAACGTTCATCCGAAAACGGACTCAATCCCTTGTAATTGCTTCCGGCACGCTTGAGTTGGACAAAATCACCTATGACTTCTTCCACACGAGCGGTTTCAAAAACTTTATCTATGGTTTCGCGGGTAATCAAAATTTAGATTGTTAGATCATTAGATTTTCAGATTAATAGAATCTAAAAATGAAAGTTGGTAAATTTAAACATTCATAATTTAAAATTTAGACTTTAAAATGAAAAAAAGATGCTTCATTGCTGAAACATCTTTCGAAGTATAAACTAACCTAAAAAAAATTCTAATTCAAGTCAACACGAATACCAAGTGATATGTTGTTTTGTTTAATAGCATTGTCCTTAAACAATGGATTCAAATCGTATTTCAAATACAAACTCGTTTCGCCATAACCAAGATAAGTACTGACGCCATAAATGAAATCATTGGTATTAAATCCATTTTTTTCCTTAACGGTAATATCGTGGCCGTCGGCTTCGTATTTTAAAATCTGTTTTGATTTTACTTTAAATCCGGCGTAACCACCAATTCCAAGTCGAATGCCTTCGTGAGTCCTGAATAATGTTTTTCCTTCAGCATTCTTTTTTGATTTTGTAAAATCAAATTCTAAGTGAATTGGCGCCGTTACATATACATTTCTGAAACGGGAATCGCAAAGTTTGGTTGCACTGGTTTCAAGATTGGTTTGATTTCCATTTGCTACAAATAATCTATTGTCTGTTGGGCGAAGATTATTATACATAACTGAAAATCCGTATTTCAAATGCAATAAATTGTCATTTTTGAAAAGCCTTGTATTGGAAGTAAAGCCCCATTCGTAAAAATGTGAACCCCAATATCTATAATCGGAATGCGCAACAGCCTTATCGGTAACTAAATTGTTAACACCTGCTGCAAAGACAAATTGTGATGTGGTTCGGGCTTCTCCTTTGCTTTTTTTAATGGAATCGTTTCTGTTCCAATTCCATTTAACAGACATTTTATCCTTGGTGTCCTTGATTTTACCATCAACTTTCTGCTTTACCAATTCTTTCAACTCATCCTGCGCTTGTGCAACCCGGATTTCAATGTTTTTGGAGCGTGCTTCTGCCAACTTCATTTTTTTTTCATCGGCTTGTTCCCGGGTGATGGTTCCGGCATCTAGTTCTTTGTTTACTGCTTCAATTTCCATTTTCAGCGCTGCCTTTTCGTCTTTTGTGATGTTCTCAATATTGTCTGCAATAGCACGTGCCTTTGCTTCAAATGACTCTTGTGCTGATAGTTTGCTTGCGATTAGGCATACCGCTACTGCTAAATAAAGTGTAAAATTTCTCATGGTTTTTGATTTAAAATTCTGATTAATGATTTTGTGATTGAAATTGATTTTTGTTATTGATTATTCGTTATTTCTGTTGGCCAAGGCCACTTTAACTTCTTTGTAATTTTTGGCGACCTTATTAATTACTTTTTCCCTGAAAGTCAGCTCTAATTCACCGTCAACCTGAGAAAGTAAATTTTTGGGATTCACTTTTACAACAGAATTTTTGTCTGAAGATTGCTTTGCTGTTTTATCCAAACCAGCCAATAGTTGTTCGTCTGACGGAACGCTTTTAGGAAGTACAATTTCTTTTCTGGTTTCGATTACAGGAAGATTTTTTAATGCTACATCCGAGCTGTTTTGGTATTCGATTTCCTTTTCACGATTGATAAGTGGATTTTGATTAGTTGATTGTTGATTTGTGATTACTGGTTTTTGATTGCTGATTGAAACTCGTTGATTATTATTTGTTGTTTGTGATTCTGGATTTTGGGTTTCTGTTGAAACTTTTACTTCTTTTTGCCCTGCAATCGCAGTCGGTGTTTCGTTAACCTGATTTTGAAGAGTGTCTTTAATTTCTGAAGTGACCACATCATTTTTAGGTTGAATTTCTGCACCATTCTGTGTGACGAAAAACATACCAACAGTTAGCAAAACCGTGATGCCGGCAGCAATAAACAAAAAGCCCAAAGGTCGTCTTGTTTTTTTTTCTTCAGAAACAGTAAGCATAGCGTCCAATCTGTCCCAAGCCTGAGCTGAAGGCTGAATTTCTCTCGAATTCAACTTTTCTTTTATTTGATTTTCTAATTTATTCGGTGCCATTGTGATTCGTCTTTAATATTTTTTGTAGGTCTGATTGAATTCGCATTAGGAGTAATCTTTTATCGATTACTATTGATGCTCATTTCGTAATTTTTTAATTTGCTAATGTTGTCCTGAAGCATTTTCCGTGCATGTGACAACTGCGATTTTGATGTGCCTTCATTTATTCCGAGCATTGCCGCAATTTCCTGATGTTTAAAACCTTCGACACAATAAAGATTAAAAACCATTCTGTATCCATCGGGTAAATTATCAATCAGAAACTGAATATCTTCTACTGAAAACTTACTTTCGATGTCGTTATGCCTTTCTTCGAAAAAAGTTTCATCTTCAATAAACTTTACTTTTTTCTGAACCCTGATAAAAGAAATACATTCGTTAATCATGATTCTTCTTATCCAGCCTTCAAAACTTCCTTTGTGTTCGAAATTTTTAAGATTGGTAAACACTTTCATAAAAGCCGTAATCATAACATCTTCTGCCTGCTGTAAATCTTTAATGTATTGACGGCAGGCGCTCAACATTTTCGGAGAAAACCTTGAATAGATCTGATGTTGGGCGTGCCGGTTATTTTCGACAGCCAATTCGATTAATTCTTTTTCTTCCTGATGTAAATTGATTACTTTCAAAACTATTGATTAGGTTCTATTAGCATAGACGAGAATGGCTGAAAAATAGTTGCATGGTGATTTGAAAAAAAATAAAAATTCAACAAAATCAACGCTTTACGGATGTAAATAATTTTATTTTTTTCTTTCAATCACGTAATTTACCATTAGTGAAAGTGAGTCTCTATAGTCGGATTGGGGAAATTTTTCAAGAATTTGGAGCGCTTCCTGCTGGAATTCTACCATTTTTTGTTCGGCATAGTTCAAGCCATTTTTATCTTTTACAAATTGGATAACTTCCTTAACACGCTTTTTGTCCTTGTTATGATTTTTAATTGAGTTTATGCACCAGCTTTTTTCTTTGGGTGTGCAATTATTCAAAGCATAAATTAAAGGCAAAGTCATTTTTTGTTCCTTGATGTCAATTCCTGTCGGTTTTCCGATGGCGTCATCGGTATAATCAAATAAATCGTCTTTGATTTGAAACGCCATTCCGATGAGCTCGCCAAATTTACGCATGGATTCCACCCGAACTTCATCTTCGGAAACCGATTTCGCTCCAAGCGCACAACAGGAAGCAATTAAGGTTGCTGTCTTTTTTCGGATGATTTCATAATAGACTTCTTCGATGATGTCTAATCGACGTGCCTTTTCAATTTGAAGCAGTTCGCCTTCGCTCATTTCACGAACGGCAACAGAAATTATCCGTAGTAAATCAAAATCGCCGTTATCAATGGAAAGCAGTAATCCTTTTGACAATAAATAATCGCCAACAAGAACTGCAATTTTATTTTTCCACAAGGCATTGATAGAGAAAAATCCGCGACGCCTATTGCTATCGTCCACCACATCATCGTGAACCAAAGTTGCCGTATGAATTAATTCGATTACGCTGGCGCCTCGATAAGTCCTTTCGTTTACTTCATTCTTTTCCGAAAGCATTTTAGCGACCAGGAAAACAAACATTGGCCGCATTTGCTTACCTTTACGGTTGACGATGTAATATGTGATTCTATTAAGTAAAGCAATCTTGGAAGTCATCGATTCATAGAACTTTTTTTCAAAAAGTTCCATTTCCTCCCGAATGGGTTCTTTTATTTGTGAAGTGACATTCATCGTTTCAAATATACAATAATGGAATCGTTTGAAAAAAAATATTAAGTTGATTAAACCTTTTTAATAAAAAGAACTCATACAAAGCAAACCTTAAAAAATTTAACAATTATGAAAACAACAAAAATTATTTTAGTACTGGCATTGGCTTTTTCTATTTTTAGTTGTAGCAAAGATGACAACAACAGTTCATCAGAATTGAGCGAAGCCAAAGTAAGTGCTCAAATTGATCAGGCTACTGAAGATGTGGCGAAAATTGTAGAAGATCAATACGCTCTTCAGGTAACTCCAACTGCTGGAAAAAGTGCACTTCAAACACAAGAACTTCCTCCCTGCGCAACAGTTACTGTTGCAACAACTGCAACTACTTGGACAAGAACTGTAGTTTTTGATAACTGTACTTTACCAAACGGAAATGTTTTAGACGGAACTATTATCGCCAGCGGTAGCTTAAATTTTGACACGCCTTCATACACTATAAGTTATAGTTTTGTTGATTTCCACCACAACAATATCTTAATAGAAGGGAACAGAACCGTTGTAAGAACACACCAAAGCACAGCTACCTTAGCAACTATTCACCCTGTTGCAACTATGTCCATTGATATGACGGTGACTTTCCCTAACGGAAATGTTTACCACCGAGTTGGAAACCGAGTAAGAGAAATGATTGAAGGTGTTGGAACTCCACTAATTTGGGCTGATAATGTATTTTCAGTTTCAGGAAGCTGGACAACAACTTTCCCTGCAGGAACACAAACCTCAACCATTACAACTCCATTGAGAGTTGAAGTAGGTTGTCCAAATATTGTTAGCGGAGTGGTAGCCATCGTTAGAAACGACAATACAGCAACTTTGGATTATGGAAACGGTGATTGTGACAACCAGGCAACTTTAACCATAAACGGTAACACAACAACAATTACTTTAGGAAATTAATTTCTGATTTTATTAAATACCAGAAACTCCCGAATTCGGGAGTTTTTTTATGACTTATTGGCTAGTTGGCCACAGGCAGCATCAATATCCTTTCCGCGGCTTCTGCGGACCTTTGCTACAATATCATTTTTAGCCAACTCTTTGATGTAATTATCTATTGCTTCGTCTGAAGCCTGCTGAAATTCGCCATCATCTATCGGATTGTATTCAATCAAATTGACTTTGCACGGTACATATTTACAGAATTTGACTAAGGCGTCAATTGAAGCTTTATCATCATTAATACCTTTCCAGACTACATATTCATAGGTTACTTTGCTCTTGGTCTTTTGATACCAATACTGCAAAGCGTCTTTTAATTCGGGCAACTGGAAGTTTTTTGTAAAAGGCATAATGTGGTTTCTGGTTTCTTCAATCGCTGAATGCAATGAAACTGCCAGCTTGAATTTCACATCATCATCCGCCATTTTCTTAATCATTTTTGAAACTCCCGAAGTGGAAACCGTAATTCGTTTTGGCGACATTCCCAAACCTTCATCAGAAGTAATCATATCAATGGCTTTCATTACATTGTTATAGTTCATTAAAGGTTCGCCCATTCCCATAAAAACAATATTGGAAAGCGGCCGGTTATAATACAAACGGCTTTCCCTGTCGATGGCAACGACTTGGTCGTAAATTTCTCCGGGTTCAAGATTTCGCATTCTTTTTAAACGCGCTGTGGCGCAAAAATTACAATCCAGACTACAGCCAACCTGACTCGAAACGCAAGCTGTTGTTCGGGTTTCTGTTGGAATCAGAACGCTTTCCACAATCAAATTGTCATGAAGGCGCACAGCATTTTTTACGGTGCCGTCTTCACTTCTCTGCATGGTATCAACCTTAATATGATTGATTACAAAGTTGTTTTCGAGCATCGTGCGGGTTTCCTTGGAAACATTCGTCATGTCTTCAAAATTATGTGACGCTTTGCTCCAAAGCCATTCATAAACCTGATTGCCACGAAATGCCTTGTCGCCATTGGCCACAAAAAAATCACGCAATTGTTCTTTGGTTAAACTTCGGATGTCTTTTTTCTCGATTTCCATGCCGCAAATTTAGCGTATTTTGATTAGTTGTTAATTTGTATTTTTGTAAAAAATAAAATCATGCATTTCCTTTCCGACGAATTAGATAATTATGTAACCCAGCATTCAGAAAACGAACCTGAATTGTTAGTACAACTGAATAAAGAAACCCACCAAAAAATATTGGCGCCGCGTATGTTGAGTGGTCATTTCCAAGGAAGGGTTTTGAGTATGCTTTCGAAAATCATTCATCCAACAAACATTCTTGAAGTTGGAACATATACAGGTTATGCCACACTTTGCCTGGCAGAAGGCTTGGCAGAAAACGGGACAATAGACACTTTGGATAACGAAGAGGAATTATTCGATTTCCAAAGAAAATATTTTGACAGAACCGTTTGGGCAAATCAAATCAAACAACATTTGGGAGAAGCGCTGGATATTATTCCGACACTGAATAAAAAATATGATTTGGTTTTTATCGATGCCGATAAGGAAAACTACATCAATTATTTCCATTTGATTGTTCCGATGATGAGCAAAGGCGGAATCATACTTTCGGACAATGTTTTATGGAGCGGAAAAGTTTTGGAAGAAGTAAAACCAGGTGACATTCCAACGCAAATTATTTTGGAATACAATCAGTTATTGAAAGACGATCCAAGAATAGAGACGTTGTTATTGCCCATTCGTGATGGATTAACAGTTTCCAGAGTGAAATAACGACTACAACGTTGGGTTTTGATATATATATCTTGAATATAGTTTGTAGCATAAAAAACCAAAAGTAGCTCCAAAAATATAACCTGTCAAAACATCACCCGGAAAATGCAATCCCAGATAAATGCGACTATAAGCAAAAATCAACGGAAAAAGAAACAAAAGATAGGTATACTTATAATGTTTTCGCATTATAAGATAAGTAAAAACAGTAGTTGCCATTGAATTGGCTGCGTGGCCGGAAAAGAAACTAAATGACTTGCTTTTTTTCCAATATAATCTTAACATATCCTGAACTTCCGGGTCATTACAAGGTCTTAAACGCTGAAAATGGTCTTTAAAAAAATTGGCAGTTTGATCACATATCAGAATCAAAAACGCTGTAAAAACGAGATAATAGACAAGGCTTTTCCAACCAATCCTTTTTTTCAATAAAGAAAAAACATAAAGAAAAAAAAGTGCCCAGTAAACTTGTTGAGTAATAATAAGCCACAAACCATCGAATGTTGGTGAGCCCAATCCATTTAAGAAAATCAGAAGTTCCTTATCAAGCTCAATGATTTTTTCCAGCACTATAGTTGTCTTTTTATTGGTCCGGTTAAATCCTCAATATCTTCTTTTGCTTTAGTGGCTTCCGGTAGAATATTGGTATCTAAATTTGATTTTACCTTTTCAACCTCATCGGTAAACGTTGATGTCAATTCCTTCATGGAAGTATCCAGCCCTTGGGCTTCTACCCCTTTTTGAATTTCACTTTTTATTTCGTTTGTGGCATTTTTTAATTGTGCCATTCCTTTCCCCATAGTCCTTGCTATTTCCGGAATTTTATCTGATCCAAAAAGCATTAATGCAATTAAAATAATGAGGATTAATTCGCCACCACCAATTCCAAACATAGTTTCTAATATTTTCTAAATGAGTTGCAAAGTTACTTAAATTGGGATTAATTTTTTAAAATTTCCAAATATTTAGTGGCCAAATCCGAGAAAATAAAACGGGCCATTATTTTATTTTTTTCATTTAAAGCGCTGGCCAATTTTTGATCTTCGACAGCATAATACCAAAACCCTCTGAGATAATCTTTTGGGATTTTTAAGTTTTCTAAAAAATATTCCTCCTTGAAGAGATATTCAATTTTCTGCAACAATTTTTCCTTTTTTTCTACTGCTAATTCTTTCTTCAGCATAGCAGTTCTTCCGCTGATCGAATTTATCAGTCCGTCAGCTGCCATTCCTCCCAACGGAATTAATAATGGACTATACCAATGAAATTCGCCGGCTGTTCTTAGTTTTCTCTCTGCAGGCGTATATGCTTTAGCGGGTTTTTGCAGTATGCCTAATGAAACTGCGTTGATATCTTTATATTGCTTGATTTCTATTTCATCCAGTTGCGTAACTTTTGCTTCGACACTTACTGCATACAGCTGTTTAACAATATCATTTTCTGTTATTATCGATTTTTTTGTCACTATCTGTAAACCCGAAAACTGTAACGTATCCCCAACCTTCACAAACATCGAAAAGCTCCCGCTATTATCAGTCGTCGTTGTTGACTCGGAACGTAAATTGGCCACATTAACGTTATTTAATTCCTTTATTTGGGAAGTTATTTTCCCTCTTAACAAAGTTAAAGGCGTTGTTTGGGCAAAAGTAGGGGCAAAAAATAAAAATATAATTATACTTTTAAATAACTTCATTATTCTAATTTTACGATGTAAAAATATCTTTTAGATAACTAAAAGTATATAATCTTTTGTTAAAAGAAACAACCCACTACCAATGAAGAAAATGATTATAGCCAGTACGTCAACCATTCATGGCGGCAAGTATTTGGAATACCTGTTACCAACTTTAGAAACTCACTTTAAGTACTGTAAAGAAGTCCTTTTTATTCCCTATGCTCGTCCAGGTGGAATTTCGCATGATGATTATACTTCGGCTGTCCGTTTGGCTTTCGCCAAAATAAATAAGGTAGTTAAAGGCCTGCATGAATTTGAGAGCCCGGTAGAAGCAATTCAGCAAGCAGCCGGAATTTTTACCGGTGGCGGAAACACTTTTTTATTGGTAACCCAGCTCTACCAAAACAAAGTGATGGAAGTTTTGGCTAAAGTTGTCGAAAACGGAACGCCTTATCTTGGCTCAAGTGCCGGAAGCAATATCACCGGTTTGACCATGCAAACCACGAATGATATGCCAATCATTTATCCGCTGAGTTTTAAAACCTTGGGATTGATTCCGTTTAATTTAAATCCGCATTATCTAGATGCCGATTTACAAAGCAAGCATATGGGAGAAACACGGGAAACGAGAATAAAGGAATTCCATGCCTTTAATGAAACTCCGGTTCTTGGGCTACGCGAAGGCAGTTGGCTGGAAGTTACCGGTGAACAAATAATTTTAAAAGGAACTTTAACCGCCCGCCTTTTTAGGCAAAATCAAATTGCGGAAGAATTGGAACCAGAAAGTGACTTGTCCTGGATTAAAGTATAGCTTGTGTTAGGGATTGAAACGGCATCCTTTTGCAAAGCAAAAGATATAGTGGAAAGCCCGCCCCGAAGGGGAACACCCATAAATAAAGAAAACCTCTAACGTTAATTAGAGGTTTTTAATTTTAGAGCGGAAGACGAGGCTCGAACTCGCGACAACCAGCTTGGAAGGCTGGAGCTCTACCAACTGAGCTACTTCCGCAATGCGACTGCAAATATATAGAATAACATTCTTTCGATGCAAGTTTTTTTTTAAAAAAAACAGTGCTGAACCAAATTAATAAGCTGTTTTGCACTAATTGCTTTAAAATGAAAAAGTTGTGGCTAGCCACAACTTTTTATTATTATACTTTATCTGGATTAAACCTGTTATGCGTTTAAACGTGAAATTATCTCATTACTTTTTGAAGGATGGTATAAGAATAAACATGATTTATTTTTTATCACGTTGATGATTTTTGCATTCATGTCAACGGGAAGTGCAGGACAACCCTGGCTTCTGCCTAATCTTTTGTTTTGTTTGATAAACGATTCTGAAACATAATCAGCACCGTGAACTACCACAGCTCTTTCTCTCGCTTTATCATTCAATCCTTTTTCCAGTCCGTCTAACTTTAAAGACATTCCATGCTTGCCATTATAGATTTCGCCTGTGGCAAAAAATCCTACACTGCTTTGGAAAGATTCTGCCTGATTTGAAAATTGTTTAGCAAACTCTTCACCGGTATTTCTTCCGTGAGCCACCAATGTATTGAATAAAATGATTTTCTTATCTAAATCAATTACCCAAAGACGTTTGGTATTGGAAGACTTACTGAAATCAACAAGAGTTAAGATGTTTTTTTGCACAATGCCTTTTCCTTTTAGCAGATTGAATCCATCCAATGCTAAAGTGAAACAGTCAAAACTTGGCAATGCAAAAGAATTTGCGTCTAATTGATTGTAAATAGACTCATTTTCTAAAACAGCTGTAACCTCTGCCTTGACACTAATTTTTTCGGGATTTTTTCTGTTTGGAAGATTTGTAAAAGACATCAACAAAACGACAAAAAACAAGGATAAAAACTTATAATTCATTTGATAGTAAATAGGTTAAACATTTAGACTTGGTTATGCAAACATAAAGCAAATATTGAAAAATAAAAATATTTTAAGTTTTATTAAGGTAATTTTAAGGAAGTAACTTGTTGTTTTGAAGGTTTTTATTAATTTCAAACTGCAAATATCATTTTATTATTTACTTTTGTCCGACAAACCGTACTACAAATGCCCAAACATTCGTGCTATCTTATTTGCATCATTTTGCTTTTTACTGGCAAGGTTTTGGGTCAGAAAAAGATTCTCCAAACCCAATTTACCGACGAAAAAATCAACGTTGACGGGAAGTTTGATGAAAAGGCATGGAAATCTGCTCAAACAGCCACCGATTTTGTCATGTTTGCACCTTATAATGGGGTTCCAATTCCACCTGAGAAAAAAACCGAAGTAAAAGTCATTTATACAAATGAAGCCATTTATATAGCGGCAACGATGTATGATGAAGAACCAAATAAAATTTCTAAGGAATTAACCGAAAGGGATAACTTTGGAGTGGCGGATCATTTTGGCGTACAACTTAATGGCTACAACGACGGGCAGCAGGAATTTCGGTTTTTTGTCAGCGCTGCCGGCGTTCAACAGGATGTTTTTTACACCGAATCCAATGGCGAAGACTATTCATGGAATGCTATTTGGGAAAGCAAAACACAGCTTACTGATTTTGGATGGGTTGTTGAAATGAGGATACCTTATGCCGCTTTGCGTTTTTCAACAGAAAAGAAACAAATCTGGGGATTGAATTTTTACAGGGAAATCAGACGCGATAATCAGCAATATAACTGGAACCTGATACGAAACGAAATAAGTTCGGAAAGCAATCAGGCCGGAATCCTTGAAGGTATTGAAAACATAAAAACACCAACCCGATTGTTTTTAATTCCTTTTTCTTCCTATTATTTGAATTCGAGTAAAACCCAAAAAACATATGGCGAATTAAAAGGCGGATTGGATATTAAATACGGAATCAACGACGCCTTTACGCTAGATGCGATTTTAATTCCTGATTTTGGGCAAACCAAATTTGATGATGTAGAATTAAACTTAAGTGCCTTCGAACAGCAATTCGCAGAAAACAGGCCTTTTTTTACAGAAGGAACCGACTTGTTTAACAAAGGCGACTTACTATACTCCAGAAGGATTGGAGAAAGCCCCTCGATAGCTTTGGCAGATAATGAAACGATTGACAGATACCCTAACAACATCCGATTAATCAATGCGCTAAAAATTTCGGGAAGGACTAAAGGCGGTTTGGGAATTGGTGTATTGAACGCTGTTACCGAACTGACAAGCGTTGAAGTCAAAAATACCGATACCAATGAAACCAGGTTGGAAACGTTGGCGCCGGTAACCAATTATAATGTTTTTGTACTCGACCAGCGATTTAATAAAAATTCGTCGGTTTCATTGACAAATACAAACGTTACCCGCAACGGTCATTTTAGTGATGCCAATGTTACTGCGGCGTCTTGGGATTTGAAGACTAAAACCAATTCCTTTCAGGTGCTGGGTAATTTTCAATACAGTCAGGTTAATGATATTGAAGATACCAATGGCTTCAAATCCTTTATGGAATTCAATAAAACAAAGGGTGAATACCGATATGGCATTGGCGGAAATTATGTTTCCAAAGATTATGACAATAATGACCTGGGGATTAATTTCCTGACGCATTATCATTCATTTTATGGAAATGCAAGTTACCGGATTTTAAAGCCTACCAAAACCTATAATTCGTTTAGGCTAAATCTGAATGCCTATTCGGAATTCGATAACCATACCGGAAAGACCCAAGCCAATAGCCTGAATGTTTCTGTGGATTCGAATAATACAATGAACGATTATTTTGGCTATGGTATCAGCTTGAGTCCATTTAAAATTTATGATTTTTATGAGCCAAGATCTGCCGATGATTCAAAATTTGTAATGTATCCCGCGTCATATAATACCTGGTTCTTCCTTTCATCCAGTTATGTCCGTAAATTTGCAATCGATTTTAATCCGGCGATAACTTTTGCGGACGAGAAAGACCGAACGGTATACAGTGTTTTAATAAGCCCGAGATACCGTTTTAATGATTATTTGTCTTTGATTTATAGTTTTAAATTTTTACGGCAAAACAGAAACATTGGCTGGGTCGATTTTGATGAAAACGGCAATGCCATTTTTGCAAGACGTGACAGGATTACATATACCAATTCGCTTCGGGGCAAATACACCATCAATAATAATATGAACCTGAATTTAATAGTTCGTCATTACTGGTCATATGCCGTAAACCACGATTACCTTACCTTACAGGATGATGGAAGCGTTGCCGATAATTTAATTTACAGCACCAATAAAAACTCCAATCTGAATACCTGGAACCTGGACTTATCCTATTCTTGGTGGTTTGCTCCCGGTAGCCAGGTTTCTGTGTTGTATCGCAACAGTTCTTTTTTATTTAGCAGGGAATATAGCCATGAGTTTGGAAGTAATTTTAAGGATGCCATTGACAATCAAAACCTCAGTCATGTTCTTTCCATCAGCGTGCGCTATTTTATAGATTATAATTCGGTGAAAAACTCTAAGTTTTCCAAAACGTTTACCAAACCAAAGGAAAAAATCCATTTCTAAAACTTAACTTTTAGCTTTATCTTTGTATAAAATACAATGTAATGAACAAAAAAGTAATCCTAATGATATTGGATGGCTGGGGAAAATCTCCCGATCCGAAAGTCTCCGCCATTGACAATGCCAATGTTCCTTTTATAAATAGCCTGTACCAAAAATATCCAAATGCCCAACTCCGAACCGATGGCTTAAACGTTGGTTTGCCTGAAGGCCAAATGGGAAACAGCGAAGTGGGTCACATGAACCTTGGCGCCGGAAGGATTATTTATCAGGATTTAGCCAAAATCAATCTTGCTGTAGAAAATAAAACTTTTAACAAAGAAAAAGCAATTGCCGATGCCTTCGCTTACGCAAAAGAATTCGACAAACCGGTTCATTTGCTTGGATTGGTTTCTAATGGCGGCGTCCATTCCCATATCAATCATTTAAAAGGCTTAATCGATGCTGCAAAAGATGAAGGCTTAAAACAAGTTTTTATCCATGCCTTTACCGATGGCCGTGATGTTGACCCAAAATCGGGTACTGGCTTTATTGGTGATATTCAAAACCACATCAAGGATAGCGCTGTAAGACTAGCCACGGTAATCGGAAGATATTATGCCATGGATCGCGACAAGCGTTGGGAAAGAGTTAAACTCGCTTATGATTTATTAGTTAACGGAATCGGCGAACACGCTACAGATGCCGTAACTTCGATAAAGGAAAATTATTCCAAGAATATTACCGATGAGTTTATTCCGCCAACGGTTATGGTAAACGAGCATAACGAACCTTTAGCTACCATAAAAGAAGGCGATGTGGTGATTTTCTTCAATTTCAGGACAGATAGAGGACGACAGTTAACTGAAGTGCTTTCTCAAAAAGACCATCTTGATTTAAATATGCACAAAATGAATCTGTATTATGTTACGATGACCAATTATGACGATACGTTCAGCAACATTTACCGCGTCTTCGACAAGGATAATATTACCGAAACCCTCGGCGAAGTTTTGGAAAACAACAATAAAAAACAAATCCGTATTGCGGAAACGGAGAAATATCCTCATGTGACCTTTTTCTTTTCTGGCGGTCGCGAACATCCGTTTGAAGGCGAAATGCGAATCCTTCGCGATTCTCCTAAAGTAGCCACTTATGATTTGCAACCTGAGATGAGTGCTTTTGAACTTGCCGATGCTCTGGTGCCCGAATTACAGAAAAAAGAAGTGGATTTTGTCTGCCTTAATTTTGCCAATGGCGATATGGTAGGACACACCGGTGTGATGGAAGCAGCGATAAAAGCCTGCGAAGCGGTTGATAAATGTGCCGAAAAAGTAATTACCGCCGCGCTCGAAAATGGCTACACCACTATAGTAATCGCCGACCACGGAAACTGCGAAACGATGATTAATCCTGATGGAAGCCCAAATACCGCACATACTACCAATCCGGTGCCGATAATTTTAGTCGATCCTGAACTTAAAACCATCCATGACGGAATACTGGGTGATATTGCCCCAACAATCCTTGAATTAATGGGAATTGAAAAACCGGCTGCAATGACACAGCATTCGTTATTGTAAAAATCAGATTAAAAGTTGTATTTTTGCCGACTGAAAAATTGATGTATGATTATTCCAAAAACTGCCGAAGAAATCGAATTGATGCGCGAAAGTGCGTTACTGGTTTCCAAAACCTTGGGAGAAGTTGCCAAAGTGATTAAGCCGGGTGTAACTACTCTACGCCTAGACAAAATTGCCGAAGAATTCATCCGTGACAACGGTGGAGTTCCGGGATTTCTTGGTCTTTATGGTTTTCCGAATTCGCTTTGCATGAGTCCAAATGCTCAGGTTGTTCACGGAATTCCAAATAATAATCCACTGCAGGAAGGCGATGTGATTTCGGTAGATTGTGGTGTGTTGAAAAATGGTTTTTATGGTGACCATGCCTATTCATTTGAGATTGGGGAAGTCGCTCCGGATGTCAAGAAACTTTTAACCGTTACCAAGGAATCTTTATACGTTGGGATTAAAGAATTCAAAGCCGGAAATCGTGTAGAAGATGTTGGCAATGCTATACAGAAGTATTGTGAAAGCCATGGTTATGGAGTTGTTCGTGAACTTGTAGGCCACGGATTAGGAACCAAAATGCATGAAGATCCCGAAATGCCAAATTATGGAAAACGCGGTCGTGGAAAACTATTCGTTGAAGGAATGGTGGTTGCCATCGAACCGATGATCAATATGGGAACCAAAAACATTAAACAACTAAAAGATGGCTGGACAATCCTTACTGCTGACGGAAAACCAAGTGCACATTTTGAACACGATGTGGCATTGATAAATGGAAAACCGGAATTGCTTTCAACGTTTCAATATATCTACAAAGCATTAGGAATTGTGAGCAACGAAGAAGATGAATTCCGCAAAAATCCTTTAGTGTTGTAATGAAAAAACTTTTCAAATTTATATTGAATACCATTCCGAGACCCATACTAATTCGCTTAAGTATTGTGGTTCGTCCTATTTTGGCGTTGGCTTTGAAAGGAAACCGATTTACAGACCCAATTGACGGTAAAAGTTTCAGTATGTTTTTGCCTTACGGATATGGAAACCAACGAAATAATGTACTTTCCCCGAGTACACTTTCTTTAGAAAGACACCGATTATTGTGGCTGTATCTTCAAAACGAAACCGACTTTTTCACATCAAAAGAAAAGAAAAAAGTACTGCATTTCGCTCCGGAGCAAGAGTTTTACAAACGTTTCAAAAAGCAAACGAATATAGAATATACAACAACCGATTTGCTTTCGCCTTTGGCTGATGTCAAAGCGGACATCTGCAACCTGCCATTTGAAGATAACACTTATGATATCATTTTCTGTAACCACGTTTTGGAACACATACCGGATGATACGAAAGCCATGCAGGAATTATACAGGGTTTTGAAACCCGGCGGCATGGGAATTTTCCAGATTCCGCAAGATTTATCGAGAGCAACTACTTTTTCAGATGACAGCATTGTTGACCAAAAAGAGCGCGCCAAGATATTCGGACAATACGACCACGTTCGTGTTTACGGAAGAGATTATTTTGACAAGCTTAGAAGTATTGGTTTCAAAGTTGTTGAAGAAGATTACACCCGCAAAATTGCACCAGAATTAGTAGAGAAATATTGTTTAGCAAAGGGCGAGATTATTCCCGTTTGCTTTAAATAGAAAAACAAAAAGCCATGCAAATTGCATGGCTTTTTTATTAGTTTTAAAAACTTATTCCGGCATTAAAACCCCAATAGTTTTTTCTTTGGATAAATATTTCCCAGCTATATCCTGCACTTGCTTTGCGGTAACGCCGTTAATTCTAGCTTCCATATCTAAAATCTCTTCCGGTTTTGAAGCATTTGTGTAGGATTTCGTGAAATTGCTCATCCAATATCTATTCTCTTTCATTTGCTTTTTATATTCTAAAAGCTCTGCTTGTTTAAATTTATCCAAATCAACCTGAGTTGGTCCATTAGCGATAATTTTATCCAGTTCTGCTAAAGTAGCCGTAATTAGTTTCTCTGTGTTTTCCGGACCGCATGGGAACGAAATATTAAAACTATAAGAACCGTAAGGCACTTTATTCATACTGCCACGAGAATTTATCGTGTAAACACCGCTTTCTTTTTCCCTGATTACTTCAGTCAATTTTATATTTAAAATGTCTCCTGCAGCTTTCAACAGATAGGCATCATTAGAGTTATACGTGGCATCACCATACATCATAATCGTTACATTACTTTTTGGGTCTTTACCTTTGTTTACCACTTTTTTAATATCTCCTTTCAGAAATCTATAACCTGTATCTTTAGTACTTTCTTTTGTCCCTTTTGAAGGCAATGAAGCGATGTATGTTTTGGCAAAATTTTCCATCGCAGTATCATCAATATTTCCAACAAAGAAAAACTCAAAATCTTCGGCACTGGCAAAACGCTCTTTGTATTTGTTGTAAGCTAGTTGATAATCAGTTTCAGCCCATTTTTCAGCGGTTGGCACAAGACCGTTCCATCGTGGGTTTTCTTTGTTCAGATAAGTATAAAATTCCTGTTGGAAATAAAAATTTGGCTGCGAAATCATATTATCTGTAAAGTTTGATTGCTTTTGTTTATATCCTTCATAAGCATCCTTATCAAAATTTAAATCGGTAAAATAAGCATGCAGCATTTGGAAAGCATACTCTAAGTCCTTAGGAGTTGTATTTCCTCTGAAACCTTCAGTTGTATTGAAGATAAAAGGTGTCACCTCAGCAATTTTCCCAGCCATAAACTTGTCAATATCATTTCGGTCCAATCCGGAAAAACCGGCTTCGTATAAACCACCGTTGGCAAATTGCGTTTTCTTCATTTCCTCATTTGAATACAAATTGGTTCCGCCAAAACTTACCGCTTCTAATAGAATTTCGTCGTTTTTAAAATCGGTTTTCTTATAGGTTACTTTGGCTCCATTGGATAATGTCAAGGTCGTCGCCGCAATTTTCTCATTGGTTTCTTTTTTTACAACTGTACCTGCTTTCACAGGACTTCGCAACAAACTTGAAGCAACCGCTTTGTCTTCGTAAGGTTTTAAATCTTTAGTGTTAACAGTAATCGCCTCTAAAACTTCCTTTTCGGTTACTTTTTTCAGACCTTCTTTTTCAGGAGAAGTAATTACAACTACTCTGTTATCATCTTTGATGAAATCTTTGATGAATGCATTCACTTGTTCTAATTTGATAGCTGACAATATTTTTTGGATATTGGCATACTCCCATTCTATTCCCGGCATCGGATTTTGCTCCAGGAAGTTTGACTGACATTCCCAGACAAAATTTTCAGAATTGGTTTTATCCTTGTCTTTGAATTGGTTTTCTGTTCTAGATAGAATTTCGCTTTTGGATCTTTCAAATTCACCGGTAGTAAAACCAAATTTCTTAACTCTTTCATTCTCCGAAACCAATACTTTTAATGCTTCAAGCTGTTTCTTTTCGTCTATCATAGCAAAAGATTGAAATGCTTCTTTATCACGTGCGAAAGTTCCTCCATGGTAAGTAAATCCATAAGTAAATGGTGGTGTTGGTGAATTGGTTAATTCATTCAATCGGTTGTTTAACATGGTTGAAAAAAGCGTTTCGACCATGATATTATTCAAATCGTTAATGGTTTTTTTAGGTTTTCGCACACCATAATCCTTGTAAATCAATTGTACTTGCGTTTGTGCTGCTTCTTTATCACTCTCAATGGCTATAAAAGTTTCTTTGTGGTTAGGCACTTCAAATGTTTTTCTTGGCTTTTCGTTCGCCGGATTTTGGTATTTTTCGAAATGGTCCTTAATTTTTTGTTCCATTGCATTTACATCAATATCTCCAATAACAATCACGCTCATCAAATTTGGCCTATACCAATCCTTATAAAAACTGACTACTTTATCATAAGTAAAGTTCTCCAAAATCTCTTTTTTACCAATGGGAAGACGATTGGCATATTGCGAATTGTACATCATTTTTGGAATATATCGGTCTTCCATTCTTTTATCGGCGCCAAGGCCAAGACGATATTCTTCGAGGACAACACCTCTTTCTTTGTCAATTTCTTCCGTTGTCAGGTTGGCATTAAATGCCCAATCCTCAATAATTTGAAACCCTTTTTCCAGTTTCTCCGGATTATCGGATGGGATTGGGAGAAAATAAACCGTTTCGTCAAAACTGGTATAGGCATTTAAATGCTGTCCAAATTTCACACCGATACTTTGCAGATAATCTACCAACTGATTTTTTGGAAAACGTTTGGTTCCGTTAAAACACATGTGCTCCATAAAATGCGCCAATCCTTGTTGGTCGTCGTTTTCAAGAATCGAACCTGCATTGATTACAAGTCTTAAATCGACCTTGTTTTCAGGCTTAGCATTCTTTCTGATGTAGTAGGTTAATCCATTTTTCAGGGTTCCTTTTCTCACATTCGGATCAAAAGGGATTGCGTCTGTGCCTTTTAAATCCTGTGCAAAACTTGCTACGGGAAACAATAAAAGGACAAATGCCGATTTTAAAATTTGTTTCATAATAAAAAAATTAGGTTTTGTTGTTAGAGAAATAATAACGGATAAAGATTACATTTATTGTGAAACTAATAAAATAAACACTTACAAAAATATATTTAACGAAATATTAGCGTTACTATATCTTAGCAGAAACAAACGGCATAATTCATGCATAATAATTATATTTACCATTCGAAAAATTAAAACTATGTTTAAAAAGAGCATACTCACTTTTGTATTTATTCTTATTTCAGGAAATATATTTTCTCAGATCGAAAAAGAAATTGCACCACCTTATAATATTAAAACGGTAAGTTTTGTTCAAAACGGACAAAATGCTGTTGCTGTATTTCAATTGGGCGACAGCTTTCAATTACAATTTGATGACTTATATGGTAACGAAGCCAATTATTACTACACGATAACGCATTGCGATTATGATTGGAAACCTTCACAATTGGCCAAATCTGAATATATAAACGGGTTCGACGACCAAAGAATTCAGGATTATACCAATTCGTTTAACTCGCTTCAGATTTATTCTCATTACAAACTTTCCTTTCCGAATAGGTTTACGCAATTCAGAGTGAGTGGAAATTATGTGATTAAGATCTTAAACGAAGACAAGGAAGTGGTTTTCGCTAGGAAGTTTATCCTTTATGAAGAGCTGGTCTCGGTTCCGATGCAAATAAGAAGAGCCCGAAACTTAACTGTTGTTGAACAAAAACAAAACGTAGAATTCGCAATAAAATCGGCTACAATAAACTTCCAAAGTCCGTTAAGCAATGTTAAAGTCATGCTGATGCAAAATGGAAAATTCGATAATGCTGTAACTAATATTAAACCACAATATACTATTGGCAATGATTTGATTTATAAATATGATGCTGAAACGCAATTTTGGGCGGGGAATGAATTTCACTTTTTTGAAAACAAAGACATTCGCGCTGCCAATAACAGCATTGCTAAAATAGACACCAATGGCAGTGTTTATAATGCCCATCTATATTTAGACCAATCCAAAGCAAATAATCCTTACACCTATTTTCCCGATATTAACGGAAACTATATTGTGAAAAACATTAATGCGCAAAACAATGAAATTGAAGCTGATTATTCCTGGGTTTTCTTCTCGCTTTCGGCTCCAGCCCTCTATGACAAAAAAACGATATACGTCAACGGTATGTTTAACAATTATGTAATGAGCGATGAAAACAAAATGGAGTATAATGCCGAAAAGGGAATTTACGAAAAAGCGCTTATGATAAAACAAGGTTTTACCAATTACCAATACGTAATTTCGGATGGCAAAGGAAAAATTGACGAACAGAATGCTATCGATGGAAACTTTTTTCAAACAGAGAATAATTATTTTGTATTGGTCTATTATAGGGAAAACAACCAACGTTATGATAGAATTATTGGAAGAGGATTAGCAAGCTCTGTTGATATAACTAACTAAAAATTAACACTAAAATATTCTACCGACAAGTATTTTTTGTAATTTTGAAATCGTTTTATAAAATCATTTATGGTAACTCAAATAACAAGAGGCATAAAAATTTCAGTTTTGACTAGTTTTGAAGGCACCTACTTCAAGAACTACAAACTCCATTTTGCCTTTAGTTATGAAATCTCCATCGAAAACCACAGTAAGGATTCCGTTCAGTTAAATACACGCCATTGGGAAATACTTGATTCTCTCAACAATATTGAAGTTGTTGACGGCGAAGGCGTAATTGGCAAAAAACCGGTACTTAAGCCTGGTGAAAAACACACCTATAATTCAGGTTGCCTGCTATCTTCTCCTTTTGGAGCAATGAGTGGCTATTTCAATATGATTAATTTCACTACGACGAAAAATTTTAAGGTTATTGTGCCGACATTCAAATTGAGCGCACCATTTGCCTTGAATTAAATCAAATTACCTTTATTACTTCATCCATTGCAATGGCGTAGACTTCATCGTCTTGCTCCGGCTGCATAAAGCATTTTCCGGTAAATTCCCCAAACGCAGGAAGAATCAATCTGTTTTTCTGCCTGAAGAAGCACGGTAGTTTCATAGACTGCCTTCCTAAATCCTTTAGTTTTATTCCAGGATGAATATGCCCGCAAAAATTAAAAACCTGCTCGGTTTCTGTCGGATGATGCGTCAATAAAAATTCGTCAATAAGTAGTTTGGGATAAATATCAATGTCTAATTCCTCATAATGCTGTTTCCCAATAATGTCATGATTTCCCTCAACAAGGATAATTTTCGCGCTTATCGTATTTACCCATTCTGAAAATAATTCCCATTCGTTATTGATTTTACTATGAAATAAATCACCGAGGAAAATTATTTTGTACGGCTTGAATAAGTCAACAATTTCATCCAGTCTTTTGAAGTTCTCCACAATTGCGTTTTCCGGAATTGCAAAGCCATGCTTTCTGAAATGGGTTATCTTCCCTAAATGTACGTCTGAAATCAACAGGGAATTTTGTTCTTCCCAGAATATTGCGCCGCTGGCGTGTAACGTAAAGTTATTATGTCGTATCTCGATTTCCATATTTTATTTCATATAAGATGCTGTCATTTTTGCAATACGCTCTTTCAGCGTTTCACTCGATAGTTTCTCCCGAAGCCTGTCTGTAATAATTGGAAAGCTGAATGGTGTTGGTTTTTCGCATTGTTTCCATACAATTTCCTGTTGCCGTATCCGTTCCATCGATTGCAGTAAACGCCCTTCCTCCAATTGATGTTCGAAGGTTTCAATATAGGCTTGCTGCAGCAAAAGATTATCTGGCTCGTAATCCCTGAAAACCTCAAACAGCAATTGCGATCCGCTTTGCAGATGCTTTGTCTTTACTGGTTTTCCGGGCATTCCGGTAAAAACCAAACCGGCAATTACAGCAATATCCCTGAACTTCCTGCGTGCCATTTCTGTTGCGTTAAGGCTTTTTTGTAAATCATGGTGTAAATATTCTGAAGAAAACAGATTGTTATCAAAAACTGACTGCATATCAATTTGCTGATCGGATAGCAATTCAAATCCGTAATCATTATAGGCAAGTGAAAATGTAATCGAAAACAACAAACTTATTCGGTACGAAAGCAGACTCGCCATCGCTTCATGAACAAATCGCCCCTCAAATGGATAAAAAACCGCATGGAATCCTTCACGTGTTTTAAAGGTTTCAATAAGGAACTGATCGGCGTTAGGCACGATACTTTCTTTTCTTTGCCTATCAAAAACGGGTTTAAGAGCTTTTAATTCAGGTGTACGATTTTCGGAATTTGCGTTATACAGTTCCTCCCGTATCAATTGGCTCATTTGCGCAGAAAATGACATTCTTCCTCCCATCCAACTGACTATTTTAGATGACTTTTTCGGATCGGCTTTTCGTACCAAAATCTGCATATTCTTTATCCTATAAAACTCGAGTTTTTTACCTGCGAAAGTAAATGTATCGCCAGGTTGCAATTTGGAGGCAAACCATTCCTCGATGCTTCCGATGTAACCGCCTTTTAAATATTTTACGTTCAACGCGGCATCGCCGACAATAGTTCCGATTTGCATTCGATGATGCATTGCTATCCGTCTGTTGTTGATTTTGAATCTTCCGTCTTCTTCAATTTCTACTTTTTTGTATTCATCATATACCTGAAGGCTTTGGCTTCCGTTTGTGATGAAATTCAATAGCCATTGCCAATTTTCTTTTATAATATTCTGATAGCAAAAAGTTGTTTGGACTTCCTTATAAATTTCATCAGGGAAAAACCCGTCTGATACTGCAAGCGTGTTCAAATATTGCACTAAAACATCATAACTATGCAGATAGGGAATGCGGTCTTCAACAATGGTTTCCCTAACCGCTTTTTTTAGTGCCGATGCTTCTATGAGTTCCATCGCATGCGTTGCCAAAAAGTAAATATTGCTCTGTTTTCCGGGCTGATGACCGCTTCTTCCTGCTCGTTGAAGAAAACGCGCGACACCTTTTGGCCCACCAATTTGAATAATGGTTTCAACCGGAGCAAAATCGACCCCCAAATCGAGACTTGACGTGCAAACTACCGCTTTCAACTCTTCGTTTCTTATAGCATTTTCAACCCACAACCGCGTTTCCCTGCTTATGCTTCCGTGGTGCATTGCCATTTCTCCGGCAAATTCCGGATATTTTTCAAGCAATGCCTGAAACCATATTTCGCAGGCCGAACGGACATTGGTAAAAACCAGTGTTGTCCTGCTTCGTTTGATGATTGTGGCAACCTCATCAATCAGATGTAAACCCATATGCCCACGCCACGGATAGCTTTCCATTTTGTCGGGAATTATCGAAATGACGTTGATTTTTTTATTGATGTGAGCCTTTATCAGGACTGAGTTTTTATAAGCTTCTGAATTGGTTCCCAATAAAACCTCGCGTGCCAATTCCAAATTTCCAATGGTTGCAGAAATACCCCAAATTCTTAAATTCGGTGAAATTATTTTTAATCGGGAAAGTGCCAGTTCCATCTGCACACCTCTTTTTGTTCCCAATAATTCATGCCATTCATCAACAACAATGGCACTACATTCCTTAAAAGTTTTGGCATAATCCTTTGTTGCCAAAAGCAATTGAAGGCTTTCAGGAGTTGTTATCAATAAATCCGGCATTTTGTTTTTCTGCTTTGCCCTTTCGCTTTGCGAAGTATCTCCCGAGCGGATGGCTACTGTTAGATTAGTTTCTAAATCACCGGCCACTCTATCCGCAGCTTGTTTAATTTCGACAGAAAGTGCACGCAAAGGTGTTATCCAGATTGCTTTTAATCCGGGTTTATGTTTGGTTTTATATTCCGGATTTTGTTTGATATAATTTAGTACGATTGGCATCCAGAGCGCATACGTTTTTCCGCTTCCTGTTGGAGCGTTTAGCAACCCATTTTTACCTTGCAGAAAAGCCGTCCATGTTTGTGTCTGAAATGCGAAAGGTTTCCAGCCCTGCTTTTCAAACCAATTTTCGGCTATGGTAAATAATGCTTCTCTTTTCATGGAATCATATCCTTAAGATCCTCAATCGTATTTGCTTCTTCTATATTTTTATCGTGCCGCCAACGCAGTATTCTTGGAAATCTTGTAGCGACTCCGCTTTTATGCCTTTTGGAAAGCGCGATGCCTTCAAAACCAATTTCAAAAACCAGTTTTGGGACGACACTTCTGACCGGACCAAATTTTTCGAGGGTGTTTTTTTTTATATAATCATCTACCCTTCTAAATTCTTCATCGGTTAAACCGGAATAGGCTTTGGCAAATGTTACCAATTCCTTTTCTCCGTTTTCATTATCCTGCCAAAGTGCAAACGTATAATCGGTGAACAAGTTGCTTCTTCTTCCGCTGCCACGCATTGCGTAAGTCAAAACCGCATCAATAACTAACGGCTCTAGTTTCCATTTCCACCAATCGCCTTTTTTACGCCCTACTTGGTAAGGCGAGCTTTTTCGTTTCAGCATTAATCCTTCACTTCGCATTTCACGGGCAAGCATTCGTTCTTCTGTGACTTCATCCCACGAATTCAATGTTTTTCTGTCGGATAAATGCAATGGCAGGTTTTTTTCCTTTATAGATTTAATTAAATTTTCCAGAATAAATCTACGTTCTTCATAAGGTAAATTCCGGATATCTTTTCCTTCCCATTCCAATAAATCATAGGCTTTGAGGATTACCGGATTTGATTTTAACAATGCTGCGGAAGTCGTTTTTCGGCCAATTCTAGTTTGCAAATCATTGAATGTTCCAATTTCGTTGTTATTAAAAGCTAATATTTCGGCATCGATAACAGTTCCGTCAGGAATATTTCCCAAAAAAGAATGAAACTCAGGATATTTATCAGTTACCAGTTCTTCACCTCTTGACCAAACAAATATTTCGTTTTCACGGATGATGGTTTGCGAACGGATGCCGTCCCATTTGTGTTCTACTGACCAGTCTTCCGGATTTCCAAGTCCGGAAATATCACTTTCTATCGGATAAGCCAGATAAAATGGATAAGGTTTGGACAAATAATCGCTGTTTTTTTCATCAAGAATTAATTCCTGAAAGGTAATCGTATTAGGATTCCAGTTTCCCATCAGTTTATAGGCCAACGTATCTTCATCGACATTTTCGGCTTTCGACAAAGCTTTGGTCATTAACTTTTGGCTTACGCCGATGCGGAAACTTCCTGTGATTAATTTGGTGAAGACAAAGCGTTCATAATAATTCAGGGCGAGCCAATTTTGCTGCAAATATTCTTTTTTCTGTTCGTCGGTTTTACTTTTTAAGGCTATCATTTCCCGAAGGTATTCGCTTAAACTTTTGTCTGAATGTTCGTTGGCGACGGGAATTACAAGCGCAATGGTTTCTGCCAAATCACCAACAATATGATAACTTTCCTCAAACAGCCACAGCGGAATATTCGCCAATTCATTTGCCCAAAGCCGCAATAAGGTAGTATTGACAGGACGTGGCGGACGACGATGCGAAAGAATAGCAATTGTCCAAACCTTATCTTCGTCGGATGCATTTTTGAAATAAGTGGTCAATGCATCAACTTTGACATTCGTTTTATTGGAACTATCCAGGGTTTTTATAAGTTCGGCAAAGTTTTTCATTCCGTTACCATTTCAGATTCTTTTTCTGTTTCTCCTTCGTCGCCTTCGTATTGCGTTTTTTCTGTTCGGGCGTCATAGCCAATCTCCCGTAAGTATCTGGAAAAAATATCGCTGTAACCGTGAGTACAGATTATCTTTTCGGCACCTGTTGCCTTTATGCTATCCAACAAAGAATACCAATCGCAGTGGTCGCTAAGCACAAAACCTTTGTCAATTGCCCGTCTTCTTCTGGCTCCACGAAAAGCCATCCAGCCACTTGCTGAACCGGTTACGAATGGCGTCATTTTCCGAATCCACGTACTTCCGTGGGCACTTGGCGGAGCTAACACAATGTTTCCGAGTAATTCTTCTTTTTTGGTTTCGTAGGTTACCAATGTTGTTGGCGGTAAATCAATCATCGGACGTAAAACGTTAGTCATGTTTTCAATAGCGCCATGAGTATATATTGTTCCGATATTGGTATCGAGGTATTTTAGCAATCGCTGTGCTTTTCCTAATGAATATCCGAATAGCACAGAGGTTTTGCCTTCAGCCTTGTTTTCTGCCCACCAATTGTTTATTTCAGTCATGACTTCTGCTTGTGGTGTCCATTTGAATGCGGGCAACCCGAAAGTATTTTCGGTTATAAAGCTGTGGCATTTGACAACTTCATAAGGAACGGAAATTCCATCATCTTCGGTTTTATAATCGCCTGTAAAAACCCAAACTTCGCCAAGATGTTCAACCCGAATTTGTGCACTTCCAAAAATATGCCCTGCTGGATGAAAAGAAAATTTTACGTTATTGATTACCAAAGTTTCGTTCCAGTCGATTCCTGTAACATTGATTTCTCCAAGCCTGTGGCGGATGATTGGAACATTAGTGTGATGCGTGATGTAATTTTGGTGTCCCCAGCGCGCATGGTCGGAATGGCCGTGGGTGATGATTGCATTTTTGACAGGACGCCACGGATCGAGATAAACGTCGGCCTGTTTGCAGTAAATTCCTTTGTCGTTAAAAGCCAGTAGCGGTGTTTTCATAAATTAGTGATGAGCAATATCAAATTTAAAATCTAAACTGTTCTTGTGACTTACATTATATTTCAAATACTTTACTGAATTACTACTTTTTTATGATAGTCTTTAGAGATATTCAAATCAACCTTTGTACTTTTGTACTCCGAATTGAATAATCCTCAAAAAGGAAATTTTCAAATTTTCAAATTGTTTAATTTTCAAATTAAAATAATATGCCAAAAGGTTTTTTTCATGTACCAAAAGCGGTCAATGAACCGGTAAAATCATACGCTCCAAATTCTCCTGAAAAAGCTGCAGTTTTAGCCGCTTATAAAAAAATGTGGAACGAGACTATTGACGTTCCAAACTACATTGGTAGCGAAGAAATCCGCACCGGAAACACAAAAAACATGTCTGCTCCACACGACCATAAACATATTGTGGGAACCTATCATTTAGCAGAAAAAAAACATATAGAACAAGCTATTGATGCTGCTTTGGAAGCCAGAAAAAAATGGGCAAACATGGCATGGGAACAACGTGCCGCTATCTTTTTGAAAGCTGCTGAGTTGATTGCCGGACCATACCGGGCAAGGATAAATGCCGCAACAATGATTGCGCAATCCAAAACTATTTATCAGGCAGAGATTGATGCCTCTTGTGAGTTGATTGACTTTTTACGCTACAACGTAGAATTCATGACACAGATTTACAACGACCAGCCAAAATCAATTTCTGATATTTGGAACCGGGTTGAATACCGTCCGTTGGAAGGATTTGTATATGCGATTACCCCATTTAACTTTACTGCTATTGCGGCAAATTTACCTGCAAGTGCTGCTTTAATGGGGAATACTGTAGTTTGGAAACCAAGCGACAGTCAGGTATTTTCAGCAAAAATAATTATTGATGTATTTAAGGAAGCCGGAGTTCCTGATGGTGTTATCAACGTAGTTTTTGGAGATCCTGTAATGATTACCGATACTATTTTGAAACATCCTGATTTTGCCGGAGTTCATTACACCGGTTCAACATTCGTGTTCAAGGAAATCTGGAAAAAAATTGGAGAGAATATCCACACCTATAAAACTTATCCAAGAATCGTTGGAGAAACCGGTGGAAAGGATTTTGTTTTGGCGCATCCAAGTGCGAATGTAAAACAAGTCGTTACCGGAATTACCCGTGGTGCTTTTGAATTCCAAGGACAAAAATGTTCGGCAGCGTCGAGAGCTTATATTCCACAAAACTTATGGCCAGCAGTTAAAGAGCAATTGATTACCGATGTGAAATCCATGAAAATGGGTTCTCCTGAAGATTTTGGAAACTTTATTACAGCCGTAATCCATGAAGGTTCATTTGATAAATTGGCGAAAGCAATTGACCAGGCAAAAGCAGACAAAGATGCCGAAATCATCGTTGGTGGAAATTACGATAAATCAAAAGGATATTTCATTGAACCAACGGTAATTGTTACGACAAATCCAAAATATGCCACCATGGAAACCGAACTTTTTGGACCTGTTATGACAATCTATGTTTATGACGACAAAAAATGGGCTGAAACATTGGAATTAGTGGACGGAACTTCGGAATATGCTTTGACAGGAGCGATTTTCAGTCAGGACCGATATGCAATCCAGGAAGCAACGACTGCTTTACAAAACAGTGCCGGAAACTTCTATATCAATGACAAACCAACGGGAGCAGTTGTTGGAATGCAGCCTTTTGGCGGTGCCAGAGCTTCTGGAACGAATGACAAAGCAGGTTCGATGCAGAATTTATTGCGTTGGGTTTCGCCACGAACCATCAAGGAAACCTTTGTCACGCCGGAAGATTATCGTTATCCATTTTTGGGAGAATAGTATTATTCATTGTCATTGGCAAAGGAAAAATCTAAAGTTCAAGTTTCGCTTGGACTTTTTTTATATATTTGAATGTCACTATAATCAACAAGATTGCTATGAAAACAAAATTACTTTTATTCTTATTATTAACCTCTTTTATTGGATTTTCCCAACATCAGGTAAATTCGTTCTACGGCACCGATGGTTTTGTAAGTACAGCAGTGGTCGCATCAACAGCACCAAGTCAGGGTGCGGGCGGAATTGATCAAACCTGGACGTTTTCGGGTTTCCTTGCGCTTGGCACTTCAACGTATACCTATGGCACACCAACTGCAACAGAATCTACAACTTATCCTGGAACCAATACTGTCATTACCACTACTTCAGTACAAGGAGCAACTACTACAATTGGGAAAATGTTTACTAAAAATATAGCGAGTGTTGTTTCGATCACCGGTTTGGATTCTTCGGGCTTGAATATTAATTTTAATGGCGGGGCAAGTGGTGCCGGAAATGCAACTTTGGGAGCTTTTCCAATGGTTTATCCATTTACCAACACCGATAATAACGTTAGTGGAGATTACGTCTACGGTACTAATTCGGGGACTTTTTCGGGAACATTAACTACAACGGTGGACGCATATGGTGTTTTAAATTTACCTGATTATGGCTACACTGGTAATGTAACGCGATTAAAAACAGTGCTTTCTGTTACTTTGTACTTAAGTATTTTTCCGGTAGGAACGGCTTCTCAGACTACCTATGCCTATTATGATCCAAACGATTCGACAAACAATTTTAAATTTAGAAGCATTAATACTGTTGTATTTTCATCTGCTGCGGGAATCGACCAAAACGATACGACATTTGAAGTTGGAACCATGCCTTTAGCGAACACCAACTTCGCTCTGCAATCGGTATGGATTCAAAACCCGGTACAAAACAATATTGAAATCACTACTGGAAATCCTATTGAAAATGCCGACATTAACGTTACCGATATGCTTGGGAAAACTATCTATCAGGCAAAAAACCAATCTATAAACGGAACATTAGAAATTCCGGTTTCATTGAGCAGGGGAATTTATCTTATCACAATTGGCAATGAGAATGAAAACATAGTAAGAAAGATTGTTAAAAATTAATAAAAAAAGCCTCAAAAATTGAGGCTTTTTTTATGCTTTAAACTTTAGTGGCAAATGCACCACTTTTTTAGTTTCAAAGAATTCATCCGAAAAGAAATCAGCAATATTATATTCGGTCGCTTTTGGAAAGTCTTTTAGCTCTTCGGTCAAATCGCCGCCTTTTAAATAAAGGATTCCGTTAGGCAGCTTGTGCTTGTTTTGCTTTTTGATCTTGTCTTTTATCCAGGAAACAAAGTCAGGCATGTTGGTCACAGCACGACTGACAATAAAATCATAATCACCTTTGACATTCTCAGCACGCATTTGTTCGGCTTTGACATTTTTTAAACCCAAGCCTTCAGCAACAGCCTGAACTACTTTTATTTTTTTTGCAATAACATCTATCAGATAAAAACGCGTTTCAGGAAACAAAATCGCCAGCGGAATTCCGGGGAAACCGCCACCAGTACCAACATCCAGAACATAAGTTCCCGCTTCAAACGGTTGGATTTTCGCAATAGCCAACGAATGCAAAACGTGTTTCGTGTACAATTCGTCTATATCTTTTCGGGAAATAACATTTATTTTTGCATTCCAATCCTGATACAAAGCTTCCAGTTTTTGAAACTGTAGTATTTGAGTTTCAGTAAGATTAGGAAATTGCCTCACAATTTCTTCCATAAGTTGAATTTTCAACAAAAATAGTGCTTTTGGTTAATAATTATGATTTGTTTATAATCTTTAAAAAATTATAATAATTACCTTTGGCAAAATTTGAAATTCAATAAATGGATACTAAAACTCCAATATTTTCTAAAAACGATAGTTTGAAATTCTTCAGAACATTAAATTCGAGAGTGAACAATTATTTTAAGGAAAATAACCTAGACAGAACCGGAAACTGGAAATTACACCTGAAAACTATAGTGATGTTTTCCATTTTTCTGACGCCATATTTCTTTTTACTTGCTATGGATATGCCTTTTTGGGTTTACCTTTTGCTTAATGTCGTCATCGGTGTGGGAATGGCCGGTGTGGGAATGAACGTAATGCACGATGGAAATCACGGCGCTTACTCCTCTAAATCCTGGGTGAATAAATTTATGGGCGGGAGCATTTATATTTTGGCAGGAAATGTTTACAACTGGCAGGTACAGCATAATGTTTTACACCATACTTATACCAACATATTAGGCCACGACGAAGATTTGGAAGCCGGAAGAATTATGCGTTTTACCAAAGAAGCTAAATGGTACAAATTGCACCAATTCCAACATTATTACTCTGTTTTCCTGTATGGATTGTTAACTTTCAACTGGGCAATCACAACTGATTTTTTGCAGATGAAACGCTATCTAAAAAGAAATTTATCTTACGGCGAATTCAAAAAACCAGCTATTCGTTGGACAACTTTAATCATTACTAAAATTATTTATTTTTCTATTTGGATAGTGGCACCGTTGGTGATGGGAATTGTTTGGTGGAAGGTAGTTTTAGGATTTCTAGTAATGCATTATACTGCCGGAGTTATACTGAGCGTTGTTTTCCAATTGGCTCACGTTGTTGAGGAAACTGAGAACCCAATCCCGGATGACAATGGAGAAATCGAAAATACCTGGGCAATCCACCAATTATTTACTACGGCGAATTTTGCTCCAAAAAACTGGCTGGTAAACTATTATACCGGCGGATTAAATCATCAGGTAGAACATCATTTGTTTCCTAATATCAGCCATATCCATTATGGTAAAATTGCTGAAATCGTAAAGCAGACTGCTGCAGAATGTGAACTTCCATACTACGAGTTTAAAACAACAAGAGCGGCTATTGCTTCACATTTTAAACATCTAAGGGAATTGGGAAGACAACCACAATTAGCCTAATTATATTAAAAGACGCCACTATTGGCGTCTCTTTATTTAACATAACTAACACCAACAATGAGTATTTTATCGGACAGAATCAATAATTTATCTACATCACAAACTCTCGCAATGGCAGCATTGGCAAGAGAATTAAAAGCCCAAGGAAAAGATATCATCAGTTTAAGTTTAGGTGAACCCGATTTCAATACTCCCGATTTCATCAAAGAAGCTGCTAAAAAAGCAATCGATGAAAACTATAGCACCTATACACCTGTTGATGGTTATGCTGACTTGAAAGAAGCCATTTGCAGAAAGTTTAAACGCGATAATAACTTAGAGTACAAACCGGCAAACATCGTAGTGTCAACCGGAGCGAAACAATCTTTGTATAATATAGCCCAGGTAATGTTGAATGACGGTGACGAAGTGATTCTTCCGGCACCTTATTGGGTTTCGTATTTTGAAATCATAAAGTTGTCTGGTGGAATTCCGGTTGAAGTACCAACTTCAGTAGAAACCGATTTTAAAATCACGCCTGAGCAATTGGAAAAAGCGATTACCCCAAAAACCAAAATGATGTGGTTTAGTTCGCCCTGTAACCCAAGTGGTTCGGTCTATAATCGGGAAGAGTTAACTGCCATTGGAAAAGTATTGGAAAAGTATCCAAACATTTACATCGTTTCTGACGAAATATACGAACACATCAATTTCTCTGGAACATTTTGCAGCATTGGTTCCATTCCGGGATTGTTTGAAAGAACCATTACCGTGAACGGTGTTGCCAAGGCATTCGCTATGACCGGTTGGAGAATTGGTTATATCGGCGCAGCTGAATTTATTGCTAAAGCCTGCACCAAAATGCAGGGTCAAGTTACCTCCGGTGCCAATTCTATTGCACAACGAGCCACGATTACTGCGGTTGAAGCTGATCCAAAAGTATTGGATGAAATGGTTGCAGCTTTTAAAAACAGAAGAGATTTAGTAGTTGGTTTAACCAAAAACATTCCGGGATTAAAAGTAAATGTTCCTGAAGGTGCCTTTTATGTTTTTCCTGATGTATCTTCGTTTTTCGGAAAAACACTACGAGGGAAATTAATTAACAATGCCGATGATTTTTCGATGTATTTATTATCTGAAGCCAACGTTGCCACAGTTACAGGCGATGCTTTTGGTAATCCGGACTGCATCCGAATTTCGTATGCCACCAGTGAAGAATTATTAACCGAAGCTTTCAATAGAATAAAGGAAGCATTATCTTAAATTATATATCATGAAAAAAGTAATTTCAATTCTTATCCTTTTTATCTGCATTTCAGTAAATGCACAAGAGAAACCAAAAACCCAAACTGTTGAAGCTGCCTGCGGTCAATGCCAATTCGGAATGAAAGGCAAAGCTGGTTGTGACTTAGCTGTTCGTATGGGCGGAAAATCATATTTTGTTGACGGAACTGATATCCACAAACATGGTGATGCTCACGCGGCTGACGGATTTTGCTCCGCTGTCAGAAAAGCAGAAGTTGTTGGTCAAGTAAAAAATGATCGTTTTGTAGTAAGTGAATTTAAATTACTTCCAACAGAAGCTATCGATCCTCATGCCGGACACAAACATTAAAATATAAAGCGTCCCGATTAAATCGGGACGCTTTTTTTATGTCTTAGTTTTTGTACTTTTGGGAATATGAGTTTGATTATACAAAACATCTCGAAACACGTTTCCCTAACTCCGGAAGAAGAGTTACTATTTTTATCCAAAACGGAAACCAGGCATTACAAAGCTAAAACCATTCTTCAACATGCCGGTCAGGTCTGTAAAGAAGGCTATTTTGTCAATTCAGGTTTGCTGCGAAGTTTTAATATCAATGACCATATTGTTGAACACGTAATGAGTTTTGCCTGTGAAGGCTGGTGGATTAGCGATATGTACAGCCTACTTTCGCAAAAGCCCGGTAATCTTTTTATTGAAGTTTTGGAAGATGCAGAAGTGGTTGTTTTATCCAAGGAAAATCAGGACCAATTGTATCTCGAAATCCCGAAGCTGGAACGCTTTTTCAGGATACTTATCGAAAATTCATTAGTTGCAAATCAAGAGCGTCTGATGGACAACTTAAGTTTATCTGCAGAAGAGCGCTTTGACAAATTCTGTAAAAAACATCCTGGCTTAATCCAGAAAGTTCCTCAAAAACAAATTGCCTCTTTCATTGGTGTCACGCCCGAATTCTTTAGCAAAATGAAATCCCGAATGCTTAGGAAATGATTTCTTAATCTACATTAAGTGCTTCTGAGGTTTAGTCGCTGTAAATTTGTATTATAATAATCATTAAATTTATAGATATGAAAAATACAGTTCTTCACAAAGCAAATACACGAGGACATGCCGATCACGGTTGGTTAAACGCACACCATACTTTTAGTTTTGCCAGCTATTATGAACCGGAAAGAGTTCAGTTTGGCGTATTAAGAGTTTTAAACGATGATATTGTCGCGTCAGGAATGGGTTTTGGAACGCATCCACACGATAATATGGAAATCATCACAATTCCGTTGGAAGGTGATTTGGCGCACAAAGACAGCATGGGTAATACTGAAGTTATCAAATTTGGTGACGTTCAGGTAATGAGTGCCGGAACCGGAATTCAACATTCTGAGTTTAATCCAAATCATGATAAAAGAACCAATCTGTTGCAGATTTGGGTTTTCCCAAAAACAAGGAATGTCGAACCTCGTTACCAACAAATCACTTTAGATACTACAGACCGACACAATAAATTGCAACAAATTCTGTCGCCAAATGCAGATGATGCCGGAGTCTGGATTCATCAGGATGCATGGTTTCATATGGGAAATCTGGACAAAGGAATAACTTTAGATTACAATCGGAAAAAAGAAGGTAATGGTTTATACGTTTTTGTGATTAAAGGAAGCGTAAAAGTCGATGGCCAGGAATTGGAACAACGCGATGGTTTAGGAATCACTGATTTTGAGAAAGTAACTTTTGAAGCAACATCGGAAGCTGAAATATTATTAATGGAAGTTCCAATGAATCAATAAATAATTATGACCGAAGTACAATTAACAATCGATGATAAGAAAGGGTTTTTTTATATCGATGTCGATGGAAAACAGGAAGCCAAAATGACTTTTGTATTTGCCGGTGATGACAAAATAATCATCGACCATACAGAAGTTAATCCGGGAAACGAAGGAAGAGGATTTGGTAAAAAAATGCTAACAAAAGCCGTCGAATATGCCCGGGAAAATGACATCAAAATTATTCCACTTTGCACTTTTGCAAAAAGCGTTTTTGATAAGGTTCCTGAATATAGAGACGTTTTGTAAAGAAATTAAAACCTGTAACATCTGCCTGAATTATGGATCCGAAAGACTTAACAAAAGAATATACCAATGGCGAAGTGACCGTAGTGTGGCAATCGGGAAAATGCACTCATTCTGCCAATTGCGTACGCAATAATCCTGAAGTTTTTAAGCCAAAGGAAAAACCATGGATTACTCCTGAAAGTTCAACCACCGAAAAAATTATTGAGACGGTAAAAAAATGTCCGTCAGGAGCACTAACCCATTATTTAAATAAGAAATGAAAAAACTACTTGCCTTTGGCGCTTCGAACAGTTCTGATTCCATCAATAAACTATTGGCAAAATACGCGTCTAGCCTTTTCAAGGATGTAACTGTTGATCTTTTGGATTTGAACGATTATGAAATGCCTATTTACTCAAAAGACAGGCAAAATGATAATGGCATTCCGCAATTGGCCCAAGATTTTTATAAGAAAATTGGCGATGCCGATTTTATCCTGATTTCCTTTGCTGAAAACAACGGTAATTATTCAGCGGCTTTCAAAAATATTTTGGACTGGGCATCGCGCATTGACAGTAAGACATTTCAAGGAAAACCAATGTTATTGCTGGCAACTTCGCCCGGAGCTCGAGGTGGCGGAACTGTACTGGACATTGCGGTTAAACGAATGCCATTCCAAGGCGGAATTGTAAAAGGAAGCTTTTCATTACCAAGTTTCAATGAGAATTTTGACAGGGAAAAAGGAGTAATTTCCAATCAAGAATTAAATGAGCAGTTATTGGACATTATTGATTCGATTGAGTTCTAATTTAATTAGTATTTTTGCTATTCAAAACTAACTATTCGGTGTTGATAAAATACTGAAATAAATTCAGCATAAATGAAAGCATACGTTTTTCCAGGACAAGGAGCACAATTTACCGGAATGGGTAAAGATTTATATGAGAATTCGGCTTTAGCCAAAGAACTTTTCGAAAAAGCAAACGACATTTTAGGTTTTCGGATTACAGATATCATGTTTGAAGGAACTGCAGAAGAATTAAAGGAAACTAAGGTTACGCAACCTGCAGTTTTTTTACACTCTGTAATTTTGGCTAAAACTTTAAATATTAAGCCCGATATGGTTGCCGGACATTCTTTAGGTGAGTTTTCAGCCTTGGTTGCCAATGGCACATTATCATTTGAAGACGGATTGAAATTAGTTTCCCAAAGAGCTTTAGCCATGCAAAAAGCTTGTGAAATTATGCCAAGTACAATGGCTGCGGTTTTAAATTTAGATGATAAAGTTGTGGAAGATATTTGTGCTTCCATTGACGGCGTCGTTGTAGCCGCAAACTACAATTGTCCCGGGCAATTGGTTATTTCAGGAGAATACAAAGCGGTGGAATTAGCCTGCGAAAAAATGAAAGAAGCCGGTGCTAAACGTGCGTTGATTTTACCTGTTGGCGGTGCATTTCACTCACCAATGATGGAACCTGCCCGAGAAGAATTGGCCGCAGCTATTGAAGCAACAACTTTTTTAACGCCAAGTTGCCCAGTATATCAAAATGTTACAGCTACTGCAGTTTCTGATGCAAACGAGATTAAGAAAAACTTAATCATCCAATTGACTGCGCCAGTAAGATGGACACAATCTGTGCAACAAATGATAAAAGACGGAGCCACGAGTTTTACGGAAGTTGGGCCAGGAAAAGTGTTGGTTGGCTTAGTAAATAAAATCGACAAGGAAGTAGAAACGATTTCGGCTTAATAATTAAAAACCTAACCATGAAAAAAATAATTTTATCACTAGCATTTACTGCAGTATTAATCTCCTGCCAGGAGAAAACCAGAGAAAAACTTG